>CAJXSQ010000008.1 GCA_913061215.1 uncultured Synechococcus sp. | reverse complement strand
GCGTGCGCGCCTTTGAGCCCGGCCTGCTGGCCAAGGCCAACCGCGGCCTGCTCTATGTGGACGAGGTGAACCTGCTCGACGACCACCTGGTGGACGTGCTGCTGGATTCGGCCGCCTCCGGCTGGAACACCGTGGAGCGCGAGGGCGTGAGCGTGCGCCACCCGGCCCGCTTCGTGCTGATCGGCTCCGGCAACCCCGAGGAGGGCGAGCTGCGCCCTCAGCTGCTGGATCGCTTCGGCATGAGCGTGGAGGTGCGCACCGTGCGTGATCCCGAGCTGCGCGTGCAGGTGGTGGATCAGCGCACCGCCTTCGACAACGACCCCGACGGCTTCAACAACGCCGTTCAGACCACCCAGGACGCCCTGCAGGCCCGGGTGGTGGAAGCCCAGAACCGCCTGCCTCAGGTGCAGATCGACGACGACCTGCGCGTCCGCATCTCCGCCATCTGCGGCGAGCTGGATGTGGACGGCCTGCGGGGCGACATCGTGACCAACCGCGCCGCCCGTGCCCTGGCCGCCTTCGAAGGCCGCACCGAAGTCACCGAAGACGACGTGGCCCGTGTAGCCGCCTGCTGCCTGCGCCACCGCCTGCGCAAGGATCCGCTCGAGCAGATCGATTCCGGCGATCGCGTGGTGAAGGTGTTCTGCAAGGTGTTCGAGCGCCCCGAAACCAGCGATCGCGGCGCCTTCGAACTGGCCCTGGCGGCCTGATGCAGCGCCGGGGGCACCGATGGTGATCCTCGGCCTCGACCCCGGCCTGGCCCGCGTGGGCTATGGCGTGATCGAGGTGGATGGCACCCCGGGCCGCGGCCGCCAGCAGCTGCTCGATTGCGGCATCATCCGCACCGATCCGGGCCGCAGCGAGGGGGAGCGGATGGTGGAGATCGCCCGCGACCTGCGGCAGTTGATCCGCGCCTGGCGGCCGCAGCTGGCCGTGGTGGAGAAGTTCTTCTTCTACCGCTCCAGCACCACGATCTCTGTGGTGCAGGCCCGCGGCGTGCTGATGATGACGCTGGCGCGCTTCCAGATCCCGGTGGCGGAGTTCCCGCCGATGCAGATCAAGCTGGCCCTGGCCGGCCACGGCCACGCCGACAAGGACGACGTGCTCGCCGCGGTGATGCGCGAGCTCAACCTGGAGCAACCGCCGCGGCCCGATGACGCCGCCGATGCCCTGGCCGCGGCCCTGACGGGCTGGTTTCAGCGGTGAGCGCCAAAACCGACCTCCGCCGCCGCTTCCGCCAACGCCGCCTGGCGCTGCTGCCGGCGGCCGAGCCTGGGATGCAGCAGGTGGCCGCACAGCACCTGCCGCCCCTGCTGCGCGGCGAGCAGCGCCTGGGGCTCTACTGGCCCCTGCCCGGCGAGGCCGACCTGCGAGGGCTGGGGGAGCACCCCGAACTGGCGCAACGGCTGGCCCTGCCGCGGGTGCAGGACGAAGCCCTGCACTACCGCGCCTGGTGCGCCGGTGATCCCCTCAGCAACGACGCCACCCGCATCCCGGCGCCAGCAGCAGGCCCCGATCTGCCAGCGGCCAGCCTGGGCCTGCTGCTGGCGCCGGCCCTGGCGGCCGATCGCCGCGGCATCCGACTGGGCTACGGCGGCGGCTGGTTCGACCGGCTGCGCAGCGATCCGCTCTGGGGGGCTGTGCCGGCGCTGGCGGTGCTGCCGGCGGGCTGCGTGGTGGATGAACTCCCCTGCGACCGCTGGGATCTTCCCTTCAACGGCTGGCTGGATGAGCAGGGCCTGCATTGGTTGCATCCTGTTTAAACCTCAGCGATGCCGCCGCGCCATCGCAACGGTTTTGGCAGGATCAACGCAGGAAACAACCTTTGTTGTGGATCTGCAGGCCAACGACGCGCTCCAGTCCGCCCTCGCCGCCGGCCGCGATGCCAGCCGCCGCCGTGGGCCGAGCCTGCAGCTGAACCGGGGGACCGCAGCAGAGCAGGTGCTGGCGTCTGAACTGAAGGGCCGCCAGGAGAGCAGCGATGCGCTCTCGATGATGGTGAGCTCGATGGTGCACATGGTGCAGGCCGGCAAGACCCGCAGCAGCAACAGCCGCTGGTCGGCCTGAGCCGGACGCGCTTAGCTGGCAATCACCTCCCGATCGCAACCGCAGCTGATGAGCAGGCTCACGATCCACCTCCAGCGCGCCCTCACCCTGGCGATCCTCTGCAGCCCGGCGGCGGCCCAGGCCCATGGCATTGAAAGCAGCGTCACCCGGCTGCAGAGCCTGAGCGAGAGCCTGATGATCGAGAGCCGCTTCTCCAACGGCGAACCCACCAGCGATGCCGTGGTGCGGCTGGTGAGCCCGGAGGGCGAGGCCCTGGAGCTGGGTCGCACCGATGCCCAGGGGCAGCTGAGCTTCGCCCTGCCGAACCAGGCCAATGGCGACTGGGAATTGCAGGTGGATGGCGGCCCAGGCCACCGCGACTACCTCGAGATGCCGGTGCAGGGCGGCAAGGCCCGGCTGGATCAGATCAGTGAGCACCACCACGCCAGCCCGCTCGGCTGGTTGAGCGCCAGTGCCCTGGGCGGAACTGCCATGCTGCTGGGACTCCAGCGCATCCGTCGTTCCCGTTGATGGCCACCGGCAGCGAGAAGCTCGATCAGATCGTTGAACGCCTCCAAGGCACCGCCGATCCGAAGCGGCGTTATGAATACGTGCTCTGGCTGGCCAAGAAACTGCAGCCCTTTCCCGAGGAATACCGCAACGACGCCTTCAAGGTGAAGGGCTGCGTGTCGCAGGTGTACGTGGTGGGGCAGCTGGTGGACGGC
This sequence comes from uncultured Synechococcus sp., assembly GCA_913061215.1. Classification (GTDB taxonomy): domain Bacteria; phylum Cyanobacteriota; class Cyanobacteriia; order PCC-6307; family Cyanobiaceae; genus Vulcanococcus. The sequence goes on along the minus strand of CAJXSQ010000008.1, from coordinate 30,201 downwards.
AAGCTCCACTGGCAAGGGGATTCCGATGCCGCGATCACCAAGGGGCTGCTGGCCCTGCTGATCGAAGGCCTGGAGGGGATGGAGCCGGCTGCCGCCGCCGCCATCGATCCCAGCTTCCTGCGTGAGACCGGCCTGCAGGCGAGCCTCACCCCCTCGCGCGCCAACGGTTTTCTCAACATCCTCAAGATGATGCAGGCCCAGGCCAGCGCTCTCGCCGCCGGCTGAACGACCCGCCGAACCGGCCGATTTCTAGGATCAGCCTCTTTCGCGCACAGGGCGGCATGACCATCGGCATCGGCTTGCTCGGACTTGGCACGGTTGGAGCTGGCGTGGCCGAGATCCTGCTCAACCCCCAGGGCCGTCATCCCCTGGTGGGGCAGCTGGCCCTCAGGCGCGTTGCCGTGCGCGATCTCAGCCGTCCGCGGCCGGTGGAGCTGCCGGCTGAGGTGCTCTGCACCGACCCCCTGGCGGTGGTGAACGACCCCGCGGTGGACATCGTGGTGGAGGTGATGGGCGGCCTGGAGCCGGCCCGCAGCCTGATCCTGGCGGCGATCGCCGCCGGCAAACCGGTGGTGACCGCCAACAAGGCGGTGATCGCCCGCCACGGCGAAGAGATCGCCAGCGCGGCCGCCGAGAAGGGCGTGTATGTGCTGATCGAAGCGGCCGTGGGCGGCGGCATCCCGATCATCGAGCCGCTCAAGCAATCGCTGGGTGGCAACCGCATTCAGCGGGTGAGCGGGATCATCAACGGCACCACCAACTACATCCTCAGCCGCATGGCTGATGAGGGGGCGGCCTACGCCGATGTGCTGGCCGATGCCCAGCGCCTGGGCTACGCCGAAGCCGATCCGGCCGCGGATGTGGAAGGGGGCGATGCCGCCGACAAGATCGCCATCCTCTCGGGCCTGGCCTACGGCGGCCCGATCGAACGGGCTGCGATCCCCACCGAAGGCATCAACAACCTGGAGGGCCGCGATGTGAGCGTGGCGGCCCAGCTGGGTTACGTGGTGAAGCTGGTGGCCAGCGCCCAGTTCCTGGGCACCGATGCCGATGGCACGGTGCAGCTGGATGTGCGCGTGGGCTCAACGCTGCTGCCGCGGGAGCATCCGCTGGCGGGGGTGCATGGCGTGAACAACGCCATCCTGGTGGAGGGTGATCCGGTGGGCCGGGTGATGTTCTACGGCCCCGGCGCCGGTGCTGGGCCCACGGCCTCAGCCGTGGTGGCGGACATCCTCAACATCGCCGGCATCCGCGAGGCCACAGGCGAGGCCGGTGGCCTTGATCCGCTGCTGGCGGCCGGCCGCTGGCGCCCCTGCCGCCTGGTGGATCCCGGCCAGACCCGCCACCGCAACTACCTGCGCCTGCAGACCGGCGATCAGGCCGGTGTGATCGGGCGGATCGGCAGCTGCTTCGGCGATGAGGGGGTGTCGCTGCAATCGATCCTGCAGTTCGAAACCAGCGACGATGCCAACGACGCCGAGATCGTGGTGATCACCCACGAGGTGCAAGAGGCCAACTTCCGCCGCGCCCTGGCGGCGATCACGGCGCTGCCGGATGTGAAGGCCGTGGCGGCCTGCCTGCGCACGCTCTGAGCCGGCGCTGAGGCAGATTGGACACACAGCGAGAACGACAACACGACACGCGCCATCTGAATCCGCTGACGCAGCCCTTGCTTTGTAGCGACAGGAACCTTTGATCGGGCTTCAGCCAAGAAGGCTGGTGCCAACCGAGGCCTTCACAAAACCTCACGTTCCAAGCGTCACGCCCAAGCCGTTCCATCCATCTGCCCACCCCCGAACCATGACCCTGCATCAGGGTGACTGCATCACCCTCACGTGCGACGAGCACCTCTATCAGGTGATCGGCGTTGACGACCGCCACAACCGCTGCTGGGTGCGGCGCTGGCCCCTGGCCCGCCACGGTTCACCCGTGTTTGAAATTTCCCTGCAGCAGGTGGCGGGCCAGAGCCACCACCATCCCCCACGCCTTGTGCATGGGGCTTGAATGAGCGGGCTTGCCCGCCGCCTTGACCCGCCGCCTTCTCACCCTTGCCGCACTGCTGCCAGGGCTGATGCTCCTGGTGGGCTGCCAGCCGCCCCACCCCGCCGGGCAGCTCGTTGTGGCCGGCAAGAGCAACCTGGCCTCGGTGGATCCGGTGGATATCACCACCCTCGCCGGCACCCAGCTGCTCAGCGCCATCGGCGATCCGCTCTACAAGGCCGGCGCTGACGGCCAGATCCGGCCGCACCTCGCCACCGCCCTCCCCCGCCTCAGCGCCGACGGCCGCACCGCGCGCATCCCCCTGCGGCGCGACGTGCGCTTCCACGACGGCACACGCTTCGATGCCGCCGCCATGGTGTTCAGCCTGGAGCGCTTCCGCGCCCTGGCCAAGATGAGCTATCTGCTCGACAACCGCATCCGTGCGGTGCGCGCCAGTGGCCCCTACGAACTGGAGCTGCAGCTCAAACGCCCTTACACGGCCCTGGCCGCGCTGCTGAGTTCCGTGAGCCTGTCGGCGCTTTCGCCCACCGCCTATCAGAACCACACCCAGCGCTCGCTCACCGATCGCTTCGTGGGCACCGGGCCCTACCGGCTGGTGCGTTCCACAGCGCAGAAGCAAACGCTGTTGCCCTTCAAGCAGTACTGGGGGCCGGCGCCGCGCAACCGCGGCATCCACCTGGTGAGCCTGAGCAACTCCACCGCCCTGTTCGGGGCCCTGATCAGCGGCGAGGTGGATGTGCTGCTTTCCACCGGCATCGAGAGCGATCAGCAGCGCGCCCTGGCGCGGCGCGCCGAGCGCGGCCAGCTGGTGGAGGGCAGCGGACCGCCGGGCGAAATCGGCTATCTCACGCTGCTGAGCAACCGACCGCCCCTCGATCAGCCGCTGCTGCGCCGGGCCATCGCCCTGAGCCTCAACCGACCGCTGATCAGCGAACGGGTGAGCTATGGCATCCGGGCGCCGCTGCGCTCGCTGGTGCCGCCGCCGCTGGCGGGTTCCGAGCCACCCCCCTGGCCGACCTACAACCCCACGCAGGCCCGCCGCCTGTTCCAGCAGGCCGGCTATTGCGGCAGCCGCCCCCTGAAGCTGCCGCTCACCTTCCGCTCCAACGTGCCTGCCGACAAGCTGTTCGCCCTCACCTGGAAAGCGCAGCTGGAGCGCGATCTGGCCGATTGCCTGCAGCTGGAGATCAGCGGCATGGAATCCACCACCGCCTACCGGCAGCTGGAGAAAGGGGCCTTCCCCGCGATCCTGCTCGACTGGACCGGCGACTACCCCGATCCGGACATCTACCTGACGCCGATGCTGGGCTGCAGCACGGTGCGGGGCGATCAGTGCCTGGCCGGCAATGCCGCCGCCGCCGGCAGCTTCTGGAGCGCGCCAGGGCTCGAGGCCGAACTGCAGGCCAGCGAGAGCCTGGCGGGCGCGCCGCGCCGCACGCTGCTGCAACGCATCCAGCGGCGCGCCGCCGCAGGGGCCGCCTACATCCCGGTGTGGCAGGTGGCGCCGCGGGCCTGGGCCCAGCCCCATCTGCGGCCACCGGTGTTTGATGGCGGCGGCCAGCTGTCGCTCCAGGCCCTGAGTGTTCGATGAGCCGCCGAAGCCACCTGCTGCGTTACGCCGCCAGCCGCCTGGCGCTGGTGCCCCTGATGCTCTGGCTGATCGCCAGCCTGGTGTTTCTGCTGCTGCGGGTGGCACCGGGCGATCCGATCGACGCCCTGCTCGGCATCCGCGCTCCCCAGGAAGCTCGCGCGGCGCTGCGGCAGCAGCTGGGCCTCGATCAACCGCTGCTGGTGCAGTACGGGCGCTACCTGGGCGACCTGCTGCACGGCCAGCTCGGCGATTCCCTCAACAACGGCGAAGCGGTGAGCAGCGTGATCGGCCACAGCCTGCCGGCCAGCCTGGAGCTGGGGCTCACCGCCCTGCTGCTCGCCGCCGTGCTGGGGCTCACCGTGGGGTTCAGCGGCATCGCCAGGCCTGAGGGGCGGCTCGACCTGGCCGGCCGGCTCTACGGCATCGGCACCTACGCCCTGCCGCCCTTCTGGGCGGCGATGGTGGTGCAGCTGGTGTTCGCCGTGTGGCTGGGCTGGCTGCCGGTGGGCGGACGCTTTCCCGCCACGCTGGTGCCGCCATCGGGCAGCGGTTTCTACCTGCTGGACAGCCTGCTGAACCGCAGCCCGGAGCAGTTCTGGGGGGCTCTGCGCCATCTGGTGCTGCCGGCCTGCACGCTGGGGCTGCTGCTCAGCGGCGTGTTTGCCAACGCCCTGCGGCTCAACCTGCGCCGCGCCCTCGATTCCGACTATGTGGAGGCGGCCCGCAGCCGCGGCCTGAGCGAACGGCGGGTGGTGCTGCGCCATGCCCTGCCCAATGCCCTGCTGCCGGTGCTCACGATCACGGGCATCACCGTGGCCTCCCTGATCGGCGGTGCGCTGCTGATCGAGGTCACCTATTCGTGGCCGGGGGTGGCCTTTCGCCTGCAGGAGGCGATCAGCCAGCGCGATTACCCGGTGGTGCAGGGCATCGTGGTGGTGGTGGCAGCGCTGGTGGTGGCCGTGAGCGTGCTGGTGGATCTGCTGGTGGCCGTGCTCGATCCGCGCGTGCGCTTCTAGCGCTCCAGGCTCTCCTGCCAGCGCTGCGCCAGCGGGCGGTTGAGCACATAGGCGTTGACGCCGCCGAGCTGCCGGCGCTGCGGCTGCAGGCCCCGCGGCAGGGCCTTGAGGAAGTCGGCGGCCAGGCTGAGGGTGAGGGCCTGCACCCGCTGGGGCTCCACCCCCACGAACTCCTCACCGAGCTGAAACAGCGCCTGATCACCGCTGGCGATGCGCACGGGGGAGAAGTGGCTGCCGCCCTCCAGCAGCACCAAACGGCTCTGGGGCCTGCTCTGCCGCAGGAACAGCTGCAGCTGCTCGCTCAGGGGCGGGGTGATCAGATCGAGGCTGCCACCCACCAGCAGCACCGGGGCCTGCAGCGCTCGCAGGCCGCGATGGGGCCAGAGCAGGCTGCCGAAGCCGTTGAGGCTGATCACGGCCTCCACCGGCTGGGCCAGGGGCTGGGCGGCCGGCAGCACCACATCCAGCAGCTGGCACTGCAGCAGGCGCGAGAGGTTGGTGAGGGGGATGCCATCGAGGGCGCGCGCGCAGCGCCGGGCCAGGCCGGGCTCCGGCCGCAGACCGGCCGCCAGAAAGCTCGTGAGGCCACCGAGGGAATGCCCCATCAGCACCACGCTCTGCCCCAGGCGGGGCAGGGTTCCGTTCTGCACGGCCGCCACCACCGCCTGCAGATCGCGCAGCCGATCCTTCAGGGTTTCCGCACCCGGTGGGGGTCGCCGGCCCTCCAGCAGCTCACGCACGGCCCGCTCATCGCTGCCGGGGTGATCGAGCAGCACCACCGACCAACCCCGCTGCTGCAGCCCGGCCGCCAGCCATTCGAGCTGTTCGGCGCTGCCGCCCAGCCCCGGGGTGAGCAGCACCCAGGCGGCGCTGCTGCCGCGCCGGATCTGCAGCTGCAGCGGCTCTGAACGATGGGCCACCGGCAGCTGATACCGCTCGCTCACGCCAGCCGTTGCAGCCGCCAGAACACTGGAGCGCGGTGTTGTGCTCCGCCGCAGGGGCAGCTGCCGCAGGACCATCAGGGCGCGGCGCTGATCCAGCAGCTGCCGTTGCCACTCCCCAGCCAGCTGCAGACCACCATCGAGATTGAGCACCAGCCGCTGGCCGGGCACGGCTCGCAGCAGCTGGATCGTGGTCACCTGGTCCTGTACCTGCAACAGGTCCTGCAGGGTCTGATAGAGCACCGGACCGGCTGCTCCCTGATCGGTGCGGATCAGATCGTCCAGCTCCGCCAGCACCCGTTGGCCGGCCCAGCTGTCGAGAAACTGCTGGGCAAAGGAGCGGTCCTGCACCAGCGGCGCCCGCAGCACCCGCAGCAGCTGCTCGCGGCCGGCAGGGTCGAGCAGATCCAGCCACACGCGCAGATCACCGCTGGCCTGGCGGGGGTTCGCCGTCCAGGCCTGCAGCTCCACCAGATCGATCGGCAGCTTCAGGCCATCGAGCTGCACCTCCAGCTGCTCCGCCGCCCGGGCCGGCATGGGCCCCAGCAGCAGCAGGCCAACCAGCAGACTGCGCAGCACTCCACCCAGCGGTTTCTGACGAGTTGGCGCAGGCACGGATGCTGTCAACGGGCCGTTTCGGGTGGAAACACTGGTGGGACCAGTTTCCCGCGCCGCTGCGGGAACTGGCCAGCGTGCGCCTGGTGGCCAGCTTCGGGGCCGGGGGCGTGCTCTACCTCACGCCGATGGTGTTCCACCAGGCGGATTTCACGGCCTCGCAGGTGGGCGGCGGCCTGGCGCTGGCGGCCCTGGCCGGCACGCTGGGCCGCTTCGCCAGCGGCTGGCTGCTGGATCTGGGCCTGAGCTGCGGCCTGCCGGTGCTGCTGGCGGCGCTCTGCGGACTGCTCGGCGATGGGCTGCTGCTCTCGGCCCAGACCCTGCCGGGCTACATCGCCGGCCAGCTGCTGCTGGGCCTGGCCGGCGGCTTCTACTGGCCGGCGGTGGAGCTGGCCGTGCCGCTCTGCGCACCGCCGCTGCCCTCCGCCCGCGGCTACGCCCTGGTGCGCAGCGCTGATGCCGCCGGTGTGGCCGCCGGCACACTCACCGGTGCCCTGCTGGCCCAGTGCGGCGTGCTGCGCGGGGTCTACGGCGTCGACATCGCGGCCATCGTGGTGCTGGCCGCGATGCTGCTCCGGCGGCCGCTGCCCCGAGCCCCCCACAGCGGGCGCTCGGGCGTGCCGCCGGTGCCGCTGGGGCAGTGGCTGCCGGCCCTGCTGCCGATGCTGCTGCTCTCGGTGGTGGCCACAGCGATCCCAGCGCTGATGCAGAGCGCCCTGCCCCTGGATCTGGTGCGCGGCGGCCTGGAGCGCGATGCCCAACCGGAAGCGATCAGCGCCCTGTTGATCGGCGTGCAGCTGGGACTGCTGCTGCTGATCCAGTGGCCGGTGGGGCAGCGTCTGGCCCGGCGATCGGTGGCCGTGGGGCTGGGGATGAGCCTTGCCTGCTTCATCGCCGGCACCACGCTGCTGGCCCTCTCGGCTCTCACGGAGGGCGGCATCACCCTGGTGGTGCTGGCGCTGGTGTGCCTGGCCTTCGGGCAGGCGGCCTTCCTCCCCACGGCCACCGAAGCGGTGGTGGAACTGAGCCCGGCCGGCCACGGCGGCCTGGCGATGGCGCTGTTTTCCCAGTGCTTCGCCCTGAGTGCCTTCGCGGCGCCACTGCTGGCCGGGCTGCTGCTCGACAGCCAGGGCCATGGCCTGGTGCTGTGGCTGCTGGTGGCACTGGTGTGCAGCCTCAGCCTGCTGCTGCTCGGCCCGATCCGCCGCCGCGCTCACGTGAAGCGCTGAGGCCTGGCCATCCAGGACACATGCCCTCCGGGGCGATCGTTCGCACAATCGGGGAAGCGCCGCTCGCACCATGGCCCTGCACGAACCGGATCGCCGCCATCCGAAGCAGCACATCGGGCGGGCTGGGCTGGCCTCAGCCTTCCGCTGGAGCATCCTGCTGAACAGCACCCTCTCCGGGGTGCAGCTGGTGATCGGCATCGGCTTCGGCTCGCTGGCGCTGATCGGTGATGCGATCCACAACCTCGGCGATGTGGCGGGGCTGGGCCTGGGCTGGGGGGCGGAGCGGCTGAGCACCCGCCCCCCCAGCGAGCGCTTCACCTACGGCTTCGGGCGCAGCACCCAGCTGGCGGCCCTGATCAACGGCGTGCTGGTGGCGATGGCCTCAGCCGTGGTGGTGGTGGAGGCGATCCAGCGCCTGTCGGACCCGCAACCCCTGGTGAGCGGCCCGGTGGCCTGGGCCGCGGCCGCCGGCATCGTGGTGAACCTGGGATCCGCAAGCCTGTTCGGCCATGGCGGTGGTGGGCATGGCGGACATCACCACGACCTCAACCGCCGCGCCGCCGTGCTGCACCTGCTCAGCGATGCGCTGGTGTCGGTGGCGGTGCTGGCGAGCGCCCTGCTGGTGGGACTCACCGGCTGGCACTGGCTCGATCCGCTCACGGCCATCGGCGTGGGCGTGGCCGTGGGATACACCGGCGTTGTTCTGATCCGCGATGCCCTGGTGGTGCTGCTCGATGGCATCCCCAGCCACATCCGCCCCGAGGAGGTGCGCCGCACGCTGCTGGAGCTGCCCGGGGTGGTGAACGTGCACCACGTGCACATCTGGAGCCTGAGCACCACCCAGGTGGCGCTCACCGCTCACGTGTGCCGGAAGGATTGCGGCATGGATGATCTCGAGCTGCTGCACCGCGCCAAAGACGCCCTGGCGGCGATCGGCGTGGAGCACAGCACCCTGCAGCTGGAGCCGGGCTGAAGCCTCAGCCCTTGCTCACCTTGGCGGTCCAGGCCTCATGGGGCAGCGGCTCGGTGCCGTATTCCCAGTCGTCGTAGTCGGGGTCGTTGCGGATCTGCTGGTGCACCTGCTTCTGCACCTCGAAATCGTGCTGCTGGGCGGCGTCGCCGCTGCGCTGCTGGTCCGTCATGGCCGCTGCTGAACCTGGCGCCATTCTGGGGCCATTACACGTTGAAGAGGAACTCCATCACGTCGCCCTCTTCCACCACATACTCCTTGCCCTCAGCCCGCAGCCAGCCCTTGTTGCGCGCCTCGGCCAGGGAGCCGGCCTCCAGCAGCTGCTTGTAGCCGATGGTCTGGGCGCGGATGAAGCCGCGCTCGAAGTCGGTGTGGATCACGCCAGCCGCTTGGGGGGCGGTCATGCCGGCCTTGATCGTCCAGGCGCGGGTTTCCTTCTCACCGGTGGTGAAGTAGGTGCGCAGGCCCAGCAGGCTGTAGGTGGCGCGGATCAGGCTCTGCAACCCGCCTTCCTCCACCCCGAGGCCCGCCAGGAACTCGGCGCGGTCCTCCTCGGGCAGCTCGATCAGCTCAGCTTCCACCTGGGCGCTGATGCGCACGGTGCCGGCACCTTCCTTCTGGGCCAGGGCGGCCACCTCCTCGCAATAGGCGTTGCCGGAGGCGAGATCGTCCTCGCTCACGTTGGTGGCGTAGATGATCGGCTTGGCGGTGAGCAGCCCCAGGGGCTTCACCATCGCGGCCTCCTCTTCACTGAGCTCCACGCTGCGGGCGGCACCGCCCTGCTCCAGCACGGCCTGGATGCGCTCAAGCGCCGCATCCTCCACCTGCGCCTCCTTGCTGGTGCGCAGCTGTTTCTTCAGGCGCTCGCGCCGCTTCTCCACCTGGCTGAGGTCGGCCAGACCCAGCTCCAGGTTGATCACCTCCGCGTCGCGGGCCGGGCCCACCGAACCGCTCACGTGGATCACGTCGTCGTTCTCGAAGCAGCGCACCACGTGCACGATCGCGTCCACCTCGCGGATGTTGGCGAGGAACTTGTTGCCCAGGCCCTCGCCCTGGCTGGCGCCCTTCACCAGGCCGGCGATATCCACGAACTCCACCCGGGTGGGGATCAGCTCCTTGCTGCCGCTCAGATCGGAGAGCTGCTGCAGGCGCGGGTCGGGCACGGCCACCACGCCCGAATTGGGCTCGATCGTGCAGAAGGGATAGTTGGCGGCCTCCGCCTGCGCGTTGGCCACCAGGGCGTTGAAGAGGGTGGATTTGCCCACATTGGGCAGACCCACGATTCCGGCTTTGAGCATCGCTGGAATCTACGGACTGCCGGGCGAACCGCCCACACCCCGGATCGCTCTGGCGGTGATCCACCCCACCGGGCGCCACAGTTGCCACGGGCGACCAGGAAGACTGGGTGCAGCGCCGGCGCCCACCATTCCTTCCTCGATGCTCCAGCCCCCTCCGCAGCGCCAGGGCGATGCACCCGGCGAGGGCAGCCTGCGCCTGCCACGGGCCCTGCAACGTGGGCCGGCCTGGTTGCGCCGCAAGCGGCTCTGGGCCGGCCTGCTGGCGGGAGCCCTGCTGATCGGCGGCGGTGGCGCCCTGGTGAAGCAGCGCCGCAGCAGCGTGCAACAGCGCAGCCTTGACAGCTTCACCGTGGTGGCCCGTCAGGGCACCCTGCCGGGCGTGATCACCGCCAGCGGCGAACTGGAAGCCTTCCGCAAGGTGAACGTGAGCCCGAAGCGCCAGGGGGTGCTCGAGAAGCTGTTCGTGGAGGAGGGCGACAGCGTGCGGGCCGGCCAGCCCCTGGCCCTGATGGACAGCGGCGACCTCGACGACCGCCTCGATGAGCTGCGCGCGCAGCTGCGCTCCGCCCAGGCCCAGCTGCAGCGCAGCCAGAGCGAGCTGCAACGCCGCGAAGCCCTGATCCGCCAGGGGGGCATCAGCATCGACGACTACAACAGCGCCAAGTCGGCCTATCAGGTGGACAAAGCGGCTGTGGAAGCAGCCCAGCAACGGCTGGAGGCGCGCCTGAAGGAACGGGGCGACCTCACGGTGCGGGCGCCGTTCAGCGGGGTGATCACCGCCCGCTTCGCCGATCCCGGCGCCTTCGTGACCCCCACCACCTCCGCCTCGGCCAGCGCCGGCGCCAGCAGCTCCTCGATCGTGGAACTGGCCCAGGGCCTCGAGGCGGTGGCCAAGGTGCCCGAGAGCGACATCGGCCGCATCCAACTGGGCCAGAGCGCCGCGGTGCGGGTGGACGCGTTCCCGGATCGCCGCTTCCCGGCCCGGGTGCGCCAGATCGCACCGCGGGCCGAGAAGCTCAACAACGTCACCTCCTTCGAGGTGACGCTGCAGCTGATCGATCCGCCACCGGAGCTGCGCATCGGCATGACCGCCGACATCGACTTCAACACCGGCACCCTGGCCGCCCGCACCCTGATCCCCACCGTGGCGGTGGTGACCGAACAGGGCCAACCGGGCGTGCTGCTGGTGGGCCCCGGCAATCAGCCCACCTTCCAGGCGGTGACGCTGGGTGCCAGCAGCGGCAAGGACACCCAGATCCTGGAGGGGCTCAAGCCCGGCACCCGGGTGTTCATCGACCTGCCGCCCTGGGCTAAGAAGCGGCGCGACTGAGGAAGCGGCGGCTCACCTCCACGATCCGGGCACTGGCCTGGCCATCGCCGAAGGGGTTGTGGGCGCGGGCCATCGCCTCGTAGGCCTCCTGGCTCTCCAGCAGCAGCGAGGCCTCCCGCAGGATGTCGGCGCTGGCGGTGCCGATCAGCCTGGCGGTGCCGGCATCCACCGCTTCCGGCCGCTCGGTGGTGCGGCGCAGCACCAGCACCGGCTTGCCCAGCGCCGGTGCCTCCTCCTGCAGACCGCCGGAATCACTCAGCAGCAGCGTGCAGCCACGCATCGCCGCCACCAGCTGGTCGTAGTCGAGCGGTTCGGTGAGGAAGGCGCGGGGGTGATCGCCCAGCAGGGCCTGCAGCGGCTCGCGCACGGTGGGGTTGCGGTGCAGCGGCAGCAGCAGGGCGGTGTCGGGGAAACGCTCCAGCACCTGCAGGAAGCCCTGGCCGATCTGCTGGAGCCGCTCGCCCCAGTTCTCGCGGCGGTGCACGGTGGCCAGGATCACGCGCTGGTGCTCGAAGTCCAGGCCGGGCAACGCGAACGGCGGCGCCTTCTCGGCCATCAGCAGCAGCGCATCGATCACCGTGTTGCCCGTGATGCACACCTCACCCACCACCCCGGAAGCCCGGCAGTTGGCCGCCGACACCTCAGTGGGCGCGAAATGGAGCTGGGCCACCTGGGAGATCAGGCGGCGGTTCGCCTCCTCCGGATAGGGATCCATGATGTTGTCGGTGCGCAGCCCCGCCTCCACGTGGCCCACGGGAATCTGGGCGTAGAAGGCAGCCAGCGCTGCGGCAAAGGCCGTGGTGGTGTCGCCCTGCACCAGCACCAGATCCGGCCGGTGCTGTTCGAATTCGGCCTGCAGCCCCTGCAGGGCGGCGCAGGTGATGTGGGTGAGGGTCTGCTTGGGGGCCATCAGGGCCAGGTCGTGATCGGCCGCGATGCCGAACAGCTCCATCACCTGCGCCACCATCTCGCGGTGCTGCCCGGTGAGCACCACGCGCGTGCGGAACTCAGGCGCCGCCTGAAACGCCTGGATCACCGGCGCCAGCTTGATGGCCTCCGGGCGCGTGCCCAGCACGATGCAAACGGTGTGGGGGGTGCTCACAGGGGCCAGCCATGTAGCCGGATCCTAAAGATGGCGGCCGGATCCGCTGGCCGCCCTCGGGCTCCGGCGCAAAGCTGGTGGCAGCCGGCCGGCCTGCGATGAGCAGCAGTTCCCCCTTCCCCAGCAGCCTGTTTCCACCGCTGGCCGCCACAACACCGGCGGCACCGGCGGCACCGCCATCGCCAGCGCCCGCCCTGGACGGCCCCCAGCCCAGCAGCCTGGCCGGGATCGTGCAGATCGCCGACAGCAACGGCTTCTCCGATGTGCATCTCGGCGTGGGCGAGGAACCCCGCTACCGCGCCCGCGGCGAGATGCTGCGCACCGGCTGGCCGATCACTGATCCAGCCAGCTTCAACGGCTGGCTGCGGGAGATGCTCAGCCCGGCCCAGATCGATGCCTTCCAGCGCGACAAAGAGTTCGACGGCTCCCACGCCTTCCCCTTCGTGCGGGTGCGCATCAACCTGCTCGATTCGCTGCGGGGCCCGGCGATGGTGCTGCGGCTGATCCCCCAGCAGATCGCCAGCCTGGAGCAGCTGCAGCTGCCGCCGGTGCTGCAGGAGCTGGCTTCACGCCCGAAGGGGCTGGTGCTGATCACAGGCCCCACCGGCTCGGGCAAGAGCACCACCCTCGCCGCGATGATCGACTGGATCAATCGCAACCGCAGCTGCCACATCCTCACGATCGAGGATCCGGTGGAATTCGTGCACGAGAGCCGGCAATCGCTGATCCGGCACCGGGAGGTGGGGCAGCACACCCGGGAGTTTCACAGCGCCCTGCGCGCCGCTCTGCGGGAAGACCCCGACGTGATCCTGATCGGGGAAATCCGCGACGGTGAGACGCTGACCACGGCCATCGAAGCCTCACAAACGGGGCATCTGGTGTTCGGCACCCTGCACACCAATTCCGCCGTGAAAACCGTGGAGCGGGTGCTGGGCATGGTGCCGCCCAACGAACAGGAGAGCATCCGCAGGGCGGTGTCGGAAAGCTTGCTGGGGGTGATTGCCCAGGGGCTGCTCAAAACAACGGACGGGAAGCGAGCCGCTTTTCACGACATCCTGATCAACACCGACGCCTGCAAGGACTACATCCAGCGCGGTGAACTGGGGGAGATCGAGGAAATCATGGCCCGCAGCGGCTTCGACGGCATGCAGACCGCCAATCAGGCCTTGCTGCAGCTCGTGGAATCAGGGCGGGTGAACGCAGAGGACGCCCTGGCCCAGAGCCTGCGGCCCAACGAACTCAGCCAGGCCCTGCGGGGCAAGGCCTGAGGGTTCAGCCGAACAGGCGTGCCACCACCAGCACGCCGATCCCCACCGAGAGGCCCAGCATCGCCATGCGGCCGTTCCAGATCTCCGCCTGGGGGGTGAAGCCACGCTTCCACTGGTTCAGCTCTTCCGGCGGCGCTTCCACCACCTGAGCCCCGAGCTCAGGGGAGAGCTCGGCGGGTTCCGGAGCCGACTGAGCCATGGCCATGGCTGTTGCAGGTGATTCTCAACAGCCTAGAAAGATCAGAAGGCCGGCTGCGGTTCATAGAGCACCGGGGCATCCGCCAGGGCCAACCGTGGCGCCACAGCCAGATCGATCGGGCTGCGGCAACCGGCGAGGAAACGCTGCTCGGCCGCCACACCGATCATGGCGGCGTTGTCGGTGCAGTAGGTGAGAGGCGCCACACGCCAGGCCAGGCCCAGCTCAGCGCAGCGCTGCTCCAGCCGGGCCCGCAGGCGCCGGTTGGCGGCGACTCCACCCACCATCACCAGGGTGTTCAGACCCTGATCGCGGGCGCAGCGGGTGGTGCGCTCCACCAGCACATCCGCCACCACCTGCTCAAAGCTGGCCGCCACATCCGCCAGGGGGAACGGTTCACCGCCTGCGGCCGCCTCAGCCCTGAGCTGCGTCACCAGCCGCAGCACCGCGGTCTTGAGGCCGCTGAAGCTGAAGTCGTAGGGATGAAAGCCACCCTGCGGCAGCGAAACCCTGCCCTTGGGAAGCGCGAAACGGCGGGGATCACCGCTGGCGGCAGCGGCCTGAATCGCCGGGCCGCCCGGATAGCCGAGCTCCAGCAGCCGGGCCACCTTGTCGAAGGCTTCACCGGCCGCATCGTCACGGCTGCGGGCCAGCCGTTCGTAACGCCCCGGCCCATCCACACGGATCATCTCGGTGTGCCCACCGCTCACCAGCAACACCAGGTAGGGGCCGGCCGGCAGCGGATCCCCCAGCTGCACCGAGCACAGATGCCCTTCCAGGTGATGCACCCCCAGAAACGGCTTGCCATGCAGCCGGGCCAGGCTGCGACCGGTGACCGATCCCACCAGAAGAGCGCCCACCAGCCCCGGAGCCGCTGTCGCGGCGATGGCATCGAGATCCTGAAAGGCCACCGCGCTTTCAGCCATCACCTGCTCGATCAGCCCCGGGAGGGCCTCCACATGGCGGCGCGAGGCGATCTCCGGCACCACGCCACCCCAGCGCGCATGCTCCTCCACCTGGGAGGCCACAGCGCTCGCCAGCACACGCTGATCGCGCACCACAGCCGCCGCGGACTCGTCACAACTTGTTTCGAGGGCCAGCAGGGTTGGCATCAGCTTTCAGAGCCGCTCTTAGTGTCCGCAAGTGACATCCTGCCGTGCAGCAGCTGGACCCGATGCGCCGCCTCTTTGCTGTTCTGATTTCCGCCCTGCTGATCTTCGGCTTCGCCCCTGTGGCCAAAGCCGATGTTGCCGGGTTGACCCCCTGCGCTGAGAGCGCCCGCTTCCAGCAGCGCGCCGCTGCTGCCACCACCGACCAGGCCAAGGCTCGCTTCGCGATGTACAGCCAGGCCTCCTGCGGCGCTGATGGCCTGCCCCACCTGATCGTGGACGGCCGCCTCAGCCACGCCGGCGACTTCATCATCCCCGGCATCGCCTTCCTCTACATCGCTGGTTGCATCGGCTGGGCCGGCCGCAACTACCTGATCGCCATCCGCGACGAGAAGAACGCCGCGATGAAGGAGATCCAGATCGATCTGTCTCTGGCCTTCAAGAGCACCCTGGCCGCTGCCACCTGGCCGATCGCTGCCTTCGGCGCCCTCACCAGCGGCAAGCTCACCGAATCCGACGACAAGATCACCGTTTCCCCCCGCTGATCAGGCCACGCCTGCCAGCAGAACGCTTACAGCCCTTCTTTCCCAGCGATGAAAAAGTTCCTCACCACCGCTCCGGTGTTCGCCGCCATCTGGTTCACCGTGACCGCCGGAATCCTGATCGAGTTCAACCGCTTCTACCCGGATCTGCTGTTCCACCCGATGTGATCGGAGCTCCAAGAGCTGGGCTCCAACAGCTGCTCAGCGGCGGTCCTTCGGGACCGCCTTTTTTATTGAATGTTGTGGAACGCGACTGAGCGCAGACCTCAGCCCAGACCCATCAAGCGTTCCAGGTCCGCCAGGGCGCGATCGAGGTCGTCGTTCACCAGCACAGCATCGAATTCTGCTTCGGCTGCCAGCTCCACCCGGGCGCGATCCAGGCGCCGGTTGATCGCCTCCTCACTGTCGGTGCCACGACCGCGGATGCGCCGCTCCAGCTCTTCAAACGAAGGCGGCTTGATGAAAATCTGAAAGCCGCTCGGGAAACTGCTGCGCACCTGGCGCGCACCCTCCAGTTCGATCTCCAGCAGCACCGGCCGGCCGGCCGCCAGCTGCTGCTCCACGGGCTCCCGCGGCGTGCCGTAGCAGTTACCGGCGAACTCCGCCCACTCCAGCAGGCCGCCCTGGGCCACCTTGGCCTCGAACGCAGGGCGATCCAGAAAGAAATAGTGCTGCCCCTCCACCTCGCCGCTGCGCGGCGCGCGGGTGGTGGCCGACACCGACAGCCAGATCTGGGGATGGCGCTGCAGCAGAGCTGACACCAGCGTGCCCTTACCCACACCGCTCGGGCCGGTGATCAGAAACAGACGGCCGGCAGCGGAGGCCTCGGCAACCATGGGCGATCGAGCGCGGCCCTGCAGAGTAGGTGCGCTGCTGCAGCTGATCCGCTCCTGCCCATGGCCCCCGCCGCGCTCCAGGCCATGGACCTCACCAGCCTGCGGGCGGTGCTGGCGGAACTGCGCCCTGAGCTGCTGCCCAGCCGCTTCGAGAAGGCGCAGCAGCCCGATGGCCACTCCCTGCAGCTGGGGTTCCGCACCCTGCAGGGGCGGATCTGGCTGGAGCTGAGCTGGCTGGCTGAAGCGCCACGGCTGCTGGCGATCGAACCGCCACCGCGCCAGGGCGATGGCAGCACCCTGGCTCAGCAGCTGCAGCACGGCCTGGGCGGCCTCGCCCTGGTGAGCCTGGAGCAGCCGGGCTGGGAGCGCGTGGTGGAGCTGGGACTGGCGCCGCGGCCCGGTGAGGCCATCCAGCGCTGGCTCGTGCTGGAACTGATGGGCCGCCACAGCAACCTGTTCCTGCTCGATGAGCAGCGGCGTGTGGTGGCAGCAGCCCGCCAGGTGCGGCAGCAGCAATCGCGGCTGCGGCCGATCGGCACCGGCGATCCCTACAGCCCGCCGCCACCGCTCAGCGGCCAGCCCCCCTGCCGCAGCGAAAGCTTCGAGAGCTGGCAGCGGCAGCTCAGCCTGCTGCCGCTGCCGCTGCTCAAGGCACTGCAGAGCGCCTACCAGGGGATCAGCCCGGCCTTGGCACTTCAGCTGGCCGGCGATGAGCCCGGCGCAAGCGAAGCGCTGCTGGCACAGCCCGTGGCCGCGCTGAGCGATCAGCAGTGGCAGGCCCTGTGGCAGCGCTGGTGCCGCTGGCTGGAGGTGCTGGAGCAGGAGGGCTTCCGCTTCAGCCCGGGCCGCTGCTGCAGCTACCGCTGCTGGCAGGAGCAGCCCGCGGCTGCAGCGTTGGGCTCCGCCACGGGGCAACTGCCGATCAATCACGCCCTGGCGGAGCTGCACCAGCGCGTGCTGCTGGAGCGGCGCTTGCAGCAGCGCCGCCATCAGCTCCGCCAACGGCTGGAGCAGCTGCTGCAGCGCGAGCGCGCCCAGACGCAACAGCAGCAGGAGCTGCTGGATCAGGTGGAGAGCAGCGATCAGCTGCAGCAGCAGGCCGATGCCCTGCTCTGCCTGGCTCAGCCGAGCCGCGATCAGGTGGCCGAAGCGCAGGCGCTCTACAAGCGGGCGCGCAAGCTGCGGCGCTCGGTGGCCGCGATCACCCCGCGGCTGGAGCAGCACCAGCAGCGCATCGAGCAACTGGAGGCCAGCCTCACGTATCTCGAACAGGGCAGCGGTGAGACCAGCCCGGCGGAACTGCAGCACCTGCAGAGCCTCGACGACGAGATCCAGGCCGTGATGGAGAGCCAACGGCCGAGCCGAGCCGCCGCCCGCGCACGCCAGCGGGAACAACAGGCGCCCCAGCCGCTGGAGCTGCACAGCCCCGGTGGCCTGCGCCTGCAGGTGGGACGCAACCACCGCCAGAACGAATGGATCAGCCTGCGCCAGGCCCGCCGCGGCGATCTGTGGTTTCACGCCCAGGAGTGCCCCGGCAGCCATGTGGTGCTGAAGGGCTCGGAAGGCCTCGCGGGAGACGCCGATCTGCAGGCGGCCGCCGACCTCGCCGCCCATTTCAGCCGCGCCCGCGGCAACAGCCGCGTGGCGGTGGTGATGGTGCCCTGCGACGACCTCCAGCGCATCGCCGGCGCCGGACCGGGCACCGTGCGCCACCGCGGCGGGGAGGTGCTCTGGGCTGATCCCGGCCGGGCCGCAGCGCTGCTCGCGGCAACGCCCCCTAGCCTCGGAGCGGAGCCAGAGCCATGAGCGAGCCCGAAACCGCGCTGCCCCCGCCGCCGCCGATCCGCGTGAGCGGCATCGGCAGCCAGCCGGAAACCGAAACCGAAGCCCAAACCGAAACCACAGAACCGATCCACCCGGACGATCAGTTCCCGGCCGAGGTGGAAATGACCCTCGTGGATCACCTCGAGGAGCTGCGCCGGCGCATCCTGCGCAGCCTGCTGGCGGTGGTGATCGGGGCGGCCGGCTGCCTGCTGCTGGTGAAGCCGCTGGTGCGGCTGCTGGAGGTGCCGGCCAAGGGCATTCATTTCCTGCAACTGGCCCCCGGGGAATTCCTGTTCGTGTCGCTCAAGGTGGCGGGCTACAGCGGCCTCACCCTGGCGCTGCCCTACGTGCTCTACGAGGTGCTGGCCTTCGTGCTGCCGGGGCTCACGCGCCGCGAACAGCGCTTGGTGGCGCCGGCGGTGGGCGGCTCGGCGGTGCTGTTTCTGGCGGGTCTGGCCTTCGCCTGGTGGGCGCTGGTGCCGGCCGCGCTCAATTTCCTGGTGAGCTACGGCGCCGATGTGGTGGAGCCGCTCTGGTCGATCGAGCGCTATCTCGATTTCGTGCTTTTGCTGATGCTGGCCACGGGCCTGGCCTTCCAGCTGCCGGTGCTGCAGATGCTGCTGGCGGCCCTGGGCATCGTGCGCGCACAAACGATGCTGGCCGCCTGGCGTTTCGTGGTGGTGGGCTCCGCCCTGGCCGGCGCAGTGCTCACCCCCTCCACCGATCCGGTGACGATGCTGCTGCTCAGCGGCGCGATCACCGCCCTCTATCTGGTGGGCGTGGGCCTGGCGCGGCTGGTGCAGCGCAGCTAGATCAGAAATTCGCTGGCACGGCCTTCCGGCAGCTCGAGGGGCAGCGTCATCGCCTTGCCCAGCCTGGGTTTATCGCTGGTGGTGGCAAGCCAGGCGCGCACCTGGGCAGAGACGCCCAGACCATTGAGATTGGCCACGAGTTCCTCGAGCTTGGCTTCGTATTGCTCGGCCGTCATCGGGAACGATTGCTGCTCGAGATAGCCCCACATCACCTGCAGGTAGAGCCGTCCGCGGCGCACGATCAGCTGCAGGTCGTAGGAGGCCTGCCAGCGCTGGCGCAGGGTCTGCAGCACTTCAGCGCTGCTGAGCGGAGCGTCGGGCGACTGGGTCACGGAGGAGGAAGCGCGCAACAGCATGTTGCAGGCCGCCGGCGGTGGCCGGAGGGGCAACGTCCATAATGGGCGCCACGTTGCAGTGGCCACCTCGCCGCCCCGTATGACCCAGATCCCAGCAAGCGCCTCGAGTGGTGACGTGCCCGGAATGGGTCGTCGTCAGTTCATGAACCTGCTGACCTTCGGGTCGGTGACCGGCGTGGCGCTGGGCGCCCTCTACCCGGTGGTGAACTACTTCATCCCCCCCCGGGCCGCCGGCGCCGGCGGTGGCACCGCCGCCAAGGACGAGCTGGGTAATGCCGTTACCGCCAGCGGTTGGCTCAGCACCCACCGCGAGGGTGATCGCAACCTGGTGCAGGGCCTCAAAGGCGACCCCACCTATCTGATCGTTGAAGGCAGCGATGCCATCGGCAGCTACGGCATCAACGCCATCTGCACCCACCTGGGTTGCGTGGTGCCCTGGAACGCCGCGGCCAACAAGTTCATGTGCCCCTGCCACGGCTCCCAGTACGACGCCACCGGCAAGGTGGTGCGCGGCCCCGCACCGCTGTCTCTGGCCCTGGCTCACGTGAGCGTTGAGAACGACAACGTGTTCCTCAGCCAGTGGACCGAAACCGATTTCCGCACCGGCGAGAAGCCCTGGTGGGTCTGATCTCCTCTCCAGCCGTCTCCCCCTCGCCACTCCGCCCCATGCGTCGCCCCTTTTCCCTGCTGCTGAGCTCGCTGCTGGCTCTCGGCGCTCTGCTGTTCGCTCCTCAGGCCAGCTGGGCCTACCCCTTCTGGGCCCAACAGAACTACGACTACCCCCGCGAAGCCACCGGCAAGCTGGCCTGCGCCAACTGCCACCTGGCCAAGAAGCCCACCCAGGTGGAACTGCCTCAGGCCGTGTTCCCGGATGAGGTGTTCAAGGTGGAAGTGGAGATCCCCTACGACACCTCGGTGCAGCAGGTGGCCGGCGACGGCAGCGCCACCGGTCTGAATGTGGGTGCTGTGGTGATGCTCCCCGACGGCTTCACCCTGGCTCCGGCTGATCGCCTCACCGACGAGCTCAAGGAAGAGACCGCCGGTGTGTACGTGACCACCTGGGACGACGCCAACCCCAACATCCTGCTGGTGGGCCCCCTCCCCGGCGACGACCACCAGAAGATCGTCTTCCCGATCCTCTCGCCCGACCCCGCTGCCGACAGCAACATTCACTTCGGCAAGTACCAGCTGCACGTGGGCGGCAACCGCGGCCGCGGCCAGGTGTATCCCACCGGTGAGAAGAGCAACAACACGGTGTTCAACGCCTCCGTGGCCGGCACGATCGATGCGATCAACCCCGGCGATAACGGCGCCTCCGTGGTGGTGATCAAGACCGCCGACGGCAGCAGCGTGGAGGACACCATCCCCGCCGGCCCCACCGTCACCGCCCAGGTGGGTGAGGTGGTCGCCGCCGGCGCCGCGCTCACCAACGACCCCAACGTGGGTGGTTTCGGTCAGCTCGATGCCGAGGTGGTGCTGCAGAACCCTGCCCGCATCTACGGCCTGCTCGCCTTCTTCGCTGCTGTGGCTCTGGCTCAGATCATGCTGGTGCTGAAGAAGAAGCAGGTAGAAAAGGTGCAGGCCGCCGAAGGCATCTGATGCCCCTCGCTCTGTTCACCTCTCCAGGGCCCTTGCTGTTTCAGCTGGGGCCCTTTTCTCTGCGCTGGTACGGCCTGCTGATCGCGGTGGCCGTGCTGCTGGGCCTGATGCTGGCCACCCGTCTCGGCCGGCAGCGGGGGATTGAGCCCTCCCTGATCGCCGATCTGCTGCCGATCCTGGTGCTGGCAGCCGTGGTGGGCGCCCGCCTCTACTACGTGATCTTCGAATGGCGGCAATACCAGCTGAACTGGCTGGATGCCTTCGCGATCTGGCGGGGCGGCATCGCCATCCACGGCGCCCTGATCGGGGGCACGCTGGCCGTGATCGTGTACTGCCGCTGGCGCCAGATCGCGTTCTGGAATCTGCTCGATGTGTTGCTGCCTTCGGTGGCGCTCGGCCAGGCGATCGGCCGCTGGGGCAATTTCTTCAACTCCGAGGCCTTCGGCCTGCCCACGGACCTGCCCTGGAAGCTCACGATTCCCTACGCCAACCGGCCTGTGGACTTCCTCGATCAGAGCACCTTCCACCCCACGTTCCTCTACGAATCGCTGTGGAACCTCGGGGTGCTGGCGCTGCTGCTGGTGCTGTTCGAGCGCGGCGTGCGCGGCCGGATCAACCTGCCCACCGGTGCGATCAGCTGCATCTACCTGGTGGCCTACAGCTGCGGTCGCTTCTGGATTGAAGGCCTGCGCATCGATCCCCTCTGCCTGATGGGCACACCGCCCTACTGCGCCGGCGGTCTGCGCATGGCCCAGCTGGTGAGCCTGCTGCTGATCGCCCTGGGCAGCTTCGGGCTCTACTGGCTCTACGGGCGCCGCCGCCCCCTGCCGGATCCCAGTGGGGTGCAGGCATGAGCGGCAAGCTCTGGATCGTTGGAGCCGGGCCCGGCGCGCCGGATCTGCTCACCCTGCGGGCGGCACGCACGATCGAGCAGGCCGAGGTGCTGATCTGGACCGACTCGCTGGTGAATCCCCAGCTGGCGGCGATGGCACCGGAGGGGTGCGAGCGCATCCGCACGAGCACGCTGACGCTGGAAGAGGTGATGGCGCTGATGCTGGAGCGCACGGCCGCCGGCAAGCGCGTGGTGCGCCTGCACGACGGCGACACCTGCCTCTACAGCGCCCTGCATGAGCAGCTGTGCCGCCTGCAGGCGGCCGGCGTGGAGGTGGAGGTGGTGCCGGGGCTCAGCGCCTATCAGGCCACCGCCGCTGCCCTGCAGGCGGAACTCACCATCCCCGGCCTGGTGCAGACCATCGTGCTCAGCCGCGCCGGTGGTCGCACGGGCGTACCCGAGCGGGAATCCCTGCAGCACCTCGCTGCTCTGCAGGCCTCACTGTGCCTGTATCTCAGCGCCCGACACGTGGAGGAGGTGCAGGCGGAGCTGCTCCGGCACTACCCCGCCGACACGCCGGTGGCCATCGGCTACCGGGTGAGCTGGCCCGACCAATGGCTCACGGTGGTGCCGCTGCAGGAGATGGCCCGTGCCACCCGCGAACGGCAGCTGATCCGCACCACGCTCTACCTGGTGAGCCCGGCCCTGGCGCCGCCCGGAGAAGCGCGCTCCCGGCTCTACTCCTCAAGCCACGACCACCTGTTCCGGGATGCCCGCGAACCATGAGGCGGTGAACCAGTGAGGCGGCGAACCGTGATGTTCTAAGCTCATCAGGCGCGAGCGAACAGCGCACGCGGGCG
This sequence comes from uncultured Synechococcus sp., assembly GCA_913061215.1. GTDB lineage: Bacteria > Cyanobacteriota > Cyanobacteriia > PCC-6307 > Cyanobiaceae > Vulcanococcus. The sequence continues at coordinate 7,874 of CAJXSQ010000008.1, read as the reverse complement.
ATTAGCACAGTGGTAGCGCACTTCCTTCACACGGAAGGGGTCACTGGTTCGAATCCAGTATCGCCCATTTCAACCAACAATCCGATGCTTTTCGTAAGCATCGGATGCTGAATCGGCTGTCTCCAGCGCCCCTCCCTTACGGCTCGGGCAATCCACGTCACAATGGCGACGCCCCAGCCCACGACGCAGCGTGAACGGCAGCGACGCCTCCAGCGGCGGCACCGACACAATCTCAGATCCCTGGGAAGCGCTGGGCCACTGCCTGCGCCAGGCGCGCGAACGCGAGGGGCTCAGCCTGAGCAACCTGGCAGCCAAGCTGCACATGGGGGAGGAACAGCTGCGGGCTCTGGAAACCGGTGATCGTGCCCATCTGCCGGAAACGGTGTTTGTGATCGCGCAGGCCCGCCGCGTCGCGGAAGCCCTGCACGTGGAGATCAACCCGCTGCTGGAGCCGCTGAAGCAGAAGAGCACCGGCCCCCGACCGACACGCCAGCCTCTGGCCACGACCGGTGTTGCCACGCCCAGCCAGCCGCCACAGGGCGGCAGTGGGCTGCGCTGGCTGGGCGGACTGGCTCTTGTGGCGGGACTGGCAGCGGCAGGGATCTGGGGCTGGCAGCAGTGGCTCCAGCCCGGCCGGAACAGCGCTGAGCCAGAACCCACCGCAGCACAACCCAGCGCCGCAACCCCAGCCACTCCAGCTGCGGGGATGGCAGCCACAACCCCAGAGCTCAGCCTGAGCAGCGACAAGCCCAGTTGGCTGGCCGTGCGCAATGGTGACGGCAAGACCCTGTTCGAAGGCACCCTGCTGGGCCAAAAAACCTTCCCGCTGCAGGGGGGCCTGCAGGTGCTGGCCGGACGGCCCGATCTGGTGCAGGTGAAGCTGGGGAACCAGGACGAGCGGCCCCTCGGCCGCATCGATCAGATCCGCTGGGTGCGCTTCAACGCTCCAGCACGCTGAGGCGCACCCCCACGGCCTCCTCCACCGAAGCCGCGCAGGCCGCCAGGCTCCAGCGCTCCAGGCTGAGATCCTGGCCCGCCTGCATCGGCTCCAGACGGATGCTGCAGGCGTTATCGGCCTCCTTGCGCAGCTGAATGCCGGCCACCACCGCTTCCGGCCGGCGGTCGAGTGCCACCGCCAGCCGCAGCAGCAGAGCCATGGAGGCCACGGTGCGGCGCTGATCGCGGCCTTCGATCAGCTGCCACGACTCGTGCCGCTTCTTGGGCAGCGAGCGGCGGTGATAGCGGGCGATGGCCGCCACCATCAGATGTTCGCTGTCGGAATAACCCAGCAGCTCGCCGTGGCGGATCAGATACCAGCTGTGCTTGTGATAGGCGCCGATATTGATGTGCTGCCCGCAGCTGTGCAGCATCGCCGCGGCCCAGAGCAGCTGCCGGCCCGTGCCGTCGTCGTGATGCAGCTGTCCCCTGCTCTGGCTGTAGAGGCTGAGGGCATACTCAGCCACCCGCTCAGCGCGGGGCACATCCACCTTGTAGCGCTGGGCCAGGTGCAGAACCGTGCGCTGGCGGATGCTGCTCTGGAACGCGAAACGATCCACGATCAGGTCGTTGCGCAGCATCCAGTCCACGATCAGGCCCTCGCGCAGGGCCCGCTCGCACACCACCAGCTCGGAGACGCCCAGCATCTCCATGGCGGTCTGCAGGATCAGGGCACCCGGCACGATGATTTCGGCCCGGCGCTCGTTGAAGTAGGGGAGAGCACGCCGCTGAGCCGGGGTGAGACCCAGCAGGCGATCCACCAGCTGATTGAGCCGCTGACGGCTGACGCGATAACCCTGCATGCGCAGCGGTGGCCGCGGATCATCGGCGGCGGCCATCGCCGCGATCGCCATGGCCGTGCCGCTGGTGGCCACCATCGCGGGGATCTCACCGCTCTGCAGCTGCTGGCGCACCTGCAGCACCGCCGGCTCCAGGGAGCCCTGAATGAAGGCGCGGAGGAACTCCACCCGTTTGGCTGGCAGCGGCTCCTCCCGCACGAAATCGCGCTGCAGCCGCACCGCTCCCACGCGCGTGCTGGTGAGCACCCGCGCATCGCGGCCATCCGCCAGCACCAGCTCCGTGGAGCCGCCACCGATATCCAGGATCAGATGCGGCTGATCGCCGAAGGCCATGCCCGAGAGCACACCCAGATAGATCAGGCGGGCCTCCTCCGGGCCGCTCACCAGATCCACCTCGAGGCCGAGCTGCTCCTGGATCGACTGGAGAAAGTCGCGGCCATTCGGGGCCTCCCGCACGGCGCTGGTGGCCGCGGTGACCACATCACCGGGTTCCACACCGTGGCTGGCGGCCAGCTCGCGGCAATGGCGCAGGGTGGTGAAGGCCCGCTCGATCGCGTCCGGCGTGAGGTCGCCGGTTTCCGGATCCCGCTCCCCCAGGCGCGTGGTGGATTTCTCCGTGAGGATCACCGAGAAGGTGCGCAATTCGGTGTCCACCGCTGCCACCAGCAGGTGAATCGAATTGGTGCCGATGTCGATCCCCGCCACGGGGCGGATGGAGCTCCCGATGGAGCGGTTGGGGGACTCGCTCACGCGGCCATCGCCTCTCGCGCTGCGCCACTTTCGCACTGCTGCCCACCGGCAGCTCAGCCCTAGGGTTTGCGCCATCTGCGTGGAGAGCGCTCTGACACAGCTGCAGGCCTGGCTGGCGCTCCTGCGCTGGGACAAACCCAGCGGCAGGCTGATCCTGCTGATTCCAGCGGGCTGGAGCCTGTGGCTGCTGCCAGCCGCGCCGCCACCGGCGGCGCTCGTGGGCTGGATTGTGCTGGGCGGGCTGGCGGTGAGCGGTGCCGGCTGCGTGGCCAACGACCTCTGGGACCGCCGCATCGATCCCCAGGTGGAGCGCACGCGCACCCGTCCCCTCGCCAGCGGCAGGGTGAGCGTGGCCGGCGCCCTGGTGCTGCTGCTGCTCTGCCTGTGCGCCGCCCTGGCCGTGGTGCTGTGGGGCCTGCCGGCCGGCAGCCGCGGCCTCTGCCTGGCCCTGGCGATCGCCGCCCTGCCCCCGGTGCTGCTCTATCCCTCCGCCAAACGCTGGTTCGGCTACCCGCAGGCGGTGCTGGCCCTCTGCTGGGGCTTCGCGGTGCTGATCCCCTGGGCAGCGGCCAGTGGGGCGCTGCAGGGCGGTTGGCCCCTGGCGGCCCTGTGGCTGGCCACGCTGCTGTGGACCTTCGGGTTCGACACGGTGTATGCGATGTCGGACCGGGACGATGACGCCCGGGTGGGCGTGCGCAGCTCCGCCCTCAGCCTGGGCGAGCGCGCCCCGCTGGTGGTGACGCTCTGCTACGGCGGCGCGGCGTTGCTGCTGGCCTGGGCGGCGGCACTGCAGGGGGTGACACCGCTGTTCTGGCTGCTGTGGCTGCTGGCCAGCGCCGGCTGGCTGCGCGAAGGCTGGCGGCTGCGCCGGCCCGATCTGCCCCGCTCCGCCTTCGCACAACACTTCCGCCATCAGGTGTGGCTCGGGGCCCTGGTGCTGCTCGCCCTGGTGATCGGTCGCAGCCCAACCCTGCTGGCATGAGCATCTGGCCGCGCCCCCTGCAGAGCGGTGATCCGGTGCAGCTGGCGGCCGCCAGCTCCGCCCTGGCTGCCGATGCATTGGAACGGCTGCAGGCGGGTGTGGCGGTGCTCGAAAGCTGGGGGCTCAGGGTGCACCCCCACCCCGAACCGCTGCGGCGCTGGGGCTATCTGGCCGGCGACGACCGGCAGCGGCAGGGCGACCTCACGCCCGGCGCGCCCCTGCTGGCCTGCCTGCGGGGCGGCTGGGGGGCAGCGCGGCTGCTGGAGCAGATGCAGCCGCTGAACGGTGCTGATGCCCACTGGCTGCTGGGGTTCTCGGACGTGACCTCGCTGCTCTGGGCGCGCGAAGCGGCCGGCATCCGCGGCGGCATCCATGGGCCCATGATCACGAGCCTGGCGGCCGAGCCGGCGTGGAGCCAGGAGCGGCTGCGCCAGCTGCTGTTCGGCGAGGCGCTGCCGCCGCTGCAGGGAGAGGGGTGGAGTGCTGGTGTGGCGGAAGGTCCTTTGCTGGTGGGGAACCTCACGGTGGCCACCCACCTGCTGGGCACCCCCTTCCTGCCGGATCTTCAGGGCGCACTGCTGGTGCTGGAGGACGTGGGGGAGGCCCCCTACCGGCTCGATCGCATGCTCACCCACTGGCGCCTGAGCGGGGCCCTGCAGCAACTGGCCGGGATCGGCTTCGGCAGCTTCAGCGGCTGTGATCCGGAGGATTCGGCCTTCCGCCTGGAGGAGGTGCTGCGGGAGCGCACCAGCGATCTGGGCATTCCAGTGCTGGCCTCCCTGCCCGTGGGCCATGAACCGGGCAATGCCGCCCTGCCCTTGGGGCGCCGCGCCCGACTCGATGCCGGGCACGGCACGTTGGCCCTGCTGTAGAGCCTCAGCGCCGGGCTGCCAGCACCGCCTCGGCGATGGTGAGATCGAAGGGGGTGGTGATCTTGATGTTGGCCGGCGACGACTCCATCACCCGCACCGCCCAGCCCAGCCGCTCGAACAGCGAAGCATCGTCGGTGACGCTCCAGCCCTCGGCGCGGGCGCGGCCATGGGCCTGGCGCAGCTGCTCCACCGGAAAACCCTGGGGCGTCTGGGCGCCCCAGAGCTGGGAGCGATCCGGGGTGTCCTGAATCAGGCCAGCCCCGTCCACGCGTTTGATCGTGTCGGTGACCGGCGCGGCCGCGATCACCGCCTCACCGGCCTCCACGGCGGCAGCGCAGCGATCGATCAGGCCCGGATCCACCAGGCAGCGGGCGCCGTCGTGAATCAGCACGGAGGTGGCTTCCGGCGGCAGGGCCGCCAGGCCGTTGCTCACCGAATCCTGGCGGGTGTCGCCCCCCTGGATCCACACCACCGGCCGCTGGGGCCGGGCCGCCTCCACCAGCGCCTCAATCGCGGCCTGATCCACCGGCTGCCCCACGATGCCGATCCAGCCCACCGACGCCGAGGCCAGAGCGGCCTCGAGGGTCCAGGCGAGCACCGGCCGACCCGCCACCTCCAGCAGCAACTTGTTGCGCTCGGCGCCCATGCGGCGGCCGCTGCCGGCACAGGCGATCAGCAGATGCATGGCGGCTCCGGAGTTGAGTAATCCCACCTACATACAATCAGTCCACGCTCCGCCTGCGGCCATGCGCGTTCTGTTTCTCGTTCCAGGCGGCATGGAGGCCCAGCTGCAGGTGTTGCCTGCCGCCGCGCGGGTGGCGGAGGCCCTGCAGGCCCAGATCCAGGTGGCCTGTGCCCCATCCGCCGCTGGTGCCTGGAGCCTGCTGCCGGCCGTGGAGAAGCTGATCCCCTTCAACTTCAACGCCAGCCCCACCCTGGCCGACTGGGCCAATCTGCTGGGGAACGTGCGCGAGCCGGACTTCCAGGCCTGCATCAACCTGGCCAGCGGCCGCCAGGTGGATCTGATGCTCTCGATGAGCCACATCCCCAACCGCGTGGCACGGGGCGGTTTTTCGGCCACCGACACCGTGAACCCCGGGGCGGGCTGGCCTTCCCAGGCCATGGCCGCCTTCCTGCGGCCGCTGGGGGTGAGCCTGGATGCCGATGCCTTCCGGCTGGCGCTCCCCAAGGCAGCCCTGGAGAAGGCCACCACCCAGCTCCCCTCCGGCCAGGGCCCGGCTCTGCTGCTGGCACCGGCCGGCGGCACGACGGACTGGCCCGCCGAGCGCTGGCAGCAGCTGCCGGAGCTGGTGCGCACCAAACTGCCCGATCTGCGGGTGGTTCACGCTGACCGCACAGCCAAGCCGCTGGAGCGGGCTGCCCTGGTGGCCAGCTGCGATGTGGTGCTCAGCAGCGATCCGGTGACCACGGAACTGGCCCTGCTGGCGGGGATGCCACTGGTGGCGCTGGGCCGCGCCGCCGATCAGCTGCCGGCACGGACGGGTGTGCAGGCGGCGGGTGAGCCGGGCCGGCTCACGCAGCTGGAGCCGGCGGAGGTGCTCCGGGCCCTCGGCCTGGGATGAGGCGTCAGCCCCGCGGCATCCGGCGCCGACGGGGGCTGCGGGGCGCCATTGCCCGTCAGCCCTGGGCCGGCCCGCTGCTGGCCCTGGCCGTGGTGGTGAATGGTGGCGCCCTGGGCTACCGGATCACCGAAGGCTGGGACTGGGGCGATTGCTACTGGATGGTGCTGATCACCCTCAGCACCCTCGGCTTCAGCGATGAACACACACCGCTGATCCACACCGGCGGCCGGATCGTGACGGCGCTGCTGCTGGTGGGCGGCCTTGTGGTGGTGCAGCAGACCATCCAGAAGCTGCTGGAATTGACCAACTCCGGCTATTTCCGGCGGCTGCGCGAACGGCGCTTCCGCCAGCAGCTCAAACGCACGATGAATCAGCACGTGATCCTCTGCGGCTACGGCCGGATCGGCCGGGAGATCGCCGAACAGCTCAGTGGTGAAGGGGTGTCGCTGCTGGTGGTGGAAAACGACCCCGACCGCATTGATGAGGCCCAGCAGCGGGGACTCACGGTGCTGCAGGGGGACGCCACCCTCGATGAAACGCTGGAGGAGGCCGGCATCCACCAATGCCGGGCGCTGGTGGCGGCCCTGCCCAGCAATGCCGCCAACCTCTATGTGATCCTCAGCGCCCGCGGCCTGGCGCCCCGCACCCGTCTGATCGCCCGCGCCGACAGCGAGGAGGCTGAAGGCAAGCTGCGCCTGGCCGGCGCCGACCAGGTGGTGAGCCCCTATGTGGCCGGTGGCCGCACCATGGCCGCCACGGCACTCCGGCCCCTGGCGGTGACCTTCATGGAGCTGCTGGCCGGCAGCGATTGCGAGGTGGAGGAATTCCTGCTCAGCGACGACCCCGAGCAGCTGGGAGCGCTCAACGGCTCCAGCCTGGCGGAGCTGCAACTGGGCCGGCGCAGCGGCGCCCTGGTGCTGGCGATCCGCAACCCCGACCGAGCGGAGGACTCGCTGATCGCCAACCCCGGCGGCGATGTGCGCCTCGCCCCAGGGCAGCTGCTGGTGGTGATGGGCTCCAAGCTGCAGCTGCAGCACTTCGGGCAGCTGCTGGGCAACGGCCTGGCCAGCGTGGAGAGCATGCCGGCCTGAGGCAGCAACCAGCTCGGCCCTACGCTCGCCCGGATCGAGTTGCCCCTTGCCATGGCTGATGCCTCCCCCCTCAGCGGACAGGTTGCGCTGGTGACCGGCGCCAGCCGGGGCATCGGAGCCGCCATCGCCAGGGAACTGGCGGGCGCCGGCGCCACCGTGGTGGTGAACTACGCCAGCTCGCCGGCCGCGGCGGAGGCGGTGGTGGCGGAGATCACGGCCGCTGGCGGCAAGGCCTGGGCCCATCAGGCCAACGTGGCCGACGAGGAGCAGGTGGAAGGCCTGGTGAAAGCGGTGCTCGAGCAGGAAGGCCGGCTGGATGTGCTGGTGAACAACGCCGGCATCACCCGCGATGGCCTGCTGATGCGCATGAAGAGCGCCGACTGGCAGAGCGTGATCGACCTCAACCTCACCGGCGTGTTCCTCTGCACCCGCGCCGTGAGCCGCTCGATGCTCAAGGCGCGCAGCGGCCGGATCATCAACATCACCTCGGTGGTGGGCCTGATGGGCAACCCCGGCCAGGCCAACTACAGCGCCGCCAAGGCCGGCGTGATCGGCCTCACCCGCAGCAGCGCTGCTGAATTCGCCAGCCGCGGCGTCACCGTGAACGCGGTGGCTCCGGGCTTCATCGAGAGCGATATGACCGCCGAGCTCGACAAGGAGCCGATCCTGAAAGCGATTCCCCTGGGGCGCATGGGCCAGCCGAGCGAAGTGGCCAGCGCCGTGCGCTTCCTGGCCGCCGATCCCGCCGCCGCCTACATGACCGGCCAGGTGCTGCAGGTGGATGGCGGCATGGTGATGCG
>CAJXSQ010000007.1 GCA_913061215.1 uncultured Synechococcus sp. | reverse complement strand
GGAGCAGCGGCGGGAGCCGACTGGGTCACCTGGGTGTAGGCGGCGATGCAGGCGGGGGTGTTCACGTACCAGCTGAGCAGGGAGGTCTTGCGCTCGGTGTTGCTGGCGTCCACGTTGCAGACGTTCATGGCGCCCTGGAGGCGCTCATCCACGGGCAGCAGGTTCATCATGCCGAAGCCGGAGAGCTTGCCATCCACGGAATCGAGGATGATGGCGCTGCGCACGGCCTGCAGGGCGTTCTGCTGGCTGTAGTAGGGGGTGTAGTTGTTCTGGCCGATGCTGTCCTTGAGGAACTGCACGCCTTTGTCGCTGTAGAGGAAGTCGGCAACGGCGACCACATCCACGGAGTAGTTCTTGGACAGGCCGGCTTCCAGCTCGTCGTAGGTGTAGCCGGAACGACGCACCAGACCGCCGGGAACCGGGGTGTCGTTGGTGCCGTCGAGGGGGTTGAGCACGTCGGAACGGGGGCCGACGCAGTTCACGCAGACGGTGCGGGCGGTGAGGGGGATGGCCTGAGCGGCGCCGGCAAGAACGACGCTTGCACCGGCCAGACCGGCGAGCAGCTTCAACATTGGGATTGACATCCTGACCCCCAATACATAGATGCCGAGCCCGGGCCTGTCAGCTCCGTAGCAGCGACTTGTGACAAGACCGGCCGACTTTTGCCGCATCGTCGCCCCTGCTGTGACAGCCTGATGGGTGTCTACAGGGGGTGAGCGTGGCGTTTCTGTGTCAACTGCTGGTGCACACCGGCGGCGGTGGTGTCACCCGGATGGAGATGCACGCCCAGAGCCACGCCCAGGCCTACCTGGCGGCCCGGGAACTGTTCCCGGCCTGCAGCGTTGAAGTGGTTGCCCTGGAGCTGCCGCCACCCCGCGGCCATCGATGTGAAGAGTTCAGAAGCTCTGGCACCAGGGAGGCGGCCCACGGCCCGCAGCGACCACCAGACACTTAATCTTTTCTCAAGGATCCGGCCATCGCGATTGAACGAGAACAACCCTGTCCTTCTGGCCATGCGGCAGCAGCTGCATGAGCTGAAGGGCCGCTACAACCATCAACCCAGCGACTTCAACCGCTACCAGCTGGTGCGTCACGAACAACGCCTCGCCCAGTGGGTACCCTCTGAGCTGCTGAAGCGCTGACCACGCATGCGGGCCAAGCCCTTCCACCTCGAGCCCGGGGCTGATCTGCGCCGCAGCCTCGAAGCGATTGCGCAGCGCGAGAACAGCGTGGGCTTCGTGCTCAGCGTGGTGGGCAACATGAGCCAGGCCAGCTTCGCCTGCCCGGGACGGCAAGGCCCCACGGTGCTGCAGGGCGACCTGGAGATCATCACGCTGCAGGGCACCCTCACCCCCCAGGGGGTGCACCTGCATCTGAGCTTTTCCGATGGAAGCTGCCAGGTGTGGGGCGGACACCTCGAGCACGGCAGCCATGTGCTCAAGGGGGCCGATCTGCTGGTGGGCTTCCTCGAGCCGGAGCCGGTACCGGTGCCGGCAACCAACGCCGCGGCGCCGCCGGTGCGGGTGCAGCTGGCGGTCGCCGAACACTGCCCGTGGTCGCGGCGGGCTGAACGTCTGTTGCGGGGGCTGGGCATTCCCTTCGCGCTGATCGAGCCTGCTCCGGGTCCCTTGCCGCAGGTTCACATCGATGGCCAACTGATCGGCGGCTACAGCGAGCTGGCTGATCTGCATGGCCGCGGAGCCTTGCGGGATCTGCGCGGTGGCTGAAGCTGACCGCTGGCGGCTCACCACCCTGCCGGGCTGCGCCCTGGTGATCGGCCGCTACCCGCGCTTCCGCTACAACGCCGCCGGCGGTGTGGCCCATGCCACAGCCGTGCCCGCGGCCGGCAGCGCCGTTGCGCTCAGCTTCCCAGCCACGCAGACCAGCATCCCCGCCCTCTGCAGCCGCACCACCCGCTTTCTCGGCCTGCCCCTGCCACCGGGGCTGAGCATCAGCATCGAACCCGAGCGGCTGGAGGGCGTGATCGAACCTGCCAGCGGCAGGGTGGAGCTGCAGTTTGAGGCGCGGTTCCGCTTTGAACTGCGCGCTGGCGGAGCCGTGCGCTACCGCGCCCCGGATCTGATCGTGAACACCACGCTCAGCACCGGGAGCCTGGAGAGCCGGCGGCATCGCTGCGAGGGTCGCCCGCAGCAGGGTGATCAAGCCGGGCTGATGGTGGGTGCCGCCCTGGTGCAACCCTGTGGCGAAGCCTGGTTGGATCGCTTTCTCGGACTCCCCGATGAGGCCCTCGCCGTTCTGGCCTTCCGCCTGAGTCCGCAGCGATGAAGGAGAGCCTTGGCCAGCGCCTGGATCGCAACCTGGCGCGACTGGGTACGAACCTGCTGATCCCAGCGCTGATTCTGCTGATCCCCTGGGGGCAGGAGCTGATCGATCAGCTGTTCTTCCGCGGCAGCTGGAATCTGCCGATGACACCGCGCGGCCCCTTCATCGGGGTGCTCACCGCTCCCTTCAGCCACAGCGGCTTCAGCCATCTGCTGGCCAACAGCCTGCTGTTTCTGCCGCTCTCCTGGCTGGTGCTCACCAAAAGCCGGCGCGACTACCTGGCGGTGTGGCTCGGGGTGTATGCCACGGCGATCCCGGTGTGGCTGTTCTGGCCCACCGCCAGCCACGGCCTCTCCGGGGTGGTGTATGGGCTGCTGGGCTACCTGCTGCTGATCGGCTGGCTGGAGAAGCGCCCCCTGTCGCTGCTGCTGTCGCTGGTGTGTCTGGTGGCCTACGGCGGCGTGTTGCCCAGCCTGATCCCCCTGTTCTCCCCGGCGGGGGTGAGCTGGATCGGCCACGCCAGTGGTTTTGCCGGCGGGGTGCTGGCGGCCTGGGCCCTGCAGCGACAGCGGCGGTCGCAGTAGAAATCCCAGCAACGATCCGGCCAGGCCATGCCCCATCGTTCGCTCCGGCGCCTGCCCGTTGTGCTCCTGGCCGGGCTGCTCCTGTGTCCCTCAGGCTGGGCAGAGCCCTGGGCTCCGGGCCAGGGCCCACCGCCAGAGCTGCAGCTTCCCAGCGCAGCGGAGGCCAGGCAACTGGAGGCGCTCAGACAGACCGGCTCGGGCCAAGGGCAGCGTGAGCGCTATCTGCGCCATGCCCACAAGCTGCTCAACCGCTTCTGGAACAGCCGCGAGCAGCCCAGGCTGCTCTTCGCCGGCGATAAGGCCGAGGGCTGCGGGGTGAAGCGGGTTGAACACCCGATGGCCTACTACTGCCCCTCCAGCAAGGAGCTGGCGATGGCCCTGAATCTGCGCCGGAGTGTGCGCAGTGCCCGCGGCAAGAGCGATCAGGATCTGCTGCTGCTGGACCTGGCGGTGCTGGCCCACGAATGGGGTCACCACGTGAACCGCGAGCAGGGCCGCGGGCCCTACCGCAGCAACTTCAACCTCACGGTGAAGCAGGAGGAGCTCGCCGCCGACTGGCGTACCGGGGTGTTTCTGGGCTGGATGCTCAGCCAGGGCGCGATCGGCGTGGACGACTTCACCCAGACGGCGAATCTGCTGTTCGAGATGGGCGACTACGAGCGACTGGCCGCCCAGCATCACGGCTATCCCAAGGATCGCTTTCAGGCCCTCACCCGCGGGATCGCCAGCCAGCTGACGCCGGGACAGAGCCTCGGCCCGTGGATGGTGGACACCCAGGAGACCTTCAGCCGGCCTCTGCGACAGACCCAGAAGGACAAACTGCTCGGGCGCCGGCGCTACGCGGTGCGCCGCTTCGAGATTGAACGCGACCAGCAGATCGCCACCAATCTGGTGGGCGGACTGCTCGGCGCCGCCAGCTGCATCTGGGGCAGCCAGCAGCAGTGCATCGGCATGGCCGCCCAGCAGGGCAAGGGACGGGCCGAGGGGGCCTACACCGAACGCACCCTGAGCCTGTATTGCTCCAGCGGCAGCTTTGATGTGAGCGACGACGACTTCGACCCCCAGCCGATCGACCGCGACGGCAAGGGGCAGGCCGGCGTGCTCATGGCGCGCGACTGCCCGCGGGGCTGACTGTTTTTTGCTACGAGCTGTGTCTGCAGCCGCCGTTGGGGGCCGGCAATCTCCTATCAACAACCTTGCCGCGGTCCGGCGGATGGGCTTCTTCGTTCAACTCACCGAAGCCATCGCCGAGCGCCAGTCGCTCCTGGTGACCGGGCTCGATCCCAATCCGGAGATGCTGCAGAGCTGGGCGCTGCGGCATGGGATGGGCAACCGCTCCTTCCTCAGCCAGGCCCGCCACTGGATCAAGGCCGTGGTGGAGGCCACCAGCCCGCACGTGTGTGCAATCAAGGCCAGCCTCGGCTTCTATCAGGCCCTGGGGCCACTGGGGCTGGAGCTGCTGCTGGAGGTGCGCGACCTGGTGCCGCGCGATCTGCCGCTGATCATCGACGCCAAGCACGGCGACCTCAATTCCTCCACCGCCCTGGCGCACTACCTGTTCCGGGATCTGGGGGTGGATGCGGTGAGCCTCTCGCCCCTGGCGGGGCAGGACATCGCTGCTCCCTTCCTGCTCTATGCCGACAAAGCGGTGGTGATCACCTGCCGCAGCTCCAACCCGGCGGCCAAACGCATCCAGTACCACCCCAGCGAAGCCGATCCGCTGTTCCTGCAGATCGTGCGGGAAAGCCAGCTCTGGGGCACGCCCGACCAATTGCTGCTGGAAGTGGGCACCAGCGATCCGGCGGTGCTGGCCCAGGTGCGCCGGGCGGCACCGGAGCGGGTGTTGATGTTGCGGAGCATCTGGAGCGAGGAAGAACGGCTCGATGGCCTGCTGGAGGCTGGGCTGAACGACGCCGCGGACGGACTGTTGCTGCCGCTGCCGCAGAACCTGCTCGTGGAGGACGATCTGAGCGAACAGGCCGCCGCGCTCAAGGGGCTGATCAATCGCCGGCGGCAGCGTTGGCTGGAGCGACAGCCGGCGCGTGCGGCCGACAGTTGCGCGGTGTGGCTGGCGGACCCGGAACCCACCGGCGAGGGCGACAGCGATCCGCTGGCGGAGCTGATCGTGGATCTGTTTGATATCGGCTGCCTGCTGTTCGGGGAGTACGTGCAGGCATCAGGCGCGGTGTTCAACTACTACATCGATCTGCGCCAGATCATCTCCGACCCGAACCTGTTCCATCGCGTGCTGCACAGCTACAGCGGCCTGCTGGAGCAGCTGCAGTTCGATCGCATTGCCGGCATTCCCTACGGCTCCCTGCCCACGGCCACAGGGCTGTCGCTCTCGATGCACAAGCCCTTGATCTATCCCCGCAAGGAGGTGAAGGCCCACGGCGCTCGCCGCCTGATCGAAGGCGACTTCAACGAAGGCGATCAGGTGGTGGTGGTGGACGACATCCTGATCACCGGCGGCAGCGTGCTCGAGGGCATCGCCAAGCTGGAGAGTTCCGGGCTGGTGGTGAAGGATGTGGTGGTGTTCATCGACCACGGCGGCCAACGGGATCGCCGGGCGCGCGAACGGCTGGAGGGCCTGGGCTACCGCGTGCATGCGGTGCTCAACATCGAACGGATCACCCAGGCGCTGCTGGCGGCCGGACGGCTCACGCCCGAGCAGGCTGCTGTGCTGAGCTGAAGGGAACAACGATGCCAACACGCAACCGCCGTTGTCGCTGGTCACTGATCGGCCTGGCCCTGCTCACGGCAGGCCTCGGCGCCTGCCGCCGGCCTGATCCCGCACCGCAGATCAAACCCACCCCTCCCAGGGACACCAAGCCTGCACCAACACAGCCGGCCGCGCCATCCGGCACACCAACGGAGCTGCAGTCCGCCTTGCGGGCGGCCGGTGATCTGTTCAATCGTGGTGAGAATGATCTGGCCTGCGAGCAGGTGAAACAGGCCCAGAACCTGGCCGAGCAGCCCGGTGCCGCTGTGGATCAGGCCCTGCGCCAACAGCTCGACACCTACCGCGCGGCCTGTGAGCCCTTCTGAAGCGGTGCTGCCCTCAGCCGGGCCGATCGTGCGGGCGACAGGGCTGTGCAAAAGCTTTCGCGTGGCCCATAAGCAGCCAGGCCTGGCGGGCACGGTGCAGCACCTGTTGCACCGTCGCTACCGCCGGGTGGAGGCGGTGCGCGATCTGAGCTTTGTGATCGAACCGGGGGAGATGGTGGGTTTTCTGGGGCCGAACGGCGCCGGCAAAACCACCACGTTGAAGATGCTCAGCGGCCTGATTCACCCCTCGGCAGGACAGCTGGAGGTGGCCGGCTGCCTGCCCCAGCGGCGGCAGGAGCGATTCCTCCAGCAGATCACCCTGGTGATGGGCAATCGCCAGCAGCTGATCTGGGATCTACCGCCGCTGGATTCCCTGCGGGTGAATGCCGCCGTGTACGGCATCGATGAAGCGGAAGCCCGGCGGCGCATCGCCACCCTGGCGGAGATGCTCGAACTGGGCGAGGAGCTGCACCGGCCGGTGCGCAAGCTCTCCCTGGGGCAGCGGATGAAGGCCGAGCTGCTGGCGGCGCTGCTGCACAACCCGGCGGTGCTGTTTCTGGATGAACCCACCCTGGGGCTGGATGTGAACGCTCAGGCCCGCGTGCGCGATTTCCTGGCCGACTACAACCGCCGCACCGGCGCCACCGTGCTGCTCACCAGCCACTACATGGGCGATATCACCGCCCTGTGCGATCGGGTGCTGTTGATTCACCAGGGCGAACTGTTCCACGACGGGCCGCTGGAGGCGCTCACCAGCCGCCTGGCCCCCTGCCGCCAGGTGCGCCTGGAACTGCAGCAGAGCGTGCCAGCGGAAGCCTTCAGGCCCTACGGCGAACTGGAGACGCACCACGGCCACCACGTGCAGTTGCTGATCCCGCGGGAGCGCCTCACCGACCAGGTGGCAGCGCTGCTGGCCAACTTTCCCGTGGTGGATCTGGAGGTGAGCGATCCGCCGGTGGAGGAGCTGATCGGAGCGCTGTTCCGCAGCGCCGGAGCGGAGCGGTGACCAGGCGTCGCCTCCAGAGAGCAGGCCGGATCGCCCGGGCGCTGCTGTCCAGCCAGTACGCCCTGATGCTCGAATACCGGGCCGAGATTGCGCTCTGGGCGCTCTCCGGTGTGCTGCCCCTGATCATGCTGGCCGTGTGGCGCGACTCCAACGGCGCCGCAACGGCAGGCCTGAGTGGGGCGCAGCTCAGCCACTACTTCGTGGCTGCCTTTGTGGTGCGCCAGTTCAGCGTGGTGTGGCTGATTCATGTGTTTGAAGAGGATGCGCTGCAGGGCCGGCTGTCGCCCTATCTGCTGCAGCCGGTGCAGCCCCTCTGGCGCTACGTGGCGGCGCATCTGGCGGAACAGGCCACACGCGTGCCGTTTGTGGCGGTGATGCTGGCCGCATTGGCTGTGCTGCAACCCAGCCTGCTCTGGATTCCCTCCCTGAGCCAACTGGTGCTCGGAGTCCTCGCCATCCTCGGCGCCTTTGCACTGCGCTTTCTGCTGCAAACGATTCTCACGATGCTCTGCTTCTGGAGCGAACGGGCGGCTGCACTGGATCGCCTGGCGCTGATTCCCTATCTGTTTCTCTCGGGACTGGTGGCACCGCTGCAGGCCTTTCCACCCGCCATCCGGCGACTCGCAGACTGCACACCCTTTCCCTCGATGGTGGCCTTTCCAGCCCAGCTGCTCGCCGGTGAAGCGGTGGATGTGATCGATGGGTTCGCGCGTCTGGCCCTGTGGTGCGCCGTGTTGCTGCCGATCAGCCTGGTGCTGTGGAAGCTGGGCGTGCGCCGCTATGGAGCGATGGGAGCCTGATGGATGGCCACCATCTCCATCGCATCGGCCGCTACGGCAGGAGCCTGCGGCGATTCTGGCTGAGTTCGCTCCAGGCCGAATTCGAATACCAGCTCAACCTCGTGGTGGAGCTGCTGGCGGTGGTGGGCAATCTGGTGGGAAGCCTGTTCGTGCTCAGGCTGCTGTTCGGCAACGGCGCATCGCTGGGAGGGTGGAGCTGGGATGCAGCGCTGGTGGTGCTGGGCCTCTACACCCTGCTCGATGGCTTCACCAGCTGCGTGTTGCAGCCCAACCTCAGCCAGATCGTGAACCATGTGCAGAACGGCACGCTGGATTTCGTGCTGCTCAAGCCGATCGACAGCCAGTTCTGGTTATCCACCCGCAGCTTCTCGCCCTGGGGCCTGCCGGGAATCGCGGCAGGCCTGGCCCTGATCGGCTGGGCCCTGATGCAACGCTCCAGTGCGATCTCGCCGCTGGGTTTGCTGATCGGCGTGGTGCTGCTGGTGAGCGGTGCTCTGATCCTTTACAGCCTCTGGTTTCTGCTGGCGAGCCTCTCGATCTGGTTCGTGAAGATCTGGAATGCCACCGAAGTGCTGCGCTACACGCTCGTGGCTGGGCGCTATCCGATCAGTGCCTATCCCGCTGCGCTGCGGCTGGTGTTCACCTTCGTGCTGCCGGTGGCCTTTCTCACCACCGTGCCGGCAGAAGCGCTCCTGGGCCGCAGTTCAGCCAGCTGGGTGTTCGGCTCACTGGCGGCCGCAACGCTGGCGCTGGTGGGCACGCGGCTGTTCTGGCGTTATGCCCTGCGGCATTACACCTCGGCATCCAGCTGAACAACGCGCCCGTGTGAACAGGGGTGAACAGCTCTTGCCGCCTCTGGACCGCCCACCGAGCCTGCAGCCAGTGCTCCCAGCCCCACCATGCACAGCGCTGAACAGTTGCGCGATCGCTACCTCCAGGGCAGCAGCAGCCCCGGTGAGATCAATGCCATCGCCCGCGTGTACGCCACGCTGTGCTCCATCCCGTTTCAGCAGGCTCTCGAGGATGTGCACGATGGGCTGGGCACTGAGCTGGTGGCCGACAGCACACGGCCGGAGCAGCCGTTTCCATGGGCGGAGGTGAGCCGTTCGCTCGTGCCGCTGGGGAGGCAGTGGATCAACGGCGTCTGAAGCGGACCGCCAGCGCAGGTCCAAGCCGTGGTTGTGAATCTTTGCTGCGAACAGCGCCGTATTCAGTGCTACAGCGCTCCCGTCGCAGACGACGCAGGCCCCGCAGCTCACGTACGGTGTAACAACCGCACCGCCAGGTAGGCAGCTCATGAGCGACAGCCAGGGACTCACGATCGCTGAACTGGAGGCCAAATACTTTCTTTACCGCAAGGCACTGAAACAGCTTCTGCTGGAGGGCCGGCCAGCGGCAAGCATTGAGAAAACGCTGTGCTGGAGCCGGCTTACCACGCTGCACAACTGTCTGCCGAGGCAATACAAATCACCGGATCACATCCGCCATCAACTGCGGCGGGAGATCGAACGCGACCAGGGTGAGAGCCTCCAGCGCAGCACGGTTTCCAACTGATTCCAGCCCAGGTTCTGACCCCTCTGCACCACTGATTGACGCAACAAGTGTCAACGTGCTTGCAATCAGCGGTTTGAATCTTGCATGACTTGGGCACTGCCGAACTGACGGCCATCGCGGAAGCGTTTCACGGCGCGGGCAGCATCCACTCCATCGAGCCCCTCGGCCACGGGAACGTGAACGCCACCTATCGCGTGCGCAGTGCCAGCGGCACCAGCGTTCTGCAGCGGCTCAACCGGGCGGTGTTTCAGCGCCCCGATCTGGTGCTGCACAACCTCGAGGTGCTCACGGCCCACGTGGAGCGCAAGCGGGCAACCCTGCCGCAGCGGCGCTGGGAGCTGCCGCGCTTACTGCGCACCCAGGCTGAAGGCCTCACCGGTTACCGGTGCCCGAAGGGTGAAACCTGGCGCATGCTCACCTACGTGGAGGAGGCCAGAAGCGTTGATGTGATCGAGAGCCCCAGCCAGGCCAGGGAGCTGGGCATCGGCCTGGGGCTGTTCCATCAACTGGTGAGCGATCTGCCTGCGGCCGCGCTGGCGGACACCCTGGAGGGTTTCCACATCACCCCCGGCTACCTGCAGGCCTACCGCCGCGCCCTGGTGCAGACGCGCCTGCAACCTTCGGCGGACACGGAGCGCTGCATGCGCTTCATCCGCGACCGGGAACCGATCTGCGATGTGCTGGAGCGCGCCAGGCAGCGCGGTGAACTGGTGGAGCGGCCGATCCACGGCGATCCCAAGATCAACAACCTGATGCTCGATCGCCGCAGTGGCCAGGCCGTGGCCCTGATCGATCTCGACACCGTGAAGCCCGGCCTGGTGCATTACGACATCGGCGACTGCCTGCGTTCCGGCTGCAACCCACTGGGCGAGGAAACCCTCGAACGCGATGCCGTGCACTTCGATCTCAACCTGGCGGCCGAGATCCTCACGGGCTATTTCAGCGTGGCCGGCAGCAGCCTCAGCCCGGCGGAGGTGCGCCTGATCCCGGATGCCGTACGCCTGATCAGCTTCGAGCTGGGGCTGCGCTTTTTCAGCGACCACCTCAACGGCGACACCTACTTCCGCATCAGCCGGCCGGAGCAGAACCTGCACCGGGCCATGGTGCAGTTCCAGCTCACCGCCAGCATCGAGCAGCAGATGGGTGCGTTGCGCCAGCTGGTGGGGGATCTCGCTTGCACCACAGCGGGCGTGCGGAGCTGATGGAGCCTGCCTGGTTAACGCTGCAACCGTTCCGCCCGGAGCAGGGCCTGGAGAGGATCCAGCTGCAGGCCCGCGCGCTGTGGCGGCAACCACAGCTCGATCTGCAGCTGCGCCTGCGCGATCCCCAGGGCCTGGTGTGGTGTCCGCCCGCCACGGGGCTGATCGAACGCCGCGATGGGCTCTGGCAGTCCACTTGCTTCGAAGCCTTTTTCAGCGCGCCCGGTGCCGAGGCCTACTGGGAGCTGAATCTCGCCCCCAATGGCCACTGGAATGCCTACAGGCTCAGCGGCTACCGCAGCGGACTGGAGCCTGAAGGCTTGATCGTGGGATTGCCCTACAGCCTGCAGCGCCGGTGTGGCGACCTGGAGATGCGGCTGCGCCTGGATCTGCACGCACTGCTGCCCGATCCCACCGATCTGGATCTGTCGATCACCAGCGTGCTGGCCTGCGAGGGGCTGGGCTGCAGCTACTGGGCCCTGCGCCACAGCGGCAGCGAGCCCGACTTCCACCGGCGCGACAGCTTCCTGCGCCTCCAGGCAGCCGGCTGAACGTGTAGAACCGGGGGCATGCACGCCCTTTCGCTGCCCACCTGGTGGATCCACGTTGCCTCCGTGCTGGAGTGGGGGCTGGCGATGCTGGCGATCCAGGCCTGGGGCCAGCGGCGCGGTGAACCGGAGTGGAACTGGCTGGCCTTGGCGATGCTTCCGGCGTTGGTGAGTGCCATGGCGGCCTGCACCTGGCACCTGTTCGATAACCCCATCGAACTGAAGGGCCTGGTGGTGCTGCAGGCGGCCTGCACCGCCGCAGGCAACACCGCCATGGCAGGGGCAGCCTGGAACCTGGCGCGGCGAGCGCGATGATCGCGATCAACGCCTCCACGCTGCTCGAAAGCCTCAGCCGGATCGATCCGGCGCCGTTCTTCGGCCTGTCGCTGTTTCCCTATCTGGCCTTTCTCTGGTGGAGCTGGCGCTCCGGGCGCATGCCGAAGCTGGCCCTGTGGGGCTTTGCGCTCACGCTGCTGTTCGTGCTGGTCACCATCGCGGCGGCCCTGCTGGCGGAGGCCACCACCGGCCGGCAGCTGGCGGATGTGGATGCCCTGCACGGCGGCGCTGAGGCCTTTCTCACCCTCAGCAATGTGCTGGTGCTGCTGGGGTTCAGCCGCCGGGCGAACGAGCAGGAGCAGTGAACAAGTCTTAAGCGGCGCGTGCGGATCGCTGGGGCCGCCTGGAAGATGAGGCGTCGCCCGAGAATTCGATGCTCGCTCCCCTGCTGGCCATCGCCCCCGCTTCCGTGTCCTGGTCGCCCAAGGTGGGCCTGGTGATGATCGTTGCCAACGTGATCGCCATCGGCATCGGCAAGGCCACCATCAAGTACCCCAACGAAGGTGCTCAGCTGCCCAATCCCGCCATGTTCGGCGGCATGAGCCACGCCTCCCTGCTGGCCACCACCTCCTTCGGTCATGTGCTCGGCATGGGCGCCATCCTGGGCCTGGCTGCCCGCGGCGTGATCTGAACCGCTCAGCGCCAGCCCAACAGGTAGGGCAGCGCCCGCAGGCCGTAGCGCTCAAAGCGGTAGTCGAACAGCAAGGCTGAGAGGTCGGCAGCGCTGCTGCCGGCTTCCAGCCCCTGAAGCAGGCGCCCCAGCCGCTGATCGGCATGGGCGCTCTGCAGGCCCAGCCAGGTGCGGCGGGCCAAGCGGCCGCTGAGCGACCAGCGCCAGCCGAGCCGGCGGCGCAGGCGCCGCGGATAGGCCGCCAGCGCTTCCGAGCGGCCGCCAAGCGCCTCCAGCAACAGCGGTGCCAGCACTTCGCTGCTGGCCATCGCGTGGCGGATGCCCTCACCGCCGAGCAGATTGCCCGTGCTCACGGCATCGCCTAGGGCAAGCAGCGGCCCCCGTTGATGCGGCTCCCGCCGCCGGATCGTGCTGCGGATCAAACCGCCATGGCGGTCCAGCACCCGCGCCTCCTCCAGGCCGAGCCGTGCCTGCAGTTGCCGCAGCAGCTGGTGCAGCGGCGGCTGCGTGCGCCGCGGATCCTGCAGGCGGCACACCCCCAGCTTCAGCTGGCCGCTGGCCATGGGAAACACCCAGCCGTAGCCCTGGGGCACCCAGTGGCTGCCGAGCATGAAGCTGAGCCGATCCGCCCAGGGCTGCCAGGCCTCCGGCGGCACCTGCAGCAGCCATTCCACCCCGCTGCCGCTCACCAACGCGCCGTGGCTCAAGGGAGGATCGCCGATCAGGGCGCGCCGCTGCCCCGTGGCATCCACCAACCAGCGGCACTGCACCTGCCGCTCCAGCCCGGCGGGCCCACGCAGCCGGGCGCGTGCTCCGCTGCCTGCAGGCTCCCAGCTGCGCACACTCCAGCCGAGCTGCACCGCCGCACCCGCGGCCCGGGCCCGCTGCGCCAACCACTGGCGCAAGGCACCGAAATCGAGCACGGCACCCAGGGGCTCCGGCGCAGCCCAGGCCCGCCGCTCAGCCGCCGGCCCGAACAGCTGCCACTGGCTCCAGTGGGCGGCCTGCACCTGCTCAGGCAGCTGAAAGTGGTGCACGGCAGCCAGCGGCAAGGCTGCACTGCTGAAGGCGCCGCAGCGCAGATCCTGCAGCGGATCCACCACCTGCACCGCCACCCCGGCCTGGGCCAGCAACCGGCCCAGCAACAGCCCGGCCGGTCCGGCGCCGGCGATCAGAACATCACAGCGGCTGGTGTCAGACACCCACAGCCTGGCGGCGCAGGGAACTGAAGCGCTTGAGGATGGCATCGGCCATCTGCGGCGGCGTGAGACCGAGAGCCTGCTTGCTCTGATCCGGGGTGGCGTGATCCACGAGCTGATCGGGGATGCCGATGCGATGCACGGGCACGAGCACATCGTGATCGTTGAGGGTTTCCACCACAGCAGCGCCGAAACCACCGGCCAGGCAGCCCTCCTCCATGGTCACCACCCGGCCGATGCGTTGCGCCATCGGCAGGATCAGCGCCTCATCCAGCGGACGCAGGAAACGGGCATTGATCACAGCGGCGCGCACACCCTGCTCCTGCAGCAGCCCGGCGGTGGCCATGGCGGGGTACACCATGGCGCCGTAGGCCACGATCAGCAGGTCGTCGCCATCGGCGAGCAGTTCACCGCGGCCGATCTCCAGGGGCTCCCAGCCCTCCTCCATCAGGGCGGCGCCTTCGCCGGAGCCCCGGGGGATGCGCAGGGCGGTGGGGCCGTCGTGCTGCAGGCAGGTGATCATCATCCGCTGCAGTTCCGCCTCATCTTTCGGTGCCATCACCGTGAAGTTGGGCACGCAGCGCAGATAGCTGATGTCGTATTGGCCCTGGTGGGTGGGGCCATCAGCGCCAACGATCCCGGCCCGGTCCATCACAAAGGTGACGGGCAGGTTCTGAATGCCTACATCGTGAATCAGCTGGTCGTAGGCCCGCTGCAGGAAGGTGCTGTAGATCGCGCACACCGGGCGCAGTCCCTCGCAGGCCATGCCGGCCGCCATCGTCACGGCGTGCTGCTCGGCGATGCCCACATCGAAATACTGCTTCGGACGGGCCTTCTCCAGCAGATCCAGGCCGGTGCCGGTGGCCATGGCCGCGGTGATGCCCACCACGCGGGGATCCTGCTCGCAGATCTTCACCAGCGTCTGGCCGAATACCTTGCTGTAGCTGGGGGGCTTGGGCTTGCTGGAGGGGTAGGCCTTGCCGGTGGCCAGATCGAAGGCGCTCTGGGCGTGGTAGCCCACCTGGTCTTCCTCGGCGTAGGCGTAGCCCTTGCCCTTGGTGGTGGCCACATGCACCAGCACCGGCCCTTCGTGGGCGTGGGCCTGCTGGAACACCTGGATCATGCCGGCGATGTCGTGCCCATCCACCGGACCCATGTAGGTGAAGCCCAGCTCCTCGAACACGGCGCCCAGCTTGGGCACCGCCAGGCGCTTCATGCTCTCCTTGAGGTTCTTCAGCTCGGTGGGCAGCTCACCGTGCAGGAAGGGCAGGTGTTTGATCGCCTCCTCGGCGTTGTCCTGCAGGAACTGCAGCGGCTTGCTGTGCCGCATGCGGTTCAGGTGGGTGCTCAGCGCCCCCACCGGCGGGCTGATCGACATGTCGTTGTCGTTCAGCACCACCAGCAGGCGGGTGTGGGGCAGGTGGCCGGCGTGGTTGATCGCTTCCAGGGCCATGCCACCGGTGAGCGAGCCGTCGCCGATCACCGCCACACACTTGAAATCCTCTCCGCGCTGATCCCGGGCCAGGGCCATGCCCAGGGCCGCTGAGATCGAGGTGCTGGCGTGGCCGGCACCGAAATGATCGAACGGGCTCTCGCAACGCTTGAGATAGCCCGCCACACCGTTCTGCTGGCGCAGGGTGTGGAAGTCGTTGTAACGACCGGTGATCAGTTTGTGGGGATAGGCCTGGTGGCCCACGTCCCACACCACCCGATCGTGGTCGAGGTCGAGGGTCTGATACAGGGCCAGGGTGAGTTCCACCACACCCAGACCGGGACCGAGGTGGCCGCCACTGGTGCTCACCACCTCCAGATGGCGCTCACGGATCTGGCGGGCGATGCCCTCGAGCTCGGGAACGCTCAGACCATGCAGCTGATTCGGATGCGTCAGCTCGCTGAGATGCATGCCCTGGGCCTTGATTGGCGCTCAGCCTACGTGCTCCGATCTGACCACTGGCGGTTCGGTGGACAGAGGCGAGGGGATGTCAGGGGCTTGTCACACTGGTTCGATGGCATGCGAGCCGATGAGCGACACCAAGAGCCAGGACAGCTCCCTGCCGATGCTGCTGCGCATCCTGCGGGCGCGGGTGTACGACGTGGCGATCGAATCACCCCTGGATCCGGCGCCGAACCTCTCGCGCCGGCTGAACAACACGGTGCTGCTCAAGCGCGAGGACCTGCAGCCGGTGTTCAGCTTCAAGCTGCGGGGCGCTTACAACAAGATGGCTGGCCTCAGCTCCACGGAGCTGGAGCGCGGTGTGATCGCCGCCAGTGCCGGCAACCACGCCCAGGGCGTGGCCCTGGGGGCGCAGAAGCTGGGCTGCCGGGCCGTGATCGTGATGCCGGTCACCACACCTGAGATGAAGGTGCGCGCGGTGGCGGCCCGCGGCGCCGAGGTGGTGCTCCATGGCGACACGTACGACGCCGCCTGCAGCGAGGCCTGGCGCCTGAGCGCGGAGCGGGGCCTCACCTTCATCCACCCGTTCGATGATCCGGATGTGATCGCCGGCCAGGGCACCATCGCCCTGGAGATCCTGCGCCAGTGCTCCGAACCACCCGATGCCATCTACGTGGCCGTGGGTGGTGGCGGCCTGATCGCCGGCATCGCCGCCTACGTGAAAGCGCTCTGGCCCCAGGTGGAGGTGATCGGGGTGGAACCGGTGGATGCCGATGCGATGACCCGCTCCCTGGCCCTGGGGGAGCGGGTGAAGCTCGACCAGGTGGGTCTGTTTGCCGATGGCGTGGCCGTGCGGGAGGTGGGAGAGCAGACGTTCGAGCTGGCCCGCCGCCATGTGGACGCCATGGTGACCGTGGACACCGACGCCATCTGCGCCGCCATCAAGGACGTGTTTGAGGACACCCGCTCGATCCTCGAGCCCGCCGGGGCACTGGCGGTGGCCGGGATGAAGGCGGATGTGGCGCGGCGCGGGCTGCAGGGCCGCACGCTGGTGGCGGTGGCCTGCGGCGCCAACATGAACTTCGATCGGCTGCGCTTCGTGGCCGAACGCACCGAGATCAGCGAAGACCGCGAGGCGATGCTGGCGGTGGAGATCCCGGAGCGGGCCGGCAGCCTGCGGCAGTTCTGCACGCTGCTGGGCAACCGCAGCCTCACGGAATTCAGCTATCGCCTGGCCGATCCCAGCCGCGCCCACATCTTTGTGGGCGTGCAGACCAGCGGCAGCCGCGATGAGCAGGACCTGATCCACGACCTGCAGGCTGCCGGCTTCCCCTGCCTGGATCTCTCCAACGACGAACTCTCCAAGCTGCACCTGCGCCACATGGTGGGGGGCCGCATGCCGGCAGCCGCCACCGAGGCCTGCAGCCACACCCGCGAGCTGCTGTATCGCTTCGAATTTCCGGAGCGGCCGGGAGCGCTGATGCGCTTCCTCACCAGCCTGCACCCCAACTGGAACATCAGCATTTTTCACTACCGCAACCACGGCGCCGACGTGGGCCGGATCGTGGTGGGCGTGCAGGTGCCGCCCGAGGAGATGGACGACTGGCGCAACTTCCTGGACGGGCTGGGCTACCGCTTTGTGGATGAAACGGAAAACCCGGCCTACAGGCTCTTCCTGGGGGAAGTGGCCGGCGCTGTGGGCGTGGGATAACTTGCGGCATGGCCTGGGGCAGTGATGGACGACACAACCCAGAAGCAGGGTGAGGTTTCGCTGTCCCTGCCGGCCCGGCTTGAGGCCATCCTCTATCTGAAGGGGCGCTCCCTCAGCCTGGGGGAACTGGCGGAGATCAGCGGCGTCAACCGCGATCAGGTGGAGCTCGGCCTGATCACCCTGATGGCCGATTACGCCCACCGCGACACCGCCCTGGAGATCCGCCAGGAGGGACAGCGCTACAGCCTGCAGCTGCGCGACGGCCTCGGCGATCTGGTGCAGAACCTGCTGCCGGTGGACCTCTCCACGGCCGCCCTGCGCACCCTGGCCACCATCGCCCTCAAGAAGCGCATCCTCCAATCGGAGCTGGTGGAGCTGCGCGGCTCCGGCGCCTACGACCACATCAAGGAGCTGCTGGCGCAGAACTTCATCGAGCGCAAACGCCAGAGCGAGGGCCGCTCCTACTGGCTCAGCCTGAGTGAGAAGTTCCACCGCACCTTCTCGATCCGAACCGAGGAGCTCAGGCCCCGGGCGGAAGCGGCCTGAACCGCCACGCCGCTGGCCGGGTCCATAAAGTCAAGGCAACGCAGGAGCACCCATGTCCCCACTGGTCGGCGATCTGATCGGCGTTCTGGCCCAGACCCTCTCGATCTACACGCTGATCCTGCTGGTGCGGGTGCTGCTCAGCTGGTTCCCCAATCTCGATTGGAGCAACCCGGTGCTCTCCACCGTGAGCGCCATCACCGACCCCTACCTCAACGCCTTCCGCGGCCTGATCCCTCCCCTGGGCGGCCTCGACCTCTCGGCGATCCTCGCCTTTCTCGCCCTGCAGCTGATCCAGAGCCTCCTGGAGCAGAGCCGCGGCTTCTTCTACCCCGGCTTCTACTGAGCCTCGGTCACGGCCTGCTCCAGCGGCAGCAGGTCGTCGAACTCGCCGGCGCGGGTGCGCACGGGTGCCTTGAAGCCCCGGGCCTTCACGTTGGAGAAAGTGAACGGTCCGGGGGTACCGGCCGGCACGGCGAGCCGCAGGGCGAAGCTGGAATCGCCGGGGGGCACATCACCGATGGATCCCACCCGGGCCCGGTTCTGCAGCACGGGTTCACCGCTGGCATCGAGGATCTGGGCGAACACATCGGTGTCCACCACCGGTTTGCGCCCCGGGTTGGTCACCGTGCCGCGCAGCACGTAGCAGCTGGCTCCACTGGGGCGGCGCAACTGGGGTTGTGCGCCGATGTCGTCCGTGGGACAGGGATCGAGGCTCACCTCGCTCACCGTGAGGGTGGCGGCCAGGGCCGGTGCCGCCAGCGGACCCGCCAGCACCAGCAGCAGCATCAGCGCTGCGCCGAGCAGCGAACGCAGAGGCCGGAAACACGGAACGGGCACAGGCGAAACGCAGAACAGCGAGGCCGGCAGCAGGAGCGTCAGCGATCGTCGCCGCTGCCTGCGATCACGTTACGGGCCGCGCGGCTGGCCAACTTGCCCAGATTGGAGGCGGCGATGTCCTCGAGCTCGAAGCCGAGTTCACTGGAGAGCTGCGCCACGTACCAGAGCACATCTCCCAGCTCCAGCTTGAGCGCTTCGCGCGCCTCCGGGGAGAAATCACCACCCTGATCGCGCAACACCTTCTTCACCTTGTCGGCCACCTCACCGGCCTCGCCGCAGAGCCCGAGGGTGGGATAGATCGGGTTGGAGCCCACATCGGGATAGCGCGCCGTGGCCCGGGCGCCCTGCTGGTAAGCATTGAGATCCATTGGCAGAGCAGGGCTGGCGGGCCCCGATGATAGGGTCGGCCTCAACTTTGGCCCTGCCGAATGGCCCTGCCCGATCTCACGCGTCGCACCAAGATCGTGGCCACCATCGGCCCTGCCACCGAATCTCCGGAACAGCTGCGGCGCCTGATCGAAGCGGGCGCCACCACGTTCCGGCTCAATTTCTCCCACGGCGACCACAGCGAACACGCCGCCCGGATCCGCACGATCCGCAGCGTGGCTGAGGAGCTCGATGTTCATATCGGCATCCTGCAGGACCTGCAGGGCCCGAAGATCCGCCTCGGTCGCTTCAAGGACGGCCCGATCACCGTGGCCAAGGGTGATGCCTTCACCCTCACCTCCCGGGATGTGGCCTGCACCCAGGAGATCGCCACCGTCACCTACGACAAGCTCGCCGAGGAGGTGGTGCCCGGCAGCCGGATCCTGCTGGACGACGGCCGCGTGGAAATGGTGGCCGACCGCGTGGACAAGAGTGATCAGACCCTCTACTGCACCGTGACGGTGGGCGGGGTGCTGTCGAACAACAAGGGGGTGAATTTCCCCGATGTGCAGCTTTCGATCCGCGCCCTCACCGATAAGGACCGCACCGATCTGGCCTTTGGTCTGCAGCAGGGGGTGGACTGGGTGGCCCTCAGCTTTGTGCGCAACCCCTCCGATATGGAGGAAATCAAGGCGCTGATCGCCTCCCACGGCCACAACACACCTGTGGTGGCCAAGATCGAGAAATTCGAAGCGATCGATCAGATCGATGCGATCCTGCCGCTCTGCGACGGCGTGATGGTGGCCCGCGGCGACCTGGGCGTGGAGATGCCGGCTGAAGAAGTGCCGCTGCTGCAGAAGGAACTGATCCGCAAGTGCAACGGCCTGGGTATCCCGGTGATCACCGCCACCCAGATGCTCGATTCGATGGTGAGCTGCCCCCGGCCCACCCGCGCTGAAGTGAGCGATGTGGCCAACGCCATCCTCGATGGCACCGATGCGGTGATGCTCTCCAACGAGAGCGCCGTGGGCGACTACCCCGTGGAGGCTGTGGCCACGATGAGCCAGATCGCCCGCCGGATCGAGCGCGACTACCCGCGCCGCGCCAGCGATGGCCAGCTGGCCTCCACGATCCCCAACGCCATCAGCCACGCGGTGAGCGCCATCGCCCGCCAGCTGGAGGCGGCGGCGATCCTGCCCCTCACCAAGAGCGGCGCCACGGCCCGCAATGTGAGCAAGTTCCGGCCCAGCACACCGATCCTGGCGATCACCAGCGAGGAGAAGGTGGCCTGCCAGCTGCAGCTGGTGTGGGGTGTGCATCCGCTGCTGGTGGACGACGCTGAGAACGCCACCGCCAGCTTCAACAAGGCCATGGAGATGGCCGCCGAAAACGCCCTGCTGCGCGAAGGCGACCTCGTGATTCAGACCGCCGGCACGGTGGCCGATGTGAGCGGCTCCACCGATCTGGTGAAGGTGAGCATCGTGGGCAAGGGCACCGTGCTCGATCCCACGATCATGTAGGCCGATGGCCGCCAAGCTCGCCATGGGTGAAACCGTGGGGATGGCCCTGGCCACCCTGCGGGCCAACCGTCTCCGTTCCCTGCTCACGATGCTCGGCATTGTGATCGGCAACGCCTCTGTGATCACCCTGGTGGGTGTGGGCCGCGGTGCCCAGAACCTGGCAGAGGGACAGCTCAACACCCTCGGAGCCAACGTGCTGTTCGTGGTGCCGGGCAACAACGACAGCCGTCGCCGGGGCATTGATTTTCCCAAGACCCTGGTGCTTGAGGATGCTGAAGCGATTGCCGAGCAGGTGCCGAGCGTGAAGCGGGTGGCGCCGCAGATCACCCTCAGCGCTGTCCTGCAAGCCGGTGCCAAGAGCACCAGCACCACGGTGTCTGGCATCACGCCGGAGTTTCTGGCCGTGCGCCGCTTCGAGGTGGCCCGCGGCCGCTTCATCGATCAGCGCGACATGGACGCCGCCCGCAACGTTGTGGTGATCGGCCCTGATCTGCGCGACAAGCTGCTGCCGGTGGGCCCGGCCGTGGGCCAGCAGCTGCGCATCCGCGATCAGAGCTTCGAAGTGATCGGGGTGATGGCGCCCAAGGGGGCCGTGTTCGGCCAGAACCAGGATGAGGCGGCTTACATCCCGCTCACCACCATGGTGAGCAAGCTGTCGGGGCGCGATCCCACCTATGGCGTCAGCCTCAACTTCATCAGCGTGGAAGCCAACGATGAAGCGAGCACCGGCGCCGCCAAGTTTCAGATCACCAACCTGCTGCGCCAGCGCCACAACATCCTGCGGGAGGACGATTTCGCCGTGCGCTCCCAGCAGGATGCGCTCTCGATCGTGGGCACGATCACCGGCGGTCTCACGCTGATGCTCGGTGCGATCGGCGCCATCTCCCTGTTGGTGGGCGGCATCGGGATCATGAACATCATGCTGGTGTCGGTGAGCGAGCGCACCTCCGAGATCGGCCTGCGCAAGGCGATCGGTGCCCGCAGCAGCGATGTGCTGGCCCAGTTCCTGGTGGAGGCCCTGGTGCTCTCCAGCCTGGGCGGGGTGATCGGCAGTGCCGTGGGGCTCTCGGCCGTGGCGGCCGTGGCCGCCGTCACGCCATTGCCGGCTGCCATCGGCGGGGTGAGTGTGCTGATCACCGTTGGCCTCTCCGGCTCGATCGGCTTGGTGTTCGGGGTGCTTCCCGCCCGCAGGGCGGCACGGCTGGATCCGATCACCGCGCTGCGCAGCCTTTGAGCAGCGGCGGGAAGCCGCGCAAAAGCGAAGAAATCCCAAAGATGGGCAACGTGCTCACAAACGGTTTCAACTGCGACCATCCCGCCTGCAACGAGATGGCTTCATGAGGAGACCTTTCGGCAGCTTTTCCCTTGGCGCAGCTCACCTGTGGCTATCGCAACAGCAGCGATCGGATGGTGATCGTGCGCTGCGTGGGCCCCGATGAGTTCTTTCTGGAGCGGGTGGTGTTTCCGTTCGAACTGCTGAGCTTTCTGGCGCCGCCGGAATCGCAGGTTCAGATCTGGACCCATGGCCTTGGCGGCCCGGAACTGCGCGAGAGCATCCAGGTGGAGGAGCTCTGCGTGGACGAACCCGAAGCCCTGAGCCAGGCACCGATCAGCGGCATCGCCGGCGCCCTGCCTGAGTGGCAACGAGCCTCCTGATGAGAAGGCAGCGCTGCCGAGATCCCCGCTGGCGGCAGCGCTCGCTTTACACTTGTTAAACATCACAACCTGCTGAGGCTGCCATGAACCAGCGCTGGCGCACGATCGCTCTCTGGGTTCTGCCCATCGGGGTTGCTCTGTTCCTGGGCTGGCAGGTGCTCGGCAACGGCTCAGCCCGTCTGGGAGCGCCCGCCGGCCCCACCGTGGCTCCCCGCAATGCCGCGGTGGCCCGCATGAGCTACGGCCGCTTCCTCGACTACGTGGATGCCGGACGCGTCACCGCCGTGGACATCTTCGATGGCGGCCGCACGGCCGTGGTGGAAGCGGTGGATCCCGACCTCGACAACCGCGTGCAGCGCCTGCGCGTGGATCTGCCCGGTCTCGCGCCCGAGCTGGTGAACAACCTCAAGGAGCAGGGCATCAGCTTCGACATCCACCCGCCCCGGCAGGCACCGCCCGCCCTGGGCCTGCTGGGCAACCTGCTCTTCCCGCTGCTGCTGATCGGGGTGCTGGTGTTCCTGGCGCGCCGCGGTAACGGCATGCCCGGCGGCCCCGGCCAGGCCATGCAGTTCGGCAAAACCAAGGCCCGCTTCCTGATGGAAGCCGAAACCGGCGTGAAGTTCGACGACGTGGCCGGCGTGGAGGAAGCCAAGCAGGACCTCCAGGAAGTGGTGACCTTCCTCAAGACCCCTGAGCGCTTCACCTCCGTGGGCGCCAAGATCCCCAAGGGCGTGTTGCTGGTGGGCCCTCCCGGCACCGGCAAAACGCTGCTGGCCAAGGCGATCGCCGGTGAAGCCGGCGTGCCCTTCTTCTCCCTCTCCGGTTCGGAATTCGTGGAGATGTTCGTGGGCGTCGGCGCCAGCCGCGTGCGCGATCTGTTCAAGCGCGCCAAGGAAAACAGCCCCTGCCTGATCTTCATCGACGAGATCGATGCGGTGGGCCGTCAGCGCGGCGCCGGTGTGGGCGGCGGCAACGATGAGCGTGAGCAAACGCTCAACCAGCTGCTCACCGAAATGGACGGCTTCGAGGGCAACAGCGGCATCATCATCATTGCGGCCACCAACCGTGCCGACGTGCTCGATTCGGCCCTGCTGCGTCCGGGTCGTTTCGATCGCCAGGTGCAGGTGGATGTGCCCGACATCAAGGGCCGTCTCTCGGTGCTCAAGGTGCACTCCCGCGACAAGAAGCTCGCCGACGACGTGAGCCTCGAAGCGATCGCCCGCCGCACCCCCGGCTTCTCCGGCGCCGATCTGGCCAACCTGCTGAATGAAGCGGCGATCCTCACCGCCCGCCGCCGCAAGGAGGCCACCGGTCTGGCCGAGATCGACGACGCCGTGGACCGGATCATCGCCGGCATGGAAGGCAAGCCCCTCACCGATGGCCGCAGCAAGCGCCTGATCGCGTATCACGAAGTGGGCCATGCCCTGGTGGGCACCCTCGTGAAAGCCCACGACCCGGTGCAGAAGGTGACCCTGATCCCCCGTGGCCAGGCCCAGGGCCTCACCTGGTTCTCGCCGGATGAGGAGCAGATGCTGGTGAGCCGCGCCCAGCTGCGCGCCCGCATCATGGGCGCCCTGGGCGGCCGTGCCGCGGAGGATGTGGTGTTCGGCCACGCTGAGGTGACCACCGGTGCCGGCGGCGACATTCAGCAGGTGGCTTCGATCGCCCGCCAGATGGTGACCCGTTTCGGCATGAGCGAGGTGGGCCAGCTCTCGCTGGAAGCCGGCAACCAGGAGGTGTTCCTGGGCCGCGATCTGATGACCCGCAGCGATGGGTCGGATGCCACAGCAGCGCGCGTTGATCTGGCGGTGCGCCAGATCGTGCAGAACTGCTACGAGGAAACCGTGAAGCTCGTGGCTGAGAACCGCGCCTGTATGGATCGCGTGGTGGAGGTGCTGATCGAGAAGGAAAGCCTGGATGGTGATGAGTTCCGCGCCATCGTGAGCGAATTCACCACTGTTCCCGAAAAGGAGCGTTTCTCCCCCTTCCTTTCCGAGGCTGAACCGGCGACTGAAGCGAGCCCTCAGCCGGCAGAAGCCTGAGGCACCCCGCGATTCAGTGCTCCACGACAAAGCCCGCGTCGATGACGCGGGCTTTTTTGTGCCGGATCAGGCCGGTGCTTCAACGCTGGTTGCGGCAGCGATCGGAGCAGTAGATCACCTGATCCCACACCGAGGCCCACTTCTTGCGCCAGCTGAAAGGCCTGCCACACACCGGACAGACCTTGCTGGGCCGCTGGCTGGGCGGCAACCCTTTTCCACCCGGTTTGTCCGCGGAACCACCCCGCTTGCGGCCCACGGGCCTGCATCAAGCAATCGGATCAAACAGCGCGCACGGGGCGCTTGTCGATCACCTTGTCGATCAGGCCGTACTCGGCGGCCTCAGCGGGAGACATGAAGAAGTCGCGGTCGGTGTCTTCCTCGATGCGGCTCAGGGGCTGACCGGTGCGATCAGCGAGCTCCTGGTTGAGCTTCTTCTTGAGGAAGAGGATCTCATCGGCCTGGATGCGGATATCGCTGGCCTGACCGCGGGCCCCGCCCAGGGGCTGGTGGATCATGATCCGCGAATGGGTGAGGCTGCTGCGCTTGCCCTTGGCGCCGGCGCAGAGCAGAAAGGCACCCATCGAAGCGGCCAGGCCCACGCACACGGTGTGCACGTCCGGCTTGATGTGCTGCATCGTGTCGAAGATGCCGAGGCCGTCGTACACCGAGCCGCCAGGGGAATTGATATAGAGGTAGATGTCCTTCTCGGGATCCTCAGCCTCCAGGAAGAGCAGCTGGGCCACGATCCGGTTGGCGGATTCGGCGGTGACGGGCTCACCCAGAAAAATGATGCGCTCGCGCAGCAGACGGGAATAGATATCGAACGCCCGTTCGCCCCGGCCCGACTCTTCGATCACGATCGGGATCATCGACACAGTGGGGCTCAGCAGCTGGGGCGATCCTACTGAGCTCCAGCCGGGATCAGCGTTGCTCGCGAGCTAGGGTCCAACCACCTTTACCGATGTGAGCGTGGGCGTGAGCCTCACCGTTGCCGATAGCAAGCGTGCCTTTCACAGCGCCTTCCCCCACGTGATCGCGCCGATCTACCGGCGGCTGGTGGATGAGCTGCTGGTGGAGCTGCACCTGCTCAGCCATCAGAAGGGGTTCCAGGCCGACGGCCTGTTCGCCGTGGGCCTCACCCAGGTGTTCGACAGCTTCTCCAAGGGCTACCGGCCTGATGAGCAGCGCGAGCCCCTGTTCCAGGCCCTCTGCAGCGCCAATGGCTTCGATGGCACGGCGCTGCGCGCCAAGGCCGAGCAGGCCCGCCAGCAGGTGGGGCACCACAGCCTGGAGGAGGTGAAAAGCTGGCTCTCCAAGCAGGGGGAAGGCGCGCCCGAGCTGATCGCCAGCCTGCTGCACGAGGTGCAACGCCCCGATTTCCACTACTCCCGCCTGGTGGCCGTGGGCCTGCTCAGCCTGCTGCAGAGCGCCCAGGGCGCTGAAGCGATCGAGCCCCAGGCCCTGCGCAGCGCCGCCCATGAGATCGGCGAAGCCATGGGCCTGATCAAGGACCGCGTTGACAAGGACCTCAGCCTCTACGCCAGCAACATCGAGAAGATGAGCCAGGCGGTGGAACTGATGGAAGAGACCGTGGCCGCCGAGCGGCGCCGGCGCGAACGCGCCGCTGAAGGCAGCGCTACCTGAGCTCCAGGCGGCCCGAGAGGGCGGTGCTGCCTGCAGCGGCCCGCCCCTGCAGCAACAGCGCCTGGGAACGCTGAACCACCAGGGGCAGTCCGGGCGGCAGCAACTGAGCCGCCTGCAGCGCTGCTGGACTCAGGCTCAGCTGCCAGTCGGCCGAGCCGGCTGATCCATCCAGGTTGGCGGTGCTGCCGGGGCTGGGGCCAAGGAAGAGGAGCAGCTGATCGGGCTTGAGCCAGCGCCAGCCCCCCACGGAGGTGCCATCCTCACGGCCCCAGAGGGTCACGCCCCCGCCGGGCTGGCTGGGAGCCAGGCCCTGCTGCTCCAGCGCTCGGCTCAGATCCGCGAGCCAGCGCTCCCACAGCTGGCGTTCGCCGGGAAGGCGCACCAACAGGGAGAGTCCCGCCCGCCAGGTGCCGGCAGCCTGCGGCTGCAACTGCAGCACGAACGGCGCACCCTGCAGGCGCCGCAGCTGCTCCGGGCCCAGCCCATAGCGCTCTGCCAGGGCATTGCGCAGTAACGCCGTGCTCAGCAGACCGCGCAGCAACAGCTCAAGCCGGCGCCCCCGCAGCTCGAGCAGGGTGGCACCTGATCGGGGCAACGCCGCAGGGATCGCCAGCCGGGCTGGGGCTGGCTGCAGGGAATCGCGGCTGGCCTCGGCTTCGCCCTGCCAGAGCAGAGCCGAACCTTCGCTGCTCAACAGCAGACATCCCTGCTGCAGGCTGAGGGCCAGTGGCGAGAGCGGGCCGAGCATCTGGGCCAGGGCGGTGCCCGTCCAGTGCACCGCCTCCCGTTGCATCAGGGCTTCGCTGCAGCGCTGGTTCAGGCCCCGGGAGGGGCGACGGCGCAGCCGCAGTTGCTGCTGCAGCAGCTGCCGCGCCAGCGGACTGGGGGCCACCACGAGCAGATCGTCGACCCGCAGGGCATCCGCCGGCAACGGGGTGGAGGGCGGAGCCGCGAACACCAGATAGGCCCCGGCGTCGCCGTGGGGACCCCAGAACTGCCACCACAGCCGCCGCTGCCTGCGCCAGAGCTCAGCGGCCTGCTGGGGCCCGAGGCGCTGCTGCCAGAGGGGTGGCGGCGCTGAGCCGGGTCGGGCCGGGAAACTCTGCAGCAGAGCCGCCTCGGGCAGAAGGCGATCCAGCCCGCTGGCGAGGCGCCGGGGCACCAACAGCACCAGCAGAGCAGGCACCAGCACGGCCACGGCCGTGGTGAGCGCGGTGATCCTGAGCGGCAGGCGCTTCAGGGGCTCCATGTTCAGCGGCGGGATGTTCAGGCGCACACCGCGACCGCGCCATAGAGGGTGCTGCGCTGACGCACCGGTCGTCCGAGGCTGGTGGCCGCCGCGCGCAGGGCTGCCGGACTCTGGCAGGTGCCGCCCTGGGCCCCGGCCATGCTGGTGATGCTCTCCTCCATCAGGGTGCCGCCGAGGTCGTTGCAGCCCCAGCGGAGCGCTTCACGGGCACCATCCAGGGTGAGCTTCACCCAGCTGGGCTGGTGGTTCACGATCCAGCGGCCGAGCAGCAGGCGCGCCTGCGCCGTGAGCGCGAGCATCGCAGGGCGATCGGGTTGGTCGCGGCCCACGCGCTGGCGCAGGGCCGCCGGGGCCTGGGCGCCGATGAAGGGGAGCAACACAAACTCGCTGAACCCGGTGTGTTGATGCTGCCAGGCCTCCTGCTGAAGAGCCACCAACGTGAGCAGATGGGCGGCGCGATCTGCCGGGGATTCGATGTGGCCGGCCATCAGTGTGGCCGTGCTGGGCAGGCCGCTGCGATGCACCTGCAGCACCACGGCACACCACTCACGGGCCGAGAGCTTCTCCGGGCAGAGCCGCTGACGCACCGGCTCACTGAGCACCTCGGCAGCGGTGCCCGGCACCGATCCCAGCCCCGCCTCGATCAGGCCATCGATCACCGCCTGCAGGGGCCGCTGATCCTGCTGGGCGATGAACAGCAGCTCCTGGGGAGAAAAGGCGTGCAGATGAAGCCCCGGTGCGGCCTCCTGCAGAGCCAGCAGCAGCTGGCGGTAGTAAGCCAGGGCCGAGCCATCAAGGCGAGCGGCAGGATTCAGCCCACCCTGAATGCAGAGCTCGGTGGCACCGAGGCGCTGGGCTTCAGCGGCGCGTTGCTGCAGAACCTCGAAGCTGTGCCAGTAGGCGCCGTGATCCCCGGCATCGCGGCGAAAGGCGCAGAAGCTGCAGTGCTGCAGGCAGTGGTTGGTGAAGTTGAGGTTCCGGTTCACCACATAGGTGACCATCTCACCCACCAGCTCGCGGCGGCGGCCATCCGCCATCAACCGCAGCGGCTCCGAGGGCAGCTGACGCAGCAGGCGCAAGGCGAGGGGGTGGCTGAGGGCGGGCTCAGCGCCGGGCTCAAGGGCCCGCTCGAGCTCTGCCTGGGCTGCAGCATCCCAGGGGATCGTGGGGCCGACCGGCTCTGCCGGCACCGGCGCCAGAACGGCTGCGGAACGATCCCAGGCCCAGGGGTCGAACGACTCCTGAAGGTGCGTCACCGCAGGGCTTTGGCCTTGGTTCTGGGCTTGGACTGCGGCTGAACGGGCTGCTGCCGGCGCCGGCGATCACGCCATTCGATGGTGGAGAGGTAGATCACCCCGCCACTCACGAACACCAGCAGCAGAGCCGCTGCAATGGCCAGCACGTTGTTGAGCGTGAGGCCGGCGACAGCAACGTCGCTCACGATCAGAAGTTGATGGTGCCGTCGCCGTTACGGCCCCACACCACCATCGCGATCGAGAAGGTGAACACGGCGCACAGAGCGGCCCATCCAGCAGTGATCAGCATGGTGGCGAAAAGAGTTCGGAAGGATTTTAACCAGTGCCCGGGGGCACAATGAAGGCCCCATGCGGCTTGTGACCCATGCCAGAGCAGGCGGTGGTGGATCGCCAGCGCGTCCAGGCGCGCTACCCGAACGCCCGGGTGATCGTGCTGGACGACGACCACAACACCTTTCAGCACGTGGTGGAGGTGCTGGTGCGCCACATCCCGGGCATGACGCCGGACCGGGCCTGGGAGCTGGCTCACCGGATCGATGGACAGGGATCGGCTGAGGTGTGGAGCGGCCCGCTGGAGCAGGCGGAGCTCTACCACCAACAGCTCAGCGCCGAAGGGCTCACCATGGCTCCGCTGGAGCGCTGTTGAGCATGGGACGGCTGGTGATCACCCACAGCACCTACCTGGAGGGACTGATCCCGCTGCTGAAGCGCCTGGCCAGGGAGCCTGAGATCGACACCATCACCCCAGCGGTGATTGCACGCGTGAGAGGACGCGCCCCGGAATTGCGCCTGAGGGTCTCCACACCGATCACGGGCGGCTGGAAGCTGGTGGCCCGCCGGGGCAGCAGCGCTCAGGAGGTGTTCATCGTGACCGCCCTGGATGCGGCCGCTCTCGAGCAACGCATCCAGGCAGCGATCAAGGGCTGAAGCCAACGTTCAACGCCCCAGGAGCACGCACATCCGCGGCACTTAGCAAGGCCCCCAGTGCCCACCCGTGCAATCCATCGACCAAATGCCACCACCAGCCATGGTCTGAAGCTCTTCTTCCGAGACCTCTGATTGAACCTTTTTCAGCTCCTCAGCGGAAATCACAAAACCCGCCGCCTTGGCAATCGCCACAACAGCATCAGCGTCGGCAGCGCCTTGGAGCTGCTCCCGAAGCCCCGCGTCCGCCCGGACTGCTTCCAGAAAAACCTTCAGCTGGTCATCAGACATCGCTTGATCGGTTCATGGCGCTGCAAGAGGGTGAACCGCTGTGCCGTTCTGCCCCAGATTCCGACCTGGATAAACCAGAAGGGGAGTCAAAGCGAAGATTCGTTTCCGGCTACGAGGCCGGTTTACGGCACTGTCGCGACAGACGCCCCAAGTCGAAAAGGGAGTCAGATCAGAAAACTGTAGAAGGCAGTCACCAACACAGCAGTCCGGCTGAACCTTAAGACAGATCGGGGCTCGCTGGTCCAGGCGGAAGGGGCCAGATCGCACGCACCTGATCCAGCCGCTGCATCGCCTCCTCACGCCGGGCCGCCGGATCGTGTTCACGCAGCAGCAGCGTGATGTGGCCGAGCTTGCGGCCGAGGCTGGATCCCGCCTTGCCATACCAGTGCAGGTGAGCATCGGGCAGGGCAGAGAGCTGCTGGCGCGGGCCCTCATAGGCGGAGGCTGGATCGTCCGCGGAACGCTGTTCAAAGCCCAGCAGGTTCACCATCAGGGCGCCGGGTGCCTGGAGGCGAGGCTCCGGCAACGCGGCGCCGCTCACGCTCAGCAACTGCAGATCGAACTGGCTGCTGTCGCAGGCTTCGATCGAGTAGTGGCCTGAGTTGTGGGTGCGTGGGGCCAGCTCGTTGATCATCAGGCCGCGGGGCCCGTAGAAGAACTCGATCGAGAGCACGCCCACATAGTCGAGCGCGGTGAGCAGTGAAGCGGCGATGTTGCGCACGGCCTGCTGCAGGGCATGCCCCGCCTCAGCCGGCGCCAGAACCCAATCGCACACCTGCTGATGCTGGTGGGTCTGAACGATCGGCAGACACTCCACCTGGCCGAGCTGATCGCGGGCGGCCACCACCGCCAGCTCCTGCTCAAACGCCACGAACTCCTCCACGATCCAGCCGGCCGGATCCACGCGCTGGAGCAGCGCCTCAAGATCAGCGTCGCTGCGCAACACCGCGGTGCCCTTGCCGTCGTAACCGCCGCTGGCGGCCTTGGCCATCACGGGGTAGGCAAACCCCGCGGGCAAGGCAGGCCCCGAGGGCGTGGGAGGTTGCTGAGGTGTGGCCTCGGCGCCAGGGTCGGGATCGGCCGCCACGGGCAACACCTGCTCGAGCACGAACCAGGCCGGTGAAGGCAGGTTCAGGCGCTGCAGCAGTTCCCGCTGGCTGCGCTTGCACACCAGTGGCCGCAGGGCATCCAGCGACGGCAGAAAGCAGACGCCATCGGCGGCCAGGGCCGCGAGGCCATCGAGATCCACCCATTCGTTCTCAAAGCTGATGGCGCTGCAACGGCCAGCCAGCTCCCGCGTGGCGGCCACATCGCGCACATCCGCCTGCACCACGCTGCTGGCCAGCGCCACGGCCGGATCCCCGGGGCCTGGGGTCTGCACATGCAGTTCCACACCGCGCCGGCGGGCAGCCTCGGCCAGCATCCAGGCCAGCTGACCGCCGCCCACGATTCCGATCGATGTGGCAGCGCCCATGCGCACGGTTGGTCAATGGATCAATGTCGCATCCGAGCCGCGACGCATTCAGCTGAAGCCCTGGTCGCGGGCGAAGGCGAAGCGCACCAGGCTGAGCAGCAGCACGATCACGAACAGGGCCAGGCCCACCGTGCAGGCGTAGCTGATCTCCAGCTCCGCGAAGGCCTGGTCGTACACGTAATAAACCAGTGTTCGGGTGGAATCGGCCGGGCCGCCCTGGGTCATCAGGTACACCTCCTCAAACACCTTGGTGGCGGCGATGGCGGAGATCACGGCCACCAGGGTCACGTAGGGGCGCAACAGCGGCAGGGTGATGTCGAGATGCTTGCGCCAGCCCTCGCTGCCATCGAGCTCAGCGGCCTCGTAAAGGTCGGCGCTGATCCCCTGCAATCCCGCCAGGAAGATCACCATGTAGTAGCCGAGGCCCTTCCACAGGGTCACCAGCATCACCGAGGGCAGCGCCAGCACGGGGTTGGTGAGGAAGCCGATCGGCTGGAAGCCGGCGGGGAAGAGCGCACTCAGCCAACCGTCGCGCGTGAGCGCGCTGAGCCACCCATTGATCAGCCCTGTTTCCGCATAAAGCCAGCGAAAGGCAATCGCCGCCACCACGATCGACACGAGCACCGGCGTGTAGAAGGCCGCGCGGAACCAGTGGATCCCCGGCAGCTGCCGGTTCACCAGCACCGCCAGAGCCAGCGAGCCCAGCACCACCGGCGGCACCACACCCACCAGATAAAGCAAGGTGGTGCCGAGCACCCGGAAGAACATCGGATCGCTGAGCAGCCGGCGGATGTTGGCCAGCCCCACGAAGCGCAGCGGCTCGCTCACATCCAGGCCCGTCTGGGTGAAGCTCATCACCAGGGCCATGGCGGCCGGGATCAGCACCGAAAGGCTGATCAGGATCAACCCGGGAGCGAGAAACCCCCAGGCCGTGGTGGTGGAGTGGCCCAGGCGGGGGGAAGGCTCAGACATGCCACCAACCGTGATCGCGCCATTGTGGGAGATCCAGTCCGCCCCGTCAGTTCCCGGATGTCGATCAGTCCAGCCGCGGTGACCCGGGATCCGCTGGAGGCGCTGCAGCAGGTGTTCGGCTACACCAGCTTCCGCGGGCCGCAGGAGGCGATCGTGCGGCATGTGATCGCCGGCGGCTCCGGGCTGGTGCTGATGCCCACCGGCGGCGGCAAATCGCTCTGCTATCAGGTGCCGGCGCTGTGCCGGCCGGGCCTGGCGGTGGTGATCTCGCCGCTGATCGCCCTGATGCAGGACCAGGTGGAGGCCCTGCAGCAGCTGGGGGTGGCGGCTGGGGCCCTGCATTCAGGGCTGGAGGCCGAGGAGGCCAACGGCGTGTGGCGGCAGCTGCATCGCGGCGAGCTCGATCTGCTCTACGCCTCACCGGAGCGGCTGCTCAGCGGCGACTTCCTCGAGCGGGTGACCGGCGGTGAGGGCGGCGGCCATCCGATCAGCCTGTTCGCCATCGATGAAGCCCACTGCGTGTCGCAGTGGGGGCACGATTTCCGGCCCGAATACCGCCAGCTCGATCAGCTGGCCGCGCGCTTCCCGGGTGTACCCCGGCTGGCGCTCACCGCCACAGCCGATCCGCGCACCCAGGCGGATATCCGCGAGCGGCTGGGATTGGAGCAGGAGCCGGTGTTCCTGGCCAGCTTTGATCGCCCCAACATCCGCTATCTGCTGCGCCACAAACAGAGCGGCTCAGGCCAGCTGCTGCAGTTCCTGGCAGAGCACCAGGGTGAATCCGGCATCGTGTATGCCCGCTCCCGCAGCCGGGTGGATCGGATCGCGGCCGAGCTCAAGGCTGCCGGTTTCGATGCGATCGGCTACCACGCGGGCATGGATGCGGAGGCGCGGCGCCAGGCCCTGCAGCGCTTCCGCCTGGGCAGTGGCGTGGTGGTGGTGGCCACCATCGCCTTCGGCATGGGCATCGACAAGCCCGATGTGCGCTTCGTGGCCCATGTGGATCTGCCCAAGAGCCTGGAGGCCTACTACCAGGAAACCGGCCGCGCCGGCCGCGATGGCCTGCCGGCGGTGGCCTGGATGGCCCACGGCGCCGGCGACATCCCGCAGCTGCGCCGCTTCATCGACGACTCCGGCGCCAGCGAGGAGCAGAAGCGGATCGAGCACGGCAAGCTCGAGGCCCTGATCGCCTACAGCGAAGCCAGCGGCTGCCGCCGCCAGGTGCTGCTGCGCCACTTCGGTGAAGAGCTGGCTGAGCCCTGCAACAACTGCGATGGCTGCCTGGAGCCACAGGCCCGCAGCGATTGCCGCGTGGCCGCCCAGAAAGCTCTCTCGGCCGTGTATCGCACCGGCCAACGCTTCGGCGCCGCCCATGTGGTGGACGTGCTGCTCGGCGGCAACACCGAGCGGATCCGCAACCTTCAGCACGACCAGCTGAGCGTGTATGGCATCGGCAAGGAGCTGGATCGCGGCCAATGGCGGGCACTGCTGCGCCAGCTGGTGAGCCTCGGGGCCCTGCACTCCCCGGCCGAGGCCCGCGGCGGGCTGATGTTCGGGCCAGCCGAACTGGTGCAGCCGCTGCTGCGGGGCGAGCGGGAGCTGGAGTTGGTGCTGCCACCGCCGGCGAAGGAGGCCCGCCGGCGCAACCGCAGCGCAGCGGATCGGGGCCCCGAGGAGCACGGCGTTGATGCCAACGATCCCCTGCTGCTGGCCCTGAAGAGCTGGCGGCGCGAGCAGGCCCGCGAGCAGGGCGTGCCGCCCTATGTGGTGTTCCACGACCGCACCCTGATCGAACTGGCAGCGGCGAGGCCGGGCAGCCTGGCGGAGCTGAGCAACATCAGCGGCGTGGGCAGCGCCAAGCTCGAGCGCTACGGCACGGCGCTGCTGGAGGTTCTGGGGGCCGCGGAAGCCTGAGCTGG
>CAJXSQ010000006.1 GCA_913061215.1 uncultured Synechococcus sp. | reverse complement strand
TCAGCACCGTCACGTGAATCGTGAAGGCGTGGATGTGGTGAACCATGAAGTCGGCCGTTCCCAGGGGGATCGGACCGGCGGCCACCTTGCCGCCCACGGCCACCACGGTGCCGTTGAACACTTCGCTCACGCCGGCGAGGGCGTTGGGAGCGGTGCTACCGGCAGCAGCGGCGTGCAGACCCTGGATCCACTGCGCGAAGACGGGCTTCAGGGCAATGGCGGAGTCGCTGAACATGTCCTGGGGACGGCCCAGGGCACGCATGGTGTCGTTGTGGATGTAGAGGCCGAAGCTGTGGAAGCCCAGCCAGATGCACACCCAGTTGAGGTGCGAGATCAGGGCATCACGCGCCTTGAGCACCCGGTCGAGCACGTTGTCCACGTGCTTGGCGGGGTCGTAGTCGCGGATCATCGCGATGGCGGCGTGGGCGCCGGCACCAACGATCAGGAAGCCACCGATCCAGGTGTGGTGCGTGAAGATCGACAGCTGGGTGGGGTAGTCGATGCCGATGTAGGGATACGGAGGCATCGCATACATGTGCTGAGCCACGATGATGCTCAGCGAGCCCAGCAGCGCCAGGTTCACAGCCAGCTGAGCGTGCCAGCTGGTGGTCATGAACTCGTAGAGGCCGTCATGACCATTGGAGGCCGGGAACAGCAGGGGGTCGCCCTTCTGGCCCTCGAGGATCTCCTTGATGCTGTGGCCGATGCCCCAGTTGGTCCGGTACATGTGACCGGCCACGATGAACAGCACCGCGATCGCCAGGTGGTGGTGAGCGATGTCGCTCATCCACAGGCTGCCGGTCACAGGATTCAGCCCACCCTTGAAGGTGAGGAAATCGCTGTAAGCGGCCCAGTTGCCGGTGAAGAAGGCATTGATGCCTGCACCGAAACCGGGGAACAGCTGGGCGATGAGGTCCTGGTTCAGGAACTCGTGGGGAAGGGGGATGTCGGCGTAGGTGGCGATGGTCTTGCCGTTGAGCGCCAGCGGCTTGCCGGCGTCGATGGCATCCATCAGCGCTGTGGTGGGCAGGGACACATGGATCAGGTGTCCAGCCCAGGACAGCGAGCCCAGACCAAGCAGACCGGCCAGATGGTGGTTGAGCATCGACTCAACGTTCTGGAACCACTCGAGCTTGGGAGCCGCCTTGTGGTAGTGGAAGACGCCGGCGTTCAGCATCAGGCCGGCCATCACCAGCGCACCGATGGCCAGGGCCATCAGCTGCGTTTCGTTGGTGATGCCCCAGGCCCGCCATACGTGGAAGAGGCCGGAGGTGATCTGAATGCCGTGGAAGCCGGCACCCACATCGCCATTGAGGATCTCCTGGCCGAACACGGGCCACACCACCTGCGCACTGGGTTTCACGTGCGTGGGGTCGGCCAGCCAGCCGGAGTAGTTGGAGAAGCGGGCGCCATGGAAGAAGGCACCGCTCAACCAGATGAAGATGACAGCCAGGTGACCGAAGTGGGCCGAAAAGATCTTCCGGCTGACCTCTTCGAGATCGCTGGTGTGGCTGTCGAAGTCGTGAGCGTTGGCGTGGAGGTTCCAAACCCACGTGGTGGTTTTGGGACCTTTGGCAAGGCTGCGATCGAAATGGCCGGGCTTGCCGAACAGTTCGAAGGTGGCCGGGTTGTTCACCCGGTCGACCTGG
The DNA here is from genome assembly GCA_913061215.1 of uncultured Synechococcus sp. Lineage (GTDB taxonomy): Bacteria > Cyanobacteriota > Cyanobacteriia > PCC-6307 > Cyanobiaceae > Vulcanococcus. The sequence goes on along the minus strand of CAJXSQ010000006.1, from coordinate 34,005 downwards.
GCCTTCGCCGTTTTCCCACGCTCTGGTGGGCTGATGGTCATCGAGACGTTCCTCGAGGGACGGGGTCGAGGTGGAGGTCCACCCTTCCGGTCGACCAGACCCGGCAAGCCGGAGCCAGCAGACCAGTGGAGCCACGGCGGGGGCGACAGAGCCGCACCACACCATGGGCGCCAGCAGGAGCGAGAGCACAGCAAACGCTGAAACCCCTTCTCATCACTGGCGCTTGGGCCCCAAAAAGGGGACCGCTGGCGGAAGTATAAAAGTGAATTCCAAGCCCTTTGGCCAGGCAGTTACAAAGGTTCAATCCGGAGCCGCGCCAGTCAGGGACTGAGCTCTCGCGGAAGCAAGCAATCAGCGAAAAACACGGAGTTGGCCGCGATTGTTGTTGCAATCACAGCTGATTGCAGGCTGTTTTCTGTTTGCAAACAGCACTTGCGCGGGCTGTTGTTCTCCGCAACGCTGCAGAATGAGCCGGCAAGGCTTCACGCGATCAGAGGAGGCATCAGCATGCTGGCGGCACCGCGACGGGCTGCATTGGCCCTGGTGCTGGTGGTGCTCACCCTGGTGAGCGGAGGCTGCGGCAACCGGGCATCCGGCCGTGCGCCCGCCGGGTCGCCGGGCGCTGGCCTCAGCGCCACGGCACCCTCCGGCCCGCTGCAGGAGGTGGCTCCCCCCGGCGCCGTTCAACAACTGAATGAGCGGCTGAATGAGCGCGCGCCGCAGCTGAGTGTGCGCGCGCCGGCCGACAACGCTCTGCTGCCCGCCGGGCCCTGGACCCTGGAGCTCCAGGTGAAGGACTGGCCCCTGGCGGACGCCGGCGAGCTCGGCCTGGGGCCACACATCGTGGTGCAGCTCGACGACCTGGAACCCCAGCGCATCAGCAGCCTCGAGGCCGCCGCAAGGATCACGATGCCGGCGCTGACGCCCGGCAGCCACCGCGTGACGGCCTATGCCGCCCGGCCCTGGGGCGAGGCCGTGAAGGCACCCGGAGCCAGCGTCCAGATCCGGGTGAACCGCGTGGCCCGCAACGCCGCCCAGCTGCCAGCCCCTGGCAGCGCCCAGCTGATCGCCGCCAGCCCCGATGCTCTGCAGGAGATGGAGCCGGTGCTGATCGACTGGCTGCTGATCGATGCTCCCTTGCAGAACCTGCGCGGCGATGACGCCCGCTGGCGCCTGCGGGTGAGTGTGAACGGCGACAGCTTCCTGGTGGACCGGCAGACGCCGCTGTGGCTCAAGGGCTTCAAGCGGGGCAGCAACGCCGTGCAGCTGGAGCTGCTCGATGGCCGCGGTGATCCGCTCAACCCGCCCTTCAACAGCCTGGTGCGTGAAGTGGTGATCGGCGGCGGCGCAAGGCCGGTGTGGCTGCGCCCCAGCCTCAGCGACACGGAGCTGGCCCTGCTCAGCGGCGAGCAGCCGGCTGCCACAGCCGTGGCGGCCGAACCAGAACCCAAACCGGAACCCGAGCCCGAGCCGGCGCCGCAGCCAGAACCGGAGCCTGAACCTCAGCCAGAGCCGGAACTGGAGCCAGAGCCAGAGCCGGAACCCGTGCCTGCCGAAGAGGCCAAGCCCGAAGCCGGGCCAGCCAGCGAAGCAGAAGCCAGCACGGCCGACGACGATGCCGCACCCGTGGCCGCCCAGGAGCCGGAGCCGGAGCCTGAACCGCTGCCGGCCGAGCCACCCAGCGAACGCGTGGCCGCCCAGAGCAGCCTCAGCGGCTCCGCCCGCGAGCAGGTGAATGCCGATGGTTCGCTGCAGCAACCGCCCGCCCGCGGCCCCCTGGCCGGGCTGCGGGAGAAGCTGGGTGGATGAGTGAACGCCTGAGCTGGGGCTTTGCCCTGAGCCGTGATGCCCTGCCGCTGCTGCACCGGCTGCTGGAGCAGAACCTGATTGATCGGATCGCCAGCCCGGCCCAAGGGGGCAGCTGGCCGGCGGGAGAGCTGCAAACGCTGCTCAGCAGCGAGTGGCCGCGCAGCCGGGCCTTCGTGGCCGTGGGAGCCTGCGGCGCGATCACCCGGCTGATCGCGCCGCTGCTGGAGCACAAACACAGTGATCCCGCTGTGGTGGTGGTGGATCCGCAGGGGCGTTACGCCGTGCCGCTGCTGGGCGGCCACGCCGGCGGCGCGGAGCCCCTGGCCGAGCGGATCGCCGCGATCCTGGGGGGCAGCGCGGTGATCACCGGCGGCAGCGGCTCACGCGGCCAGCTGGCTCTGGACAGCTTCGGTGCAGGCTGGGGCTGGCGCCGCGGCACCGGCGCCTGGGACGCGCTGATGAAAGGCGCCGCCCGCTCTGAACCGGTGCAGCTCAACCACCGCGATGGCAATGCCCGCTGGCTGGAGCTGGCCGGCCTGCCCGAGCCGGGCAGCAGCGGGCCCAGCCTGCAGGTGAGCGTGGAGCGGGGGGAAGGCTGCCGCTGGCATCCGCCCGCCCTCTGGGTGGGCATGGGCTGCGAGCGCGGCACCAGCCTGGAGCTGCTGGAGCGTGCTCTGCAGCAGGCACTGGCGGCCGCTGAGCTGGCGGAGGAGGCGATCGCTGGCCTGGCCAGTGCCGAGCGCAAGGCCGACGAACCGGCCCTGCTGCAGCTGGCTGAACGGCACGGCTGGCCCCTGCGCTGTTTCAGCAGCGCCGCCTTGAACGCGGTGCCGGTGCCGAATCCCTCCGCCGTGGTGCAGGCCGAGCTCGGCACCGCCAGCGTGGCCGAGGCGGCAGCGGTGCTGGCCGCTGGCCCGCAGGCCCGCCTCAGACAGGAGAAACACATCGAGCGGGCGGCGCCCGGTGAACGGGGGGCCGCCACGGTGGCCATTGCCCAGGCCGCCAGCCAGTGGGCCCCCCAGCGCGGCCACCTGCACCTGGTGGGCAGCGGCCCCGGCAGCCTGGCCCTGCTCACGCCGGATGCCCGCGCGGCACTGGCGGCCAGCAGCGTGTGGGTGGGCTACGGGCTCTATCTGGATCTGCTCGAGCCGCTGCGCCGGCCCGATCAACTGCGCAGCGACGGCCAGCTCACCCTGGAGCGCGAGCGCTGCCGCGAAGCCCTGGAGCTGGCCTGCCAGGGCCTCACGGTGGCGCTGGTGTCGTCGGGCGACAGCGGCATCTACGGCATGGCCGGCCTGGCCCTGGAGCAATGGATGGCGCTGGACGAGGGCGATCGCCCCGCCTTCAGCGTGCATCCGGGGATCTCGGCGCTGCAGCTGGCGGCAGCGCGGGCTGGTGCTCCGTTGATGCACGACTTCTGCACCGTGAGCCTGAGCGATCGGCTCACGCCGTGGGCGGTGATCGAACGGCGGCTGCAGGCTGCCGCGGCCGGTGATTTCGTGGTGGCGCTCTATAACCCCCGCTCCCGCGGGCGCGATTGGCAGCTGGGGCGCGCCCGCGAACTGCTGCTGGAGCACCGCCCGCCGCACACGCCGGTGGTGCTGGCCCGCCAACTGGGCCGCGCTGAGGAGAGCGTGAGCCTGCACCAGCTCGAACACCTGCCGATCGAGCAGGTGGACATGCTCACGCTGGTGCTGATCGGCAACAGCAGCAGCCGCGTGGAGGGCGGCCGCATGGTGACGCCCCGGGGATACCCCGGAGCGGAGCTCAGCTGAAAGTCGGGATGACAGGATTCGAACCTGCGGCCCCTTCGTCCCGAACGAAGTGCGCTACCAAGCTGCGCTACATCCCGATGCCGGGAGTGTAGGAGATGGCGGCCCGGCCGGACCGTGGGCCCAACCCCGCTTTCTAGAGTCAGTGGCTGATCTGCGCCTTCGGGCGGTGGTGGCGCTGTGCTCAAACCCGACTGGTTGCGTGTGAAGGCCCCGCAGCGGGAGCGCATCGGCGAGGTGGCCGACCTGCTGCTGGATCTCAAGCTCAACACGGTGTGCCAGGAGGCCAGTTGCCCGAACATCGGCGAGTGCTTCGCCGGCGGCACCGCCACCTTTCTGATCATGGGGCCGGGCTGCACCCGCGCCTGCCCCTACTGCGACATCGACTTCGACAAGAGCGTGCGCACGCTCGATCCCAGCGAACCCGAGCGGCTGGGCGAAGCTGTGGCCCGGCTTGGACTGCGGCATGTGGTGATCACCTCGGTGAACCGCGACGACCTGGCCGATGGCGGCGCCAGCCAGTTCGTGGCCTGCATCGAACAGGTGCGCCAGCGCTCACCGCTCACCACGATCGAGCTGCTGATCCCCGATTTCTGCGGCAACTGGGATGCGCTGGCCGCGGTGATGGATGCCGCACCGCATGTGCTCAACCACAACATCGAAACCGTGCCGCGCCTCTACAAGAAGGCGCGGCCCCAGGGCATCTATGAGCGCTCGCTGGAGCTGCTGCAGCGGGTGCGTGAGGGCTGGCCGCGGGCCTACAGCAAATCGGGCCTGATGGTGGGACTGGGCGAAAGCGACGACGAGGTGCTGGCGGTGCTGGCGGATCTGCGCCGCCATCGCGTCGACATCGTGACCATCGGCCAGTACCTCTCCCCCGGGCCGAAGCACCTGCCGGTGGATCGGTTCGTGACGCCGGAGCAATTCGAAGCCTTCCGGCGCCACGGCGAGGAGGAGCTGGGCTTCCTGCAGGTGGTGAGCACCCCACTCACCCGCAGCAGCTATCACGCCGGCGAGGTGCAGCGGCTGATGGCCCAGTATCCGCGCTGAGCAGCGGCCGCTCAGGCCGCCACCGCCTCCCGCTCCGCCAGGCCCACGTTGGCCTTCTCGCTGGGGGGCACCAGCAGTTTGAAGCGCGCCTTCCAGCTGCTCCAGTCGGCGAGGATCGCCGCGGCCTTGCTGCTGCCGGTGGCCTCGAGGTGGGCCTCCAGCAGGGGCTTGAGCAGCGCTTCCTGCTCAGGGGTGGTGAGCTCGCAGATCGCCACGATCTCAGGGTTCACCCGTTCGGCCACACCGCCGGTTTCATCGAGCAGGAAGGCCACACCGCCGGTCATGCCGGCGGCCACGTTGCGGCCGGTGCTGCCCAGCACCACCACCACGCCACCGGTCATGTATTCGCAGCAGTGGTCGCCGGCGCCCTCCACCACGGTGCGGGCACCGCTGTTGCGCACGGCGAAGCGCTCACCGGCGCGGCCGAGGGCGAACAGCTCGCCGCCGGTGGCGCCGTAGAGGCAGGTGTTGCCCAGGATCACCTGGCTGCCGGGATCGTTGCCGCCGGCGGGAGGCACCACGGTGAGGCGGCCGCCATTGATGCCCTTGCCCACGTAGTCGTTGGCTTCGCCCACCAGGCGCACGTTCATGCCCTGCACGGTGAAGGCGCCGAAGCTCTGGCCCGCAGCACCTTCAAAGGTGAGATCCAGCTGGCCCTGGAAGCCCTTGTTGCCATGGCGGGCAGCGATCTCCCCGCCAAGGCGCGCGCACACGCTGCGATCGGTGTTGATGATCGGCACGGTGCGGGCCAGACGGCCATGGCCTTCGATCGCGGCCATCAGCTCAGCATCGGCCAGGAATTGATCCTCGAGGATCGCGCCATTGCCATGGGCTTCAGCGTCGTGCTGCAGCCAGGAGCGATCAGCGGCCTGCGGGATCGGATCGAGCAGGCAGGAGAGGTCGATCGCCTTGGTTTTGGCCAGCTGCACGCTGCGGGCCTGGAGCAGGTCGGTGCGACCGATCAGATCCTCGAGACGGGCCACGCCGAGCACGCTCATCAGCTGGCGCACTTCCTCAGCCACGAACAGGAAGAAGTTCACCACGTGCTCGGGGATGCCGGTGAAGCGCTTGCGCAGCGCTTCCTTCTGGGTGGCCACGCCCACCGGGCAGTTGTTGGTGTGACACACGCGGGCCATGATGCAGCCCTCGGCGATCATCGCGATCGAACCGAAGCCGTATTCCTCGGCACCGAGCAGGGCGGCGATGATCACGTCCCAGCCGGTCTTGAGGCCGCCATCGGCGCGCAGCAGCACGCGATCGCGCAGGCCGTTCTCCAGCAGAGCGCGGTGCACCTCGGTGAGGCCCAGCTCCCAGGGGCCGCCGGCGTGCTTGATCGAACTCAGGGGCGAGGCGCCGGTACCGCCATCGTGGCCGGAGATCTGAATCACATCGGCGTTGGCCTTGGCCACGCCGGCGGCAATGGTGCCGATGCCGATCTCGGCCACCAGCTTCACGCTCACCCTGGCGGCGGGGTGCACCTGGTGCAGGTCGTGGATCAGCTGGGCCAGATCCTCGATCGAATAGATGTCGTGGTGGGGCGGCGGTGAAATCAGCGCCACGCCGGGCTTGCTGTTGCGCAGCCAGGCGATGTAGGGATCCACCTTCGGGCCGGGCAGCTGACCGCCCTCACCGGGCTTGGCCCCCTGGGCCACCTTGATCTCCAGCTGCTTGCCGCTGCGCAGATATTCGGGGGTCACGCCGAAACGGCCCGAAGCGATCTGCTTGATCGCGGAGCAGGCGGTGTCGCCATTGCGCAGGCCCTTGATCGTGGGCAGGGTGGCGGAGCGGCCCTCGCCATCCACATCCGTGAGGGCATGGAAGCGGGCCGGATCCTCACCGCCCTCGCCGCTGTTGCTCTTGCCGCCGATGCGGTTCATGGCGATCGCCAGCACCTCGTGGGCCTCGCGCGAGAGGGCGCCAAGGCTCATGCCACCGGTGCAGAAGCGCTCACAGATGCTCTCCACGCTCTCCACCTGATCCAGCGGCAGGGGCGTGGCGGCCGGCTTGAGCTCCAGAAGATCGCGCAGGGCCGTGACCGGGCGGTTCTCCAGCAGGGTTTTGTAGGTGGAGAAGTGGTCGTAGCCCGGGCCGGCCTCCACCGCGGCATGCAGCGCCTTGGCCATCTCGGGGCTGTTGAGGTGATATTCGCCACCGGTGCGGTATTGCACGAAGCCCATGAACTCGAGCTTGCTGCGGTTGAGCTCGGGGAAGGCCTTGGCGTGGAAGCAGAGGGTTTCGCTGGCCAGCTCGCTCAGGCTCAGACCGGCCACGCGGCTGGTGGTGCCCTTGAAGGCCAGCGCGATCAGATCGGCACCGATGCCGATCGCCTCGAAGATCTGGGCGCCGTGGTAGCTGGCCAGCAGCGAGATGCCGATCTTGGAGAGGATCTTGCGCAGGCCGTCTTCCAGGGCCTTGCGCACGTTGGCCTGCACCTGATCGGCGCTGAGGGCTGGCAGCTTGCCGCGCTGGATGTTGGTTTGCACCTTGGGCTGCGCCAGCCAGTGGCGTGTGGTTTCCCAGGTGAGCCAGGGGCACACGGCGCTGGCGCCGAAGCCGATCAGGCAGGCCACGTGATGGGTGCTCCAGCACTGGGCGGTGTCGGCCACCAGCGAGGTCTGCAGGCGCAGGCCGAGGTTGAGCAGGTGATGGTGCACCGCACCCACCGCCAGCAGCGGCGGGATGTAGGTGGTGGTGGCGTTGATGCCGCGGTCGCTGAGCACCAGGATCTGGCTGCCAGCGCGCACGGCGGCCTCGGCCTCGGCCTTGAGGCGCTCCACAGCGGCCGCCAGGCCATCGGGCCCATCGGTGATCGCCATCAGTGTGGAGAGGGTGCGGCAGGGGATGCCCTGCTGGGCCACGGCCGCCAGCTCGGCCTCGTTGAGGATCGGGCTGCTGAGATGCAGGGCGGCGGCGGAGCCGGCCTCGGGGCGCAGCGGTGAACCGCGCTTGCCCAGATGCATCTCCAGGCTCATCACCAGCTTTTCGCGCAGCGGATCGATCGGCGGGTTGGTGACCTGGGCGAAGCGCTGCTTGAAATAGTCGTAGAGGAGGTGGGGCTTATCGGAGAGCACCGCCAGGGGGATGTCGTCGCCCATGCAGTAGGTGGGCTCCTTGCCGGCGCCGGCCATGTCTTCGATCACCAGATCGAAGTCTTCAGCGGTGAAGCCAAAGGCCGTCTGCTGCTGGAGCAGCTCCAGATCACCCAGGTGGCGCTCCTGGTCCCAGGGCTGCGCCTGCAGGCTGCGGCGATGCTCCGCCAGCCACTGGCCGTAGGGATGGCGCGCCGCCACCTCCTGCTTCACCTCCCAGTTGTGCAGCAGGCGGCCGTTCTCCAGATCCACCGCCAGCATCTGGCCGGGGCCGAGGCGGCCCTTCTCGATGATGCGGCTCTCGTCCAGCTCCACCACGCCGGTTTCCGAACCCATCACCACGAAGCCGTCGTTGGTGATGCAGTAGCGGGCCGGGCGCAGGCCGTTGCGATCGAGGGTGGCGCCCACGCTGCGGCCATCGGCGAACACCAGCAGCGCCGGGCCATCCCAGGGCTCCTGGGTGCAGGCGGAATACTCGTAGAAGGCCTGGATCTCAGGCTTGTCGGCCAGCTCGGGCTGGTCGCGGAAGGCCTCCGGCACCAGGGTGAGCAGGCTCTCGGTGATCGGCCGGCCGCTGCGCACCAGCAGCTCCAGGGTGGCGTCGAGGTTGGCCGAATCGCTGAAGGCCGGGTTCACCACCGGCTTGAGATCGGCAGCGGCCTCACCCCACACCGCATCGAGATCGGCCTCGGAGGCGCGGGCCCAGTTGAGGTTGCCCAGCAGGGTGTTGATCTCGCCGTTATGGCCGAGCAGGCGCATCGGCTGGGCCAGGGGCCAGCGGGGCAGGGTGTTGGTGCTGAAGCGGCGGTGATACACCGCGAAGCTCACGGCAAAGCGCTCATCGCGCAGGTCGCCATAGAAGGCGGACAGCACCTCCGAGCGCACCATGCCCTTGTAAACAACGGTGCGGCTGCTGAGGGAGGCGAAATAGAGGTCGCTGGGGCCGGCACCCCAGGCGGCGCGGGCCCGGTCGCCGCAGCGGCGGCGCAGGCGGAACAGCAGGGCCTCCAGGGCATCACCACCGTCGCTGGCACCCAGCAGCCACTGCTCGATCACCGGTGCCGTGCCCCGGGCCAGCGGCCCGAGCACCGAGGGATCCACCGGCACGGGGCGCCAACCGAGGCTGGTGAGCCCCAGCTTGCTGGCCTCCTCGGCACAGAACGCCTTGGCCTGCTCGCGGCGGGCCGCATCGGCCGGCAGGAACACCATGCCCAGGCCGCGCGGGCCCGCGCTGCTGGCGGCGGCTTCCGGCCACACCGCATCGAGATAGCTCCAGGGGATGCCGCAGAGCACGCCGGCACCATCGCCGGAATCACCGTCGCCGCCGCAGCCGCCGCGGTGCTCCATGCAATCGAGGCCCCGCAGGGCCTGGCGCAGCACCCAGTGGCTGGCCTCACCCTTCAGGCTGGCGAGAAAACCCACACCACAGGCATCCTTCTCGCCCGCCACCGCCGCTGGCGCGGGGGTGTCGCGATGGGGCCATTCAGGGCGAGAAAACAGCGACATAACCCGGCGACAACCTGTTGCTAGTTGATCCAGCGCTGGAGCTCACCAATCACGACCCAAACGGATCGCGGATCCGCACACAAGCTGCGGCGCAACCGCTGCCGAATCCCTGGTTTGCCCGGCCTGCGGCCGCGCTGCGAACTGCCGATCCTAGGAGTTGGGATCCCCTGGGCGCCGCCGGATGCGCTCGCTAGCGTGACCGGATCCGCCGCCGCAGATCGATGGCTCCCCTGCCGGCGCTGGTGGCTCTGCTGCCGGGCATCCCGCTCACCCCACCACCACCGCTGCCCGCGGCAGCACCCCAGGAACGCCGCCGCAGCGCGGCCGACCAGGGCACAACGCTCACCATCAACGGCCGGCCCCAGCAGGCGCGTTGGCTGATGGAGGCCGGGGAACTGTGGCTGCCCCTGGAGGTGCTGGAAGGCCAGCTGGGCATGAGCCGCAGCGACAGCCCGGGCGGCGGCCTCGAGATCGAATGGTTCGGCGAGGAGCTCAAGCTCACAGCCGGGCAGCAGCGCAGCCTCGACGACGAAGTGGCCGTGCCCGTGATGGGGCTGCTGAAAGCGGTGGGTGTGGACCTGCGGCGCAAGGGCACCGATCTGGAGCTGCGGCTGCCGGCCAAACCGCTGGCGAGTGTCCGCTGGCGCGATCAGGGCATCAGTGGCCGGCGCGTGGTGCTGGATCTCGGCGGCCCGGCGCTGGTGCGCAGCGGCGATGGCCGCCTGCTGATCGGCACCGAGGCCGACCGCACCGAGCTGTATCAGCTGAAGGGCCTCGGCCTCAATCCCAGTCAGCAGGGGGGCTGGCTGAGCCTGCAGGTGCCCGAGCAAGGCCAACGGCTCACCCTGGCCGGCCCCTGGCGCCTGGTGCTGGATCTGCCGGCGGGCAAAGACGGCACCGCCACGGCCCCCTCACCGGCACCGGAGCGCGATCCGCGCCTGCTGGCCCTGCAGAGCCAGGGCCTGAAGCTGGAGCGCCGCATCGGCCGCATCGGCGCGCGGCAGGTGCTGATCAACAGCGTGCGGCTCGACCCGCAGCGGGTGCCGCTGGAGCTCAGGCCCCTGAACCGCAGCGATGGCATGCAGGGGCTGAGCAGCCTCAGCCAGCTGGCGCGCCAGGACGAGGCGCTGATCGCGATCAACGGCGGCTACTTCAACCGGGTGAATCGCCTGCCACTTGGGGCGATGCGGGAGCAGGGACGCTGGCTGTCGGGGCCGATCCTCAACCGGGGCGCCGCGGGCTGGAGTGCCGGGGAACTGCCCAGCTTCGATCGGCTGATGCTCGTGGAGAGCCTGGAGGACAGCAACCGCCGGCGCTGGCCCGTGGCCAGCGTGAACAGTGGCTACGTGCAGAAGGGACTGGCCCGCTACACCGCCGACTGGGGGCGCAGCTACAGGCCGATCACCGGCAGCGAAATGGGCGTGCTGATGCGCGAAGGCACCGTGCAGCAACGCCTCGAACCCGCCGCGCTGAAGCGCGGCGTGAGCCTGGCACCGGGAGATCAGCTGATCGTGGCGCGGGGCGGCATGAGCGTGCCCTGGCAGCCGGGCGAGCGCCTCACGCTGCACAGCCGGCCGAGCAGCGCGGTGGGCGCCAAACCGAACGTGCTCGGCGGTGGGCCACTGCTGCTGCAGCGGGGCCGGGTGGTGCTCAACGGCACGGCCGAGGGATTCAGCTCCGGCTTCATCGGCCAGGGCGCGCCGCGCACCGTGATCGGCAGCGATGGACGCCAGCTGTGGCTGATCACCCTGCAGGGGGTGAACAACCCCGGGCCCACGCTGATGGAAACAGCGCTGTTGCTGCGCCAGGAGGGATTGCAGGATGCCCTGAACCTCGATGGCGGCAGCTCCACCGGCCTGGTGCTGGCGGATGTGCACACCGTGAAGGGCCGTGGCGTGGCCGCATCGATCCATAACGGCCTCGGCCTCGTGCCCCGCAGCGCCGGAACCGGCGAAGCCGCCGCGAGCGTGGCCGCCGACAACCGCTAGCGCAGGCGCCTGACACACTGGGCCGAGCACCGGCCGTTTCGCCGTCCCTCGCCATGCCCAAGGGCCACAGCCTGCGCCTGACTGCAGCCGCCGCCGCCGAGCTGGGTCGCCAGGCGGCGGTGGCCGGCACCCCCGGGATGATGCACCTCGACCTGGTGGATGGCAGCTGCGAACGCTGGGTGATCCGCATCCGGCCGGGCCATCTGGCCGGGGTGGCCGTGGCCCGCGCCGACGGCATCACCCTGTTTGCCCCGGGCGACCAATGCGCCCGGCTCGGAGGGCTGGAGCTCGACTACCGGGGCGACCTGAGCGGCGGCGGCTTCCTGGTGCGGGCGGGGCGCGAGCTGCGCATCTGCGCCTGCGGCGCTGCCTTCGGCCCCAGCGATGAGCCGCCGGGACCTGGGGTGCAGGCGACAAAGTAATGTGGCGGATTGTCGCAACGGTCGGACTTTCCGACCTCCCGTAACCGGCCCTCGATGCCCACGATTCAGCAGCTGATCCGCAGCGAGCGGCAGCGCCTTACCCGCAAGACCAAGTCGCCCGCCCTGCGCGCCTGCCCCGAGCGCCGTGGTGTGTGCACCCGCGTGTACACCTCCACCCCGAAGAAGCCGAACTCGGCCCTGCGCAAGGTTGCCCGTGTGCGTCTCACCTCCGGCTTCGAGGTCACGGCCTACATCCCCGGCATCGGCCACAACCTGCAGGAGCACTCCGTGGTGATGATCCGCGGCGGCCGTGTGAAGGATCTGCCTGGTGTCCGTTATCACATCATCCGCGGCACGCTCGATACCGCCGGTGTGAAGGATCGCCGTCAGTCGCGCTCCAAGTACGGCGCCAAGACGCCCAAGGACTGATCCAATCCCCGCTGTTTCCTGACTCCCACCCTCCAGGTTTATGTCACGCCGTAACGCCGCCGAGAAGCGCCCGATCCTGCCGGATCCCCAGTTCAACAGCCGCCTGGCCACGATGATCGTGGCGCGTCTGATGAAGCACGGCAAAAAATCCACCGCCCAGCGGATTCTTTCCGATGCCTTCACTCTGATCGGCGAGCGCACCGGCGCTGACCCCCTGGAAGTGTTCGAGACCGCGGTGAAGAACGCCACTCCCCTGGTGGAGGTGCGCGCCCGCCGTGTTGGTGGTGCCACCTATCAGGTGCCCATGGAAGTGCGCCAGGAGCGCGGCACCGCCATGGCCCTGCGCTGGCTGGTGAACTTCTCCCGCGCCCGCAACGGCCGCAGCATGGCTCAGAAGCTGGCCGGCGAACTGATGGATGCCGCCAACGAAGCCGGCAGCGCCGTTCGCAAGCGCGAAGAAACCCACAAGATGGCCGAAGCCAACAAGGCCTTCGCCCACTACCGCTACTGAGCGCCGCCCGCGCAGGTCGGCGGAGGCCGACTTGTAGAGTGACGCCCGCTTTTTTGTCGATTCCCCCCTCCGGAGACCTGCCCCGTGGCTCGCGCCTATCCCCTGGAACGCGTACGAAATATTGGTATTGCGGCACACATTGATGCCGGTAAGACCACAACCACCGAACGGATCCTGTTCTATTCGGGTGTGGTGCACAAGATCGGTGAGGTGCACGACGGCGCCGCCGTGACCGACTGGATGGCCCAGGAGCGCGAGCGCGGCATCACGATCACCGCGGCCGCCATCTCCACCAGCTGGCGCGATCACCGCATCAACATCATTGATACGCCCGGCCACGTGGACTTCACCATTGAGGTGGAGCGCTCCATGCGTGTGCTCGACGGCGTGATCGCCGTGTTCTGCGCCGTGGGCGGCGTGCAGCCTCAGTCGGAAACGGTGTGGCGCCAGGCGGACCGCTACAGCGTGCCGCGCATGGTGTTCGTCAACAAGATGGACCGCACCGGCGCCGACTTCCTCAAGGTGCACGGCCAGATCAAGGATCGCCTCAAGGCCAACGCTGTGCCGATCCAGCTGCCCATCGGTGCTGAAGGCGAGCTCAGCGGCATCATCGACCTGGTGAAGAACCGCGCCTTCATCTACAAGGACGACCTCGGCAAGGACATCGAGGAGACCGACGTCCCCGCCGCGATGAAGGACGAGGTGGACGAGTGGCGCGCCACTCTGATGGAAACCATCGCCGAAACCGATGAGGCCCTGATCGAGAAGTTCCTCGAGGAAGGCGAACTCAGCGAGGAGGAGCTGCGCAACGGCATCCGCGAAGGCGTGCTCAAGCACGGCCTGGTGCCCATGCTCTGCGGCTCGGCCTTCAAGAACAAGGGTGTGCAGCTGCTGCTGGACGCCGTGGTGGACTACCTGCCCGCCCCGGTGGATGTGCCCCCGATCCAGGGCCTGCTGCCCGATGGCACCGAAGCCGTGCGTCCCGCCGACGACAGCGCCCCCTTCAGCGCCCTGGCGTTCAAGGTGATGGCCGATCCCTTCGGCAAGCTCACCTTCGTGCGCATCTACTCCGGTGTGCTGCAGAAGGGCAGCTATGTGCTCAATTCCACCAAGGAGAAGAAGGAGCGCATCTCCCGCCTGATCGTGCTCAAGGCCGACGATCGCGAGGAAGTGGATGAGCTGCGCGCCGGCGACCTCGGCGCCGTTCTCGGCCTGAAGGACACCACCACCGGTGACACCCTGTGCGTGGACAGCGATCCGATCGTTCTCGAATCGCTCTACATCCCCGAGCCTGTGATCTCGGTGGCCGTGGAGCCCAAGACCAAGGGCGACATGGAGAAGCTCTCCAAGGCGCTGCAATCCCTCTCCGACGAAGACCCCACCTTCCGGGTCTCCACCGATCCGGAAACCAACCAGACCGTGATCGCCGGCATGGGCGAACTCCACCTGGAAATCCTGGTGGACCGCATGCTGCGCGAGTTCAAGGTGGAGGCCAACATCGGCGCACCTCAGGTGTCCTACCGCGAAACCATTCGCGGCAGTGCCAAGGGCGAGGGCAAGTTTGCCCGCCAAACCGGTGGTAAGGGCCAATACGGCCACGTGGTGATCGAAATGGAGCCCGGCGAGCCGGGTTCAGGGTTCGAGTTCGTCAACAAGATCGTTGGCGGTGTCGTGCCCAAGGAGTACATCGGTCCGGCGGAAGCCGGCATGAAGGAAACCTGCCAGTCCGGCGTGATTGCTGGTTTCCCGATGATCGATGTGAAGGTCACCATGGTCGACGGGTCCTACCATGATGTGGACTCGTCGGAGATGGCGTTCAAGATCGCCGGCTCCATGGCCTTCAAAGACGGCGTCAAGAAGTGCAATCCTGTACTGCTTGAGCCGATGATGAAGGTTGAGGTGGAGGTGCCCGAGGATTTCCTCGGCTCCGTCATCGGCGACCTCTCCTCCCGTCGCGGCCAGGTTGAAGGGCAGTCCATCGATGATGGTCAGTCCAAGGTCCAGGCCAAGGTGCCTCTGGCCGAGATGTTCGGCTACGCCACCCAGCTCCGATCCATGACCCAGGGTCGGGGTATCTTCTCGATGGAATTCAGCCATTACGAGGAAATTCCTCGCAACGTGGCGGAAGCCATCATCTCCAAGAATCAGGGCAATTCCTGATCTTTCCCATACCCATCTACCCCCCGATTCTTTACCATCATGGCTCGCGAGAAGTTCGAAAGGAATAAGCCCCACGTCAACATCGGCACCATCGGCCACGTTGACCACGGCAAAACCACCCTCACCGCCGCCATCACCAACGTGCTGGCCAAGAAGGGTCAGGCCAAGGCTCAGGACTACGGCGACATCGACGGCGCCCCCGAAGAGCGCGAGCGCGGTATCACCATCAACACCGCTCACGTTGAGTACGAGACCGACGGTCGTCACTACGCCCACGTGGACTGCCCCGGCCACGCGGACTACGTGAAGAACATGATCACCGGTGCCGCTCAGATGGACGGCGCCATCCTGGTGTGCGCCGCCACCGACGGCCCCATGGCCCAGACCAAGGAGCACATCCTGCTGGCCAAGCAGGTGGGCGTGCCCGCTCTGGTGGTTGCACTGAACAAGTGCGACATGGTGGACGACGAGGAGATCCTCGAGCTGGTGGAACTGGAAATCCGTGAGCTGCTCAGCAGCTACGACTTCCCCGGCGACGACATCCCCGTGATCAAGGTGTCCGGCCTGAAGGCTCTCGAAGGCGACGCCGAGTGGGAAGCCAAGATCGACGAGCTGATGGAAGCCGTTGACTCCGCCATCCCCGAGCCCGAGCGCGAAGTCGACAAGCCGTTCCTGATGGCTGTTGAAGACGTGTTCTCCATCACCGGCCGCGGCACCGTGGCCACCGGCCGTATCGAGCGCGGAAAGGTGAAGGTGGGCGAGGAAATCGAGATTGTGGGTATCAAGGACACCCGCAAGACCACCGTCACCGGTGTGGAGATGTTCCGCAAGCTGCTCGACGAGGGCATGGCCGGCGACAACGTGGGTCTGCTGCTGCGCGGCATCCAGAAGGAAGACATCGAGCGCGGCATGGTGCTCGTGAAGCCCGGCTCCATCACCCCCCACACCAAGTTCGAGGGTGAGGTGTATGTGCTGAAGAAGGAAGAAGGCGGCCGCCACACCCCCTTCTTCGCTGGCTACCGCCCGCAGTTCTACATCCGTACGACCGACGTGACCGGTCAGATCACCGCCTTCACCGCCGACGACGGCTCCAACGTGGAGATGGTGATGCCCGGCGACCGCATCAAGATGACCGGCGAGCTGATCTGCCCGGTGGCCATCGAGCAGGGCATGCGCTTCGCCATCCGCGAAGGCGGCCGCACCATCGGTGCCGGCGTGGTGTCCAAGATCATCGAGTGATCCAACCCTGATGCGGCTTCGGCCGTGATCTAGGTTTCGGGGATGGGAACCAAGGCTCTGCGCCTGCGTTCCCATCCCTTCCGCACCTCGACAATCCACACGTCACGTCCTCTGGACGTTCACAGCTCCGTTGAGCCGCTCCAGAGCTGTGCCTTGCTGACCTCTCCCGCCTGATCCATGTCCACCGCCATCGCCCAGCAGAAGATCCGCATCCGCCTCAAGGCGTTCGACCGCCGCATGCTGGATCTCTCCTGCGAAAAAATCATCGAAACGGCCGATCACACCGCTGCAACCGCGATCGGTCCGATCCCCCTGCCCACCAAGCGCAAGATCTACTGCGTGCTGCGCTCGCCCCACGTGGACAAGGATTCCCGCGAGCACTTCGAAACCCGCACCCACCGCCGCATCATCGACATCTACAGCCCTTCGGCCAAGACCATCGACGCGCTGATGAAGCTCGATCTGCCCAGCGGTGTGGACATCGAGGTGAAGCTCTGATCAGCTGCTCCCTCTGAAGGATCAGCCAGCGGCCCGCCCATCGGCGGGCTTTTTTCATGCCTAGGATTCGCCCCACCCTGACGATCTGCCACGTGACGCAACTGGCTGTGCGCGAGCTGCCACTGTTCCCGTTGCCGGATGTGGTGCTGTTTCCGCAGGAGGTGCTGCCGCTGCACATCTTCGAGCCGCGCTACCGGATGATGCTGCGCACCGTGCTCGAAACCGACCGGCGTTTCGGGGTGGTGCGCTGGGATCCCCAGGCCGGGCGCATGGCCGAGGTGGGCTGCTGCGCCGAGATCCTCCAGTGCCAGACCCAGGCCGACGACCGCAGCAACATCGTGACCCTGGGGCAGCAGCGCTTCCGCGTGCTCGAGGTGGTGCGGGAGGCGCCGTTCAAGGTGGGTCTGGTGAGCTGGATCGAGGACGAGAACCCCAGCGACCACACCGGCCTGAGCGAGCTCTCCACCCAGGTGGAGCGTGCCCTGCGCGATGTGGTGGAGCTCACCGGCAAACTGATGGGCAAGCCCACCAGCCTGCCCACCGACCTGCCGGATCTGCCCCGCGAACTCTCCTTCTGGATCGGCTCCCATCTGGGCGGCCCGGTGGCCGATCAGCAGCAGACGCTGCTCGAGATCACCGACACCGAGGAGCGGCTGCGCCAGGAATTCGAATTGCTCGATGAAACCCGTCGCCAGCTGGCGGCCCGCACCGTGCTGCAGGACACCTTCCGCGACCTGAAGGATTCCGGCGCCGGCGAGGAGCGCTGATCCACCGATGCCGTTCATCGCTGTGCTCTCCCCGCTGGCGGGAGGTTTGATGCTGGCCGCGGCCGTTCTGGCCGGCCTGATGCTGCTGGGCCTGCTGGTGTGGTCGTGGCGCGATCGCGCCTTCACCAGCACCGCCAGCGTGGCGGATGCCTACGACCGCTGGACCGACGACCAGCTGCTGGAGCGCCTCTGGGGCGAACACGTGCACCTGGGCCATTACGGCACACCGCCGCGCCGCCGTGATTTCCGCCGCGCCAAGGAGGACTTCGTGCATGAGCTGGTGCGCTGGAGCGGCCTCGATCAGCTGCCCCCCGGCAGCCGCGTGCTCGATGTGGGCTGCGGCATCGGCGGCAGCGCCCGCATCCTGGCCCGCGATTACGGCCTCGATGTGCTCGGGATCAGCATCAGCCCCGGCCAGATCGAGCGAGCCCGGCAACTCACCCCCGCCGGCCTGAGCTGCCGCTTTGCCGTGATGGATGCCCTGGCTCTGGAGCTGCCGGACCAGAGCTTTGATGCCGTGTGGAGCGTGGAAGCGGGGCCCCACATGCCCGATAAGCAGCGCTACGCCGATGAGCTGTTGCGGGTGCTCAAGCCCGGTGGGCGGTTGGCCGTGGCCGACTGGAACCGCCGCGATCCTTCCGTGCAGCCCCTGAACCGGCTGGAACGCTGGGTGATGCACCAGCTGCTGGTGCAATGGGCCCACCCGGAATTCGCCAGCATCCCCGGCTTCCAGCGCAACCTGGAGCAGAGCCGCTGGGGAGCCCAGGCACCGCAGCAGCTGCTGGTGGAAACGGGCGACTGGAGCCGCGAAACACTGCCCTCCTGGATCGATTCGATCCTGGAAGGGGCCCGGCGCCCCCTGGCCGTGCTTGGTCTGGGCCCGCGCGCGGTGCTGATGGGTCTGCGCGAAACCCCAACCCTGCTGCTGATGCACTGGGGCTTCGCCACCGGGATGATGCAGTTCGGCGTGTTCCGCGCCCGTAAACCCGCCTAGAGCGCTTCGAGCTGGGTGATCGGATAGGCGCCGAACACAGCCAGGTGCTCGCACAGGGGCCTGAGTTCCTCAAGGGCCTGCTGCAGCGGCGCCGGGCCCTGGGGCAGCTCCAGATCCACGAAGAAGATGTATTCACCCATCTCCCGCTTGGATGGGCGCGATTCGATGCGCGTCATGTTGAGCGCGCGGTGCGCGAAGCAGGCCAGGGCCTCGAGCAGGGCGCCGGGCTGATTGGCATGCAGGGAGAACGCCAGGCTGGCCAGAGGGCCATCCAGCGTGCGTTCCCCCTGGCGCAACAGCAGAAAACGGGTGCAGTTGCCGGGCACGTCGTTGATCGGATAGGCCAGCACCTCCAGCCCGTGCTCCTCGGCGGCCTGCAGTGAAGCGATGGCGGCGCGGAAGCGGCTGCCGGCCACCATCCGCGCGGCGTCGGCGGTGGAGCTGGTGGGCAGCTGCAGCGCCTGGGGCAGGTTGTCGCCCAGCCACTGGCTGCACTGCGCCAGGGCCTGGGGATGGGAGAGCACCTCGCTCACACCCGCGATCGGGCCGCTGCCCAGCAGGGCGTGGCGGATCGGCAGCACCAGGGCGCGGGCCACCCGCAGCTCAGGGTGCTCCCACAGGGCATCCATACAGGCGGTCACGCCGCCCTCCACGGAGTTCTCCACCGGCACCACCGCCGCATCGCAGCGGCCTTCCGCCAGGGCCTTCACCACGGCGCGGATGCCCACCTGGGGCAGCAGCTGCGGTGCTGCGATCGCCTCCAGCTCACACAGCCGGATCGCCGCCTGCTCCCCGTAGGTGCCAACCGGACCAAGAAATGCAATGCGCATGCGGGCTGAGCGAGCCGTGCTGGATAGGATCATGCCGCCCCGGCAAACGAGCAATGCCCCTGGCCTTCAGCGCCAGCCAAGCCTTGCAGCTGTCGGTGACGCAGCATGCCGAGCAGTTGCCCGCCTACCTCAACGATGAGGAGCGGGTGATCGGTGCCCTGCTCGATCCAAACCAGCTGGAACGGCTGGGCGAAGGGCGCTACCGCTACACCGTGACGCGCTTGCAGGTGTTCCAACTGCAGATCCAGCCGGTGGTGGACCTGGTGGCCCGCCGTAGCCCCAACCGGATCGAGCTGGAGGCGGTGGACTGCGAGCTGGAGGGCCTGGGTGTGGTGGACGACTTTCAGCTGAGCCTCGACTCCTGGCT
Source organism: uncultured Synechococcus sp. (assembly GCA_913061215.1). GTDB lineage: Bacteria > Cyanobacteriota > Cyanobacteriia > PCC-6307 > Cyanobiaceae > Vulcanococcus. The sequence goes on along the minus strand of CAJXSQ010000006.1, from coordinate 14,574 downwards.
GGAGGTGAACCCGGAAGGCCTGCATGGCGAAGCCGCCCTGGCGGTGCGGGTGAGCCAGCCCAGCCTGCTCAGGCTGATCCCCACGCGGGTGCTGGAAGCCACCGGGCGCTCGCTGCTCTCGGGAATCCTGCTGGGCATGAAAACGCGTGTGCAACAGCAGTTGCTCAACGACTTTGAGGCCTGGTGCCTCGCGCCGGCCGGGCGCTAAGCCGGCAGCACCTTGCGCAGAAACGAGCGGCGGTGCAGGGCTGTTGGCCCCTGCTCCAGCAGGGCCTGGCGATGCACGGCGGTGCCATAGCCGGCATGGCGCTCCAGGCCGTAGGCCGGATAGCGCTCTGCCAAACGGGTGATCAGAGCATCGCGGGCCTGCTTGGCCAGCACGCTGGCGGCGGCGATCTCCAGATGCTGGCTGTCGCCGCGCACCACCGTGCGCTGGGGGCCGTCCCAGAGCCGCAGGGGCAGCACCCCATCCACCAGCACCAGGCTGGGCTGGGGTGCGGGCAGGCGCTGCAGGGCACGCAGCATGGCCCGTTCCGTGGCGGTGCGGATCCCCAGCTGATCGATCTCGCGCGCTGAAGCCTGGCCCAGGGCCCAGGCTTGCGCCTGCTGCTCGATCAGCGGCACCAGCTGGGCGCGGCGGCGTGCCGTGAGGGCCTTGCTGTCGGTGAGCCCGGCCGCAGCCAGGGGCTGATGGGCAGCCTCAGGAAGCACCACGGCCGCTGCGAACACCGGACCGAACCAGCAGCCACGGCCCACCTCATCCACACCGGCGATCACTCCGCCGCGGAGGAGCGGCGGCGGCGGCGGCGCGGCTCGCCGGAATCATCCACGGCCGCCTCATCCGGAACCGCCTCGGCCACCGGGAGTTCGGCCACTGCCACGGGAGAAGCAACACGGCTGCGGCTGCGCACACGCCTGTTTTCACTGGCCTGCGGTGGAGGCGCAGTCTCGAGCGACAGGTTGCTGTCGGGAAGCACCGGCACGGTGGGGAATGTTTCCACGGGCAACGGGGTGATCTCCACCGTGACCGGCAGGGGTGGCTCGGTGACGGCCACAGACGGCACGGATTCGGATGTGGCAGCGGCAGCGGCGGCCGGAGCCGTGGAGGCACCGCCGGCTCCACGCCCGCGGCGGCGGCGGCGCGGACCGGCCGCGGCCAGCTGCTGGCGGGCCTCTTCCAGCACGGCGTCGGCGTCTTCGCCGGGACGCACCACCCGCACCACCAGGTTCTCGGCAGCGGGAACGGGATCGAGCAGCAGGGCCGGATTCAAACCGAGCCAGCCGTACACGAGCTCCTGCTCGGAATCCATCGGCACCGCCACCAGCTCGGGTTCAGGACGGCGTGAGCTGGGCTCCGCCGCGGCGGCCGTGGCGGCCTCATGGGAGCTGCCGGCTGTGGTGGTGTCGTCGAGCGCAGGGGCGGTATCCAGCACCTCGGCGCCACCGCGGCCACCGCGGCCACCACGGCGACGGCGACCGCCACCGGAGGATTCAGCCGCAGCGGGGCTGAGCACCTCGGCGCGGGCCGATGCGGCCGATCGCACCAGGCCAGGCGCTGCGGCCAGGGGCTGCAGGCTGTCCTTGCCGGGCAGCACGGCCACATGGCCGAGGCCGCCGCAGCTGGGGCAGGCGCGGCCGAACAGCTCGTAGATGTTCTGGCCCTGGCGTTTGCGGGTGAGCTCCACCAGGCCCAGCTCGCTGATCTGAGCGATCTGAGGGCGGGCGGAATCAGGCCGGATCGCCGCGGTGAAGTGCTCCAGCAGCTGCAGCTGATCGCGGCGCGACTCCATATCGATGAAGTCGATGATGATCACGCCGCCGATGTTGCGCAGCTTGAGCTGGCGGGCGATCTCCGTGGCCGCTTCGTAGTTGGTCCACAGCACCGTTTCGCGGGCATTGGCGGAGCGGGTGAAGGAACCGGAGTTCACGTCGATCACCGTGAGCGCCTCGGTGGGCTCGATGATCACGTAGCCGCCGGAGGGCAGATCCACCCGCGGCTTGAGGGCATCGCGAATGGCGGCGTTGACCTTGAAATGCTCCAGGATCTCGCCGGATTCCTGGTGCTGCTCCACCTGCACCTGAGCCTGATCAGCTCCGAGGAAGGCATTCACACGCCCCACGCCATCGGCGCTGTCGAGCACGATCCGGGACACCTCCGGGTTGAAGTGATCGCGCAGGATGCGGTGGATGAAGTCCTCATCCCGGTTGAGCAGCACCGGCGGTGTGGCCGTTTCAGCCGCAGCCTGGATCGCGTCCCACTGGCGCAGCAGAGCCTCGAGGTCGTCGATGAGCAGCTCTTCGCTCACCCCTTCGGCTTCGGTGCGGATCAGCAGCCCGGCGCCGGGGGGTTTGATCAGCACACCCAGGGCGCGCAGGCGGTTGCGCTCGCTCTCGGCATTGATCCGCCGGGAGATGTTCACACCCTGGCCGTGGGGCTGCAGGATCAGAAAGCGGCCCGGCAGGGTGAGATTGCCGGTGAGGCGGGGGCCCTTGGTGCCGGTGGGCTCCTTCATCACCTGCACGAGCACCTTCTGGCGCGGCTCGAGCAGCTCAGTGATGCCCACGGTGCCCTTCTTGAGCCGCAGCGGCCCCAGATCCGTGACGTGAATGAAGCCGTTCTTCTCGCCTTCGCCGATGTTCACGAAGGCTGCATCGATACCCGGCAGCACGTTTTCCACGGTGCCGAGATAAACGTCGCCGATCTGATAGCGGCCCTGGGCCACCACCAGTTCATCAACGCGGTCATCGGTGAGCACCGCGGCGATGCGCAGCTGCTCGGCGATGACGATCTGCTGAGGCATGGAAGGTCAGGAGAAGGCCGGCGCTGGGCAGGCCGTGAACAGAAACATGACGGCGCGCTGCGCCGACCGCATCACAAACCCGGATGGCCTGGCATCGCCGATGCCAGAGCAGGGAATGGAGAACGGAATGGAAAACTTCAGTGGATGACGCCGGTGGAGACGACGGCGGTGGGCCCAAGGCCCGATGGAATCGGGATCCTGATCTGATCGGAACCCCTCTGAACGGCGCCGCAGCGGGCAGCTTTCAGGACGAGAGGTTCGTGAAAACTGCTGCGGGAACGAGCGAAGCAGCCGGGCTGATTGGCCGGGCCGGGCACTGGTTCTGCCGATGAGGCAAAGCTAGCACGGGCGTTTTTTGGACGTTTTCAGCTCTGTTGAAGCTGCAACGATTCACGCCGCAGGCTCACCATCTCCAGATCGCGCTCCAGCCTCTGGCTGAACCAGTGCTGCAGCTGATCGGGACGCAGACTCCGGCCGGCTGGGTCCACCACGGCGCTGTAGCGCAGCTGCACCGGGCCGGCGCTGGCAGCATCGGTGCGCAGCTCCAGGGCCTGCAGGAAAGGGCGGCAGTCGCGCTGCCGCGGCCGCCCCTTCTTATCGGTGTCGTTCCAGATCCACTCCTCGCTGGCCAGCAGGGCCTGAGCTGCGGCCTGCCAGATCTCAGCGGAGGGCGCTTCCACTGCAGTGGAGGCCTGCAGCTCAAGCTGCCAGCAAGCCCCCGCCAGCTCCTGCGAGAGGCTCGGCCCGAACACCTGCACCGCCTGCGCCTCCAGCAGGGTGAAGCCAGCGGGCAGCTGTGGCTGCAGCTGGGCCAGGGCCTGCTCAGGCGGCACCGGAGCCGTGAACTCGATATCCATCCACTCGCCATCGGCCTCGGCCCCCAGCGGCAGCGCCAGGGCGAACTGCACCCGCGGCAGCGGATGGAAGCCGCCGGTGAAGCTCACAGGCAAACCGCTGCGGCGCAGGGCCCGCTCCATCAGCCGCACCAGATCCAGATGGCTGAGCAGCGCCAGGGAACCGGTTTTGCTGAAGCGGAAGCGCAGCCGCTCCACCCGCTCGCTGGCCGGCGGCCGCTGGGGCCGCTGCTCGGGAATCGCCGGAGGCGGCACCACCACGTTGTGCCCCAGCTCCGGGCCACACACGCCGCAGCTGCTGCAGCCATCAAAGGAGCAATCGGGCACCACGGCAGCGGCCAGGGCCTGGCGCAGATCGCCCGCCAGCCAGCCCTTGTCCACACCGGAATCGATGTGATCCCAGGGCAGCGGCTGGCTGCAGAACGCGGCAAGATCATCCGGATCCATGCCCTCCACCGCGCTCCACTCGCCCAGCTCCAGCTCGCGGTAGCGCCCGCCCAGGCCGGCGGCCTCGATGGCTGAGGTCCAGGCGTTGTAGGTGCGATCGGCGGCCTCAAACCAGGCATCGAGGCCGGCACCGGCACGCCAGGCGGCTTCGATCACCGGGGCCAGGCGGCGATCGCCGCGGCCCACAAAGTCCTCCATCGCCGAGAGGCGCACATCGGTGAAATTCACCTTGATGCCGCGCAGGCGGCGCAGGGCCTCGCGCAGCAGCTGCTGCCGCCGCAGGAATTCCGCCGTGCTCACGCTGTGCCACTGGAAGGGCGTGTGCGGCTTGGGCGTGAAGTTGCTGATGGTGAGGTTCAGCTCCAGCCGCCCCAGATCGCGGCATTGCTGCTGCAACTGCCGGCAGGTGTCGGCGATGCCAAGCACATCGGCATCGGTTTCTCCCGGCAGGCCGATCATGAAATAGAGCTTCACCTTGCGATAACCGCTCTCCATGGCGGTGCGGATGCCCCGCAGCAGCTCGGCATCGGTGAGGCCCTTGTTCACGATGTCGCGCAGGCGCTGGGTGCCGGCCTCGGGTGCAAAGGTGAGGCCCGCCTTGCGGGTGCCGCCGAGGATGTGGGCGATGTTCTCGTCGAAGCGGTCCACCCGCTGGCTGGGCAGGGTGAGGCTCACGTTCTTGTCGGCCAGGCGGTTGCGCAGCTCCACGCCCACGGCCGGCAGGGCCAGGTAGTCGGAGCAACTGAGCGAGAGCAGCGAGAAATCGGAGTAGCCGGTGCGCTCCATGCCGGTTTCGATCGCCTCGATCACCGCCTCGGGTTCCACATCGCGGGCGGGGCGGGTGAGCATGCCCGGCTGGCAGAAGCGGCAACCGCGGGTGCAGCCGCGGCGGATCTCCACCGTGAGCCGGTCGTGCACCGTTTCGATGTGGGGCACCAGGCCCATGGCGTAGTGGGGCATCGGCGTGGCGGTGCGCCGCAGCACCCGGGCCGGGATGCCCGCCAGCAGCGGCACCTGGGTGATGCCATCCGGGCCCGGGCCGTAGAGGGCCGGCACGTACACCCCGGGCACCTGGGCCAGATCGATCAGCAGCTCCCGGCGGCTGAGCCCGGCTGCCTTGGCCTCAGCCACCACCAGGCCGATCTCCGGCAGCACCTCCTCGCCATCGCCCAGCACCACGAAATCGAAGAAGGCCGCGAAGGGCTCCGGGTTGCTGGTGGCGGTGGGGCCACCCGCGAAGATCAGCGGCGGTGCCGCCGGATCCGCCAGGGGCAGGTCGCCGCGATCGGCGGCACGAAGCGGGATCTGCGCCAGCTCCAGCATCGCGAGGATGTTGGTGGCGCCGAGCTCGTAGCTGAGCGAGAAGCCGAGGATGTCGAACGCGGGCAGAGGCCGCCGGCTCTCCACGGCGAAGAGAGCCTCGCCGCGCTCACGCAGCCGCTCCGCCAGATCCGGCCCGGGCAGATAGCTGCGATCGCACAGCTGCCCTGGAACGCTGTTGAGGATCGAATAGAGAATGATGTGGCCGGTGTTGCTCGAACCCACCTCGTAGATCTCGGGGTAGGTGAGCGCCCAGCGCACGCCGGCGGCCGGCCAGGCCTGATCCCAGTCGCGCGGCTGCACCCCCAGCTCGTTGCCGAGATAGCGGCCGGGCTTGGCGATGCTGCGGTCCACCAGGGCCGCGAAATCGACCGGCTGAGCGGGAGCAACGGTCACGGGCTCGGCTGAGGTGCTGCCTTGATCGTATGCAGGCCGGATCAGCCGCCAGCGCCAGAGGCGATGACCCGGCAATTACCATGCAAATCGAGCGGCAAAGCGCAGAAATGCATGGCTATCTGCCGAGAGAAGCGGCTGCACTCCTCACCAGGGCGCTGCAGCGAGCCCCAGCGGCGCTGCTGCTAGGCCCGCGGCAATGCGGCAAATCCACCCTGGCCAGAACGCTGCTGGCCGAGCGCGGCGATGCCGTGATGCTCGACCTGCAGGACCGGGCTGATCGCGCCCGCCTGCAGGAGCCCGAGCTCTTCTTTGAAGCGCACCGCAGCCAGCTGATCTGCCTGGATGAAATCCAGCTGTTGCCTGAATTCTTCAGCTTGCTGCGGGCAGAGATCGATCGCCACCGCAGACCCGGGCGATTCCTGCTGCTGGGGTCGGCATCAGGGCCGTTGCTGCGCCAGAGCCACGAAAGCCTGGCTGGACGCATCGCTCAAGTGGAGCTCGCTCCATTTCTGTTGCAGGAGGTGGCGACAACGTCGAACTGGAAGGAGCTGTGGCTGCGGGGCGGCTTCCCGGAGAGCCTCCTGGCCAGCAGCGACGACGACAGCATTGAGTGGCGCGAAGACTTCATTCGCACCTTTTTGGGCCGGGATCTCGCTTCGCTGGAGCTCGGCCTGCCGATGCCTTTGATGGAACGGCTCTGGCGGCTGCTCGCCCACAGCCAAGGCCAGACGCTCAACACCAGCCGCCTGGCAGGGCTGCTGGATCTGCGCAGCGCCCGGGTGAAGCAGTTGCTGGCGGTGCTGGAGCAAACCTTCATGCTGCGGCAGCTGCCGCCGCTGGAGGCCAACCTGAGCAAGCGCTTGGTGCGCTCACCCAAGCTCTATCTGCGCGACAGCGGCCTCCTGCACAACCTGCTGGGGATCGAGACCTATGACGATCTGCTGGCCCATCCCCAGGCCGGTGAAAGCTGGGAAGGCTTCGTGATCGAACAGCTGATCGCAGCCCATCCGCGCTGGCGCCCCTATTTCCTACGCACCAGCAACGGCGCCGAAATCGACCTTGTGCTCGAACGGGGCCAGAGGCGTCACCTGTATGAGATCAAACTCTCCAAAGCGCCGAAACTCTCGCGTGGCTTCCACGAACTGGTGGGTCAACTGAACCCCGACAAGGCTGAGCTGATCGCCCCGGTGGACGCGAGCTACGAAGCCAAAGCCGGAATCTGGGTGCGATCCCCCTTCGAGGCCTGCCTCCGCCAGCCCCCCGCGTAGGACAATCGCGCCCAGTACCCAGGGGCCCGCGCGGCCCGCACGCGACGACATGGCCCAGGTCAACGGCAACTACCTCAAGCTCAAGGCGGGTTATCTGTTCCCCGAGATCGCCCGGCGGGTGAAGGCCTTCAGCGAGGCCAACCCCAGTGCACCGATCATCCGCCTGGGCATCGGTGATGTGACCGAGCCCCTGCCCGAGGCCTGCCGCACCGCCATGAAGGCCGCCATCGATGAGATGGGCACCCGCGAGGGCTTCCACGGCTACGGCCCGGAGCAGGGCTACCTGTGGCTGCGCGAAGCGATCGCCCAGCACGATTTCCAGGCCCGCGGCTGCCAGATCTCAGCCGAGGAGATCTTCGTGTCGGATGGATCGAAGTGCGACAGCGCCAACATCCTCGACATCCTGGGCGAGGGCAACCGCATCGCCGTGACCGACCCGGTGTATCCGGTGTATGTGGACAGCAACGTGATGGCGGGCCGCACCGGCGATGCCGATGACGCCGGCCAGTACGGCGGCCTCACCTACCTGCCGATCAGCGCCGAGAACGGCTTCACCGCCCAGATCCCCAGCGAGAAGGTGGATCTGATCTACCTCTGCTTCCCCAACAACCCCACCGGTGCGGTGGCCAGCAAGGAACAGCTCAAGGCCTGGGTGGATTACGCCCGTGCCAACGGCTCGCTGATCCTGTTCGACGCCGCCTACGAGGCCTTCATCCAGGACCCCTCGCTGCCCCACTCGATCTATGAGATCGAAGGCGCCCGGGAGTGTGCGATCGAATTCCGCTCCTTCTCCAAGAACGCCGGCTTCACCGGCACCCGCTGCGCCCTCACCGTGGTGCCCCGCGGCCTGATGGGCACCGCGGCCAACGGCGAACCGGTGGAGCTGTGGGCTCTGTGGAACCGCCGCCAGTGCACCAAGTTCAACGGCGTGAGCTACATCGTGCAGCGCGGTGCCGAAGCGGTGTACTCCCCGGAAGGCCAGGCCCAGGTGAAGGGACTGATCAGCTTCTACATGGAGAACGCCGCGATCATCCGCCGGGAACTCAGCGCCGCCGGGCTCACGGTGTATGGCGGTGAGCAGGCTCCCTATGTGTGGATCAAAACGCCCGAGGGCGTGGACTCCTGGGGCTTCTTCGATCTGCTGCTGAACAAGGCCAACGTGGTGGGCACCCCCGGCAGCGGCTTCGGCGCCGCCGGTGAGGGCTATTTCCGCCTCTCGGCCTTCAACAGCCGCGAGAACGTGCTGGAGGCGATGCGCCGGATCCAGGCGGCCCTGGCGCCGGCGGCCGCCGCAGCCTGATGGGCTGCCTAAAGTCCGCTGTCGTGATGCCGGAGCTGGACAGGATGCACCGATCCACCCCCTGCAGAGCCGCTTTCACCGCCACCCAGACGCCGGGCCGTGAAAGCGGTGGCGCCGCCGTGATGGAGAAGGCACCGGAGCGGGTGCGCAAGCCCTCGCCCCGCTACAAGGTGCTGCTCCACAACGATCCGGTGAACACCATGGAATACGTGGTGACCACCCTGCGCCAGGTGGTGCCGTCGCTCAGCGAGCAGGATGCGATCGCTGTGATGCTGGAGGCCCACAACACCGGCGTGGGCCTGGTGATCGTGTGCGACATCGAACCGGCGGAGTTCTACAGCGAAACCCTCAAGGCCAAGGGGCTGAGCAGCACGATCGAACCGGAAAGCTGATGCCGCGCCTGCGCTGGTGGGGCACGCTGCTCTATCCGGCCGCGCTGGTGGCGGTGTTTCTCGGGGGCCAGCTGCTGCTCCAGGCCGTTGGGGTGCCCTCGGCGCTGCAGGCCAGCCTGGCCGCCCTGCCGGCTGTGGCGGCCCTGTTGATCAGCCTGCCGCTGCGGCTGCGCCGCTGCTGGGCCGAAACCCATCCCTGGCGGCGCCTGGGGGTGCGCGCTCCGCTGCCCGGCGTGCTCAAGGCCCTGCTGCGCGGGCTGATCAAAGCGGTGCTGCTGCTGGCGCTGGTGGTGATCGCTCTGATGCTGGCCGGCCAGCTGAGCTGGCAGCCGCGGCTCTCGGCCGCGCTGGTGCTCAACGCCGCAGCGCTGGGACTGGGTGTGGGCTTTGCCGAGGAACTGCTCTTCCGCGGCTGGCTGCTCGGTGAACTGAGCCTGCTGATCGGCCGGCAGCGGGGCCTGTGGCTGCAGGCCGCCCTGTTCAGCCTGGTGCACACCCGCTTCAATCTGCCCCCGCTGCAGCTGCTGGGGCTGTTGGTTGGCCTGCTCTTGCTCGGGCTGGCCCTGGGCTTGCAGCGGCGGGCCGACGGCGGGCTGCTCTGGGGCGCCGTGGGCCTGCATGGCGGCCTGGTGGCGGGCTGGTTTCTGCTGCACCAGGGACTGGCCACGATCCCTCCCACGGCACCGGCCTGGCTGATGGGCCCCGCCAATCCGATCGGGGGCCTGGTGGGTTGGCTTGGGCTGATCCTGTTGCTGCTGGCGCGCCGCCCTTGGTGGAATGGGGAGAGAAGCGGAGCCGAACCATGAGCCCAGCAACCGCATCCAGCCACACGGCGGCACGGGTGTGGGTCGTGGACGACGACCGCGAACTGCTCGCGCTGCTCGAGGAACGGTTCGGCAGCTGCGGCTGGCAGACCCGCAGCTTCGAGGATGGGGCCGCCCTGGATGAAGCGCTCAGCCAGGACATGCCGCACGTGCTCGTGCTCGATCGCCTGCTGCCGGGCCAGAGCGGCACCCACCTGCTCGAGCGCCTGCGGCGCCAGGGCCATCGCTTTCCCGTGCTGATGCTCTCGGCGCTGGGCACCGCCGATGAACGGATCGAGGGGCTGGAAACCGGCGCCGACGACTACCTGGCCAAGCCCTTCCTCTGGCGCGAACTGCAGCTGCGGCTGGAGCGCCTGCTCGATTACCGGCGGGAGCTCACACCCCAACGGCCGCCCGAGCAGATCTTCCGGATCAACAGCGTGCTGTTCGATCCCGGCCGGCTGGAACTGCAGGGCCCCAGCGGTGCGGTGAGCAACCTCAGCCGCGGCGATGCCTCCCTGCTCAGCTTCTTCTGCCTCTCACCCGGGATCGCCTTCGAGCGGGAACAGCTCTGCCAGGCCACCGGCAGCCTGGTGGATGCCCAGAACAGCCGCAGCATCGATGTGCGCATCTCCAAGCTGCGCAAGCTGCTGAACAGCTGCAAACGCGGCAGCGGCCGGATGATCGAAGCGGTGCGCGGCCGGGGCTACAGGCTGAACGCTGAGGTGCAGATCGAGCCGCAGGCCTGAGGCCATGGGAGCAGCCGGTGGCCGGTTCCAGGGCTTCAGCGGCAGGGATGGCCTGCGCCTGCTGATGTGCGTGGGCGGGGCCTGGGCCGGCAGTTTCGCGCTGCTCAGCGTGCTGATGCCACAGCTGCTGCAAACCACCACCAACCAGGCGATCAGCCTCAACCTCACGCGTCAGGCCTCGCAGCTTCAGGGCCGGAGCACCGGCCGCAGCGGTCTGCACAGCACAGCGCACAACCGGGCACTGCGGATCTGGGCCGCAGCCGAGCCACCACCGCTGAGCGAGCCCGCCAGCGGCGCGGCAACCGAGGCGCTCACTCGCATCCTCCGGGACGAGGACTTCCACGGCGAACTGCGCCGCGATCCCCCCAGCCAACGCAGCTGGCTGGGGGGCTACTGGCTGGCGGTGGATCGCGCGGGCGATGCCAGCCAGCGGCTCTGGGTGTACAGCAGCCCGGGCACGGCGGTGCCCTGGCTGTGGCCGGCCATCCGCATCGGCAGCCTGCTGCTCGGGGGCAGCAGCGGGGTGGCGCTGTTCCTGCAGTGGCAGCTGCAGCGGCCGATGCAGCGGGTGCTGCGGCAGCTGCCCGCCATCCCCTCCGGCGAGCTGGAGCTGGTGCCGGAAGGCGGCATGGCAGCGATGCGGGAGCTCAGCATCCGGATCAACCGCGTGCTGGAGCAGCTCAATCAGCAACAGGAATCACGCCGGCGCTTCCTGCAGGGCCTGGCCCATGATCTGGGCAGCCCGCTCACCCGCCTCTCGATGCGGGTGGAACGCCTGGAGGACAAGCCGGATTCCGGCATCGCCCTGGCGGAGTCGCTGCCGCAGCTGCGGGTGGAGATCGACCGGCTGATCGCCCTCACCCATCTGCTGCAGGAGGCGGCAGGGGAGCAGACCGAACCCTTCCGGCCGCGGCTGAGCGCCATCGATGAGCTGTGCGAGCGGGTGGCGGCCAGCTACCCGCATCAGCGCATCGAGCTGGCGGTGCCGCGGCTGCTGGCCCGGGTGGATCAGGCGCTGATCGAGCGGGCCCTGCAGAACCTGATCGATAACGCCATCTGCTACGGCCGCCCTCCGATCCGCCTCTCGGCCCATCAGCAGAAGGCGGAGGTGGTGCTGCAGGTGGAGGATGGCGGCAGCGGCCTGAGCAGCGCCAACCTGCTGGGGATGCCCCGCATCCCTCCTGCAGACGACCGCCAGCAGCGCAAACGCTCCGGCGTGGGGCTCACGATCGTGGAACGCTGCTGCCAGCTGCATGGCGGCCGGCTGGTGCTGCACCGCTCAGCCCTCGGCGGGCTGCAGGCGGAGCTGCACCTGCCCCAGAGCTGATCAGCGGGTGGCGGTGGCCAGGGCGCGCCGCCCCTCCACCGGCGCATGCAGCGCCTCCTCCAGAGGCGCCAGGCCGTAGTCGCGCTCGAGCAGATCCATCACCGTGCGGCCGAAATCGCCCGGGTTGCGCTCGAACGCCTCCAGGCAGATGCGCCCGAAGGTGCTGCCCATCGGCTCGGGATTCCAGAGCAGCTGGCGGGCCGTCCAGGGGAGCATGCTCATCGGGTTGTAGCCGGGCTTGATCAGGCCCTGATCGAAGCCGTACTGCTCCAGGTGGGTGTGGGGCTGCAGGCCGATGAAGAAGATCGCCGGCTCCACCTTGTCGGCCCCGAAGATGCGCTCGAGCTCGCGGTGATAGGCCACGGTCTGGCGGATCGTTTCAGGCCGCTCGTCGATCACGTTGAACGAGTAGTTCACCGACACGTGCTCGCGGAAACCGGCGCGGGCCAGCAGGCGGCAGCTCTCCAGCACGGTGCGCAGGTTGTAGCCCATGCGCATCTTGCGCACGAGCTCCTGGGAGCCGGAGGTGATGCCGATCTCGAAGTAGTCCATGCCGGTGGCCACCATCAGCTCCGCCAGCTCGGCATCGAGGTTGTCGGCGCGGATGTAAGCGGCCCAGCGGATGTCGTTCCAGCCCTGGGCCTGCACGGCCCGGAGCAGCTGCTTGGCGTCTTCGATGTAGCGGCGGGCGGGAATGAACTGGGCATCGGTGAACCAGAAGCCGCGCACACCCCGCTCGTAGAGCTGCCGCATCTCGGCGATCACCTCATCCACGGGGTTCACCCGCACCGCCTTGCCCTCCACCACGGTGTACACGCAGTAGCAGCAGTTGTGGGGGCAGCCGCGCTTGGTCTGCACGCCCACGTAGAAGTCGCCGCCCTCGAGATACCAATCGAGCTGGGGCCAGATCGAGGCGATATAGGAGTAATCGCAGGCGGTTTTCTCCATGCCCGCCGGCTGCTCATGGATCAGGCCGGGCCGGGGTTCCTCGCCGGCGATGAAGCAGCGTTCCGTTTCGAGCGATTCGCCCCGGATCAACTTCTCCAGCAGCGGCTCCCCCTCACCCACCGACACCACGGTGCCGCGGGGCAGCCGGCGACCGAGCTGCTCATAAAACACACTCACCGCACCACCGCCAAGCACAGCCCGGGCCGTGGGCTGGTAGCGACGGGCCGCGCGCAACCCGCGCCGCACCAGGCGCAGATTGCGCCAGAGCTCGCCATAGAACGAACCCATCAGCCGCAGGCCGCCCAGGGCGCCGCGCAACCGTTTGAGCGGATTGCGGGCGTAGAACACCTCAAAGGAGTTCTGCAGTGGATTGCCACCCCGGCCGTCCACCGGCGCATAGATCTGAATATCGCGCCAGGAGAACACCAGCAGCGTGGGCCGGAAGCGCTCCACCTGCTCCAGCAGCACCGCCTCCACATCCAGCAGGGGCACGGCCGCCAGATCAAGCAGATGCTGCTCGATCGCGGGGAACTGCTTGTGGATGTGATCAGCCAGATACACCGGGCCGATCGGAAAGATGGGATTACAGGGCAGGCGCACCAACAGCACCCGCTGATCCTCCGGGGAGACGTGTCTCACAGTGCGTCAATCCTGGGGCGCGTTGGCCTGGGCGGATCCGGACGCTAACAACAGATCCCAGGCCTCGACGCGGCGACGCAGCGCGGCCGGCAGCCAGGCCCACCAACCGCGGTGCACGCAGGTGCGCGGGATCAGGCGCCAGCCCGTCTCGCTCAGCAGCCGCCCCAACCGCTCCACCGCCGGCTGGGGATAGGCGGGATTGATCACATCGCTGGTGTCGATGCCGCCGAGGTCGTTGATGCCCGCCGCCAGCGCCGCCGGCAGGGCCTCCAGCGGCCAGAGGTTGGGCGGCATCTGCAGATGCACCTCCGGCGGCAGGATCCGGCGGGCCATGGCGATGGTGTGGAGCAGATCGGCTTGCTCGGCAGCGCTCAACGGCCGTGCCTGCTCAGCATCCGGCCGCCAGGGTTGCAGGATCACTTCCTGCAGATGGCCGAAGCGCTGCTGCAGCTCGGCCAGCCAGCGCAGGGCCCGCTCCCGATCGGCCTGGCTTTCGCCAACGCCGAGCAGCAACCCCGTGGTGAAGGGAATGCCCAGCCGGCCAGCCTGCTGCAGTTGCTCCAGCCGCACATCGAGCCGCTTGCTGGGGGCATGGCGATGCAGACCGTCGTAAGCCGGCCCCAACCCCTCCAACATCAAGCCCATCGAGGGATTGAGGCGAGCCAGCGCCGCCATTTCCCGGCGCGAGAGCGGCCCGGCATTGGTGTGAGGCAAGCGACCCTGGGCCAAAGCCAGGGCACTGAGGGCACGCAGCCGGGCAAACCAGGCCGGGCGCTGCGCCGAATCAGGCGCCACCTCGCCACTGAGCAGCAGCACCTCTGCCGCCGCCGGCCGAGCCTGCAGCCGCTCCAGCGCCGCCTGGTCGCTGAGCGCATCGGCCTGCTGCAGGGGCCGGCGAAAGCTGCAGTAGCTGCAGGCGTTGAAGCAAGCGTGCGTGGGCACCAGGGTGACGCTGGGACTCCAGGTGACCCAACCGGGCTCGGGCACGCACGCTTCCACCAGCTACGGGTCCACCTAGCACCGGCGGAGACCCGGCCGGGAACCCGACTCCTTAAAGCGCTTGTCACACGGCGCAAACATCCGTTACATTGCTTGTGGCAGGGCGGGTCACCGGCCTGTCCTTCCTTCCTGCTCTGCAGCAAGCCTCCGGGTTTGGCTGTGAGCCCTACGTATCCCGTACTCATGACCACCACCATTCAGCAGCGCCAAGGCGCTTCTGCCTGGTCGCAGTTCTGCGAGTGGGTCACCAGCACCGACAACCGCCTCTATGTGGGCTGGTTCGGCGTTCTGATGATCCCGACTCTGCTGTCGGCCACCATCTGCTTCATCG
>CAJXSQ010000005.1 GCA_913061215.1 uncultured Synechococcus sp. | reverse complement strand
GGCCGTGCTGACCGGGGGGATAGGACCGCTTTGCGGCCTTCCGGGTGAGACCGGGAAGGTCTCCCAAGCGCCGCGTGATCCTCAGGCGAGGGCCGCGGTAGCGAGACATAGAAAACCGTGATGGTTGGGCAGGGGGGCGAGGCGGCGGCCGGATGCCGGAGAGTGGCCTTGCGAGAATCTCGCGAAGCAGTCAGCTCATCCCGCGGGCTGATGCCACGCCAGTGGGCGATCCTATCGCCCGGCCCCAGCTCTCCCCCAGGCCGCCGATGAACCAGCTGTTGCAAGGGTTGTTGCTGGCGCTGATCGGCTTCTATCGCCGGTTCATCTCGCCCCTGCTCGGTCCGCCCCGCTGCCGCTTCATTCCCAGCTGCAGCGCCTATGGCCTGGAGGCGATCGAGCGCCATGGCCCCTGGCGCGGCAGCTGGCTCACCCTGCGGCGCCTGTTGCGCTGCCATCCCTTCACCCCCTGCGGTTGCGATCCGGTTCCCGACTGATGGCTGAGCTCGTGCTGGTGACCCGTCAGGGCTGCTGCCTCTGCGAAGGGCTGGAGGAGAAGCTCCGGGAGCTGGCCTGGCCGTTCCGGCGTCTTGATGTGGACGGCGACCCGGCGCTGCGGGCCCGTTTTGATCTGGAGGTGCCGGTGCTGCTGCTGCGCGATGGCGGGCAGGAGCGGGTGCTGCCGCGGGTTTCCCCCCGGCTGGCAGCGGCGCAACTGCGCACCTGGCTGGAGCAGCAGGGCGCCGGCTGAAGCCTGTCTTGCCTGAGGCTCACAAGACTGGTGTCCACAGCGACGTTGTCCGCCTCTGCCGCGCTTAAAACAGGCACACCAGCGCTGCTGCCATGTCTGAACGCCTCCACCCCCTGCTGCGTCAGGTTGGTCTGGCGGTGCCTCCGGGGTTGGCGAACGCCGAGGTGAGCAGCGTGAGCTGTGATTCCCGCCGTGTGGGCACGGGAACAGTGTTTGTGGGCCTGCCGGGGGAGAAGGTGGATGGTGGCAGCTTCTGGCCGGAAGCCCTGGAGGCTGGTGCGGCGTTGGCGGTGATCGGCCGCGCCGCGGCGGCGGCCCGCCCTCCCGCTGATCACGATCCGGTGCTGGTGGTGGCGGATCCGGTGGCCCGCTGGGGCGGCTTGCTGGCGGCCGAGTTCTGGCAGCAGCCCAGCCAGCGCCTGCATCTGATCGGGGTCACCGGCACCAACGGCAAAACCACCACCACCCATCTGATCGAGCATCTGGCCGCCAGTTGCGGCGCACCGGCGGCCCTGTTCGGCACCCTGGTGAACCGCTGGCCCGGCCACAGCGTCACGGCTCAGCACACCACCGCGTTCGCCGATGTGCTGCAGGGGCAGCTGGCCCAGGCCGTGGAGGCCGGCGCCCAGATCGGGGCGATGGAGGTGAGTTCCCATGCCCTCGACCAGCAGCGGGTGAGCGGTTGCCGTTTTGCCGGGGCTGTGTTCACCAACCTCACCCAGGACCACCTCGATTACCACCCTTCGATGCAGGCCTATTTCGAGGCCAAGGCATCGCTGTTCAGCCCGGCCTTCCTCGACCTCCAGTCCTCCAGGCCCACGGCTGTGGTGAATGGGGACGATCCCTGGGGCCAGCAGCTGGCGGAACGCCTCGGCAGCCACGCCTGGCGCTGCTCGCTGCAGGAGGGCAGCAGTGCCGAGCTGCGCATGGAGCAGCTGCAGTTCAGCCCCGATGGCGTCTCCGGAGTGCTGGTGAGCCCGCTGGGCCGCGGTGCGTTCCAGTCGCCGTTGCTGGGGCGCTTCAATCTGATGAATCAGTTGCAGGCGGTGGGAGCTCTGCTGCAGCAAGGCCTGCCGCTGGCCCCGCTGTTGGCGGGGCTGGCCAGCTTCCGGGGGGTGCCCGGCCGGATGGAGCGGGTGAGTGCGGGGCGGGTTGAGTGCCGGGAGGGCAGCCTGCCGGCGGTGCTGGTGGATTACGCCCACACCCCGGATGGCCTGGAAAGCGCCCTGCAGGCCTGCCGGCCATTTGCGCGGGGGCAGCTGATCTGCGTGTTCGGCTGCGGCGGCGACCGCGACCGCAGCAAGCGTCCTCAGATGGGCGCCATTGCGGCCCGGCTCGCGGATCGGGTGGTGGTCACTTCAGATAATCCACGCACCGAGGACCCCAGCCAGATCCTCAACGACGTGATCGCCGGGATTCCAGAAGGCACGGCCGTGCAGGTGGAGGCTGATCGCGCCACGGCGATCGCCGCCGCCATTGCCTCAGCCGGTGGCGACGATCTTGTGCTGATCGCCGGCAAGGGCCATGAGGATTACCAGATCCTTGGCACCACCAAGATTCACTTCGACGACCGCGAGGAGGCCGAGAAGGCCCTGCGCCATCGCCCCTGTTAGGCCAGCGCCCGCAGCGCCGCCAGCAGGGTTTCGATCTCCGCCTCGCTGGTGGTGATGTGGGTGCAGGCCCGCAGGCAGTCGGGATCATCGAGCCGGCGGATCCAGATGCCCTGCGCTCCCAGCTGCTCCACCACGGCCGCTGTGGAGTGCCCCGCCAGGGTGAAGCTCACCAGCCCGGCCGGTGGTGGTTCCGGCAGCAGGGTCTGCACCCCGGGGATCTGCTGCAGGCCGTGCCAGAGCCTGGCGCTGCCCGCCTGGATCTGCTCGAGCCGTTGCTCGGCTGATCCAGCCGCCGCCAGGAGCTCCAGCGAGCTGGCCAGGCCGCTGCACAACGGCAGGCAGGAGGTGGCCACTTCAAAGCGGCGGGCATCGCTGTGGAAGCTGCTGCCGGCCGAGGCCTCATGGCGCAGGCTGCGCCAGCCGATCAGTGTGGGCTGCCCCTCGGCCAGCAGCCGTTCCGAAAGAGCCACGCCCCCCAGCCCCTCGGGGCCGCAGCACCACTTGTGGCCGGTGAAGGCGTAGATGTCGGCCGCCCGGGCCGCTTCCGCAACCGGGATGCTCCCCATCGACTGGGCCGCATCCACCAGCAGCCAGGGCCGCTGGGGGTGTTGCCGGAGCTGATCGGCCACCGCCGCGATCGGCATCACGCTGCCGCTGTTCCAGAGCAGATGCGACAGCGCCACCAGCCGCGTGCGGGGGCTGAGGTGCTGCTCCAGGGCCTGCAGCACGGCAGCATCGAGCTCGGCCTGGGGGGTGCTGCGGCACAGCTCCAGCACCGGCAGGGTGGCGATGCTCAGGCCTTCACGCCGCGCCAGTTCCTGGCAGGCCGCCACCACACCGGGGTGTTCGGCATCGCTGATCAGCAGCGCATCGCCCTCCTGCCAGGGCAGTCCCCAGAGCGGCAACACGCAGCCGCTGGTCACGTTCTCGGTGAGAGCCAGGCGATGGGGACCCACGCCGCACCAATCGGCCAGGGCCTGGCGGACGCGGGCGGTTTCCTGCTCCACAAACGGCCACACCGCGCTGGTGAACGGCCCCAGCTCCTGGATCCGCCGCCAGCTGGCGGTGATCGCCTCCAGCGCCGGGGTGGGCAGAGGGCCCTGGCCGCCGTAGTTGAAGTAGGTCTTGTTGGCGAGAGCGGGGCAGAGCTCGCGCAGGGATGCGCCGGTGTGTTGAGGGGTCACCAGATCGGGAAGTCGGGGAGCAGTTGGCTCAGTTCGCGGTTGGGTTCGCGGTAATAGTCGGCCAGGTGCGCGATCACCTCATCCGGCACGGTGTGTTTCTGCTGGCCCACATTGCGCGGCTTTGAGCTGGCCTTGAGCGGCACGGGATCCAGCCCGAAGAAGCGCTGCACCTGCTCGTAAACCGGGGCGGGATCGGCGAAGAAGGTTTCGCTTTTGATCACCAGCAGCTGGGAGCGGTCGTAGTGCTGCAGAAAGCGCTTGATCTGCTGGGCGTAGAGCCCCCGGCATTTGTAGTGGTTGGGATTCTTCGGGTTGCTGCCGGTGTCGCTGAGCAGGGCCTCGGAGAGCGTGCGCTCCTCCTTGCCATGGCGCACGTGATGGCCGTATTGCGAGATGGCCCGCTTGATCGGATCCCGCAGCATCACCACCAGCCGCGCCTCGGGAATCATGGCCTGCATGCGCGGCGCCACGCTCTCGGCTCGATAGAGATACGACGGCGTTGCCTCGATCACGCAGCGGGCACCGAGCAGGCTTTCCAGGATCGGGAAATGGCTGCGATACCAGGCCTCGCCCTTGTCGAACTGCTTGTCGAAGAAGTGGATCTCCTTCACCGAGGAGAAGGCCACACCGGGGCGGTCCCGCAGCCAGGCATTCAGGCTGGTGGTGCCGCACTTCATGCCGCCGATGATCACGGCATTGGGCAGCGGCCGCAGCGGCGCGCTGAGCCGGTAATAGGGATACAGACCCTTGCGGAGTTTCTCTCTGAGGTTGCTGCTGCGGCTCAGCATGGCGTCCGGTGGCGTGGGGCCAGCTTGCCGCAGCCGGGATGGGGCGTCGCCCTGATCAGCGCAGCATTTCGCGTTGGATCTCGTCTTCGCTGAAGGCGCGTTGCGGGTGGCTGAGTTTCCAGCCCTGGATCAGCAGGCTCACGCCCCAGCCGAAGATCGGCCAGATCGGCCAGAAATAGCCCCGGCCCGTGGCCGCCCAGATCACGATCAGCACGGCATTCACCAGCAGGTACTGCTGCACCTGGCGCCGGTAGGCCCGCTTGTGGGAGAGGCGGCGGATCGCCTCCTGGCGAGCGTCGTCGGGGCTGCTCATTGGTGTGGGTGCCTCAGATCACCTGGCCCACCATCACCGCCGCCACGGCGGAGAAGAGGGTGATGCTCAGGGCGGTGAGGGGGTTCTGACCCTGGGCCACGGCGAAGGTTGTGATCACACCGGCGCCGAGGCAGGCCACGGCCAGCTGGGTGGTGAGGGCGGGACGCTGCTCCATGGCCAGGGGATCGGTTGCGAGCAGCTTGCTGGCGCTGCCGTGTCCGCACCCGTCTTCTTTACCTGGCGTTGGTGTTCGTTACGCCGCGCAACGTCAGGCCGCCGCCATCCGGCTGGAGGCGGGCCGGGCCCGGCCGCTGCTGGCCCACTGCTGCAGGGCCTCCAGCTGTTCGCGGGCCGTGCGGGAGAGCGGCACCAGCTGGGCGGCGGCACTGATCAGATCAGACTCGCCGAACTCGCGCCCCTCGCTGAAAGCCTGGTGCATCGCCTCGATCACCACCTGTTCCAGCTCGGCGCCGGAGAAGCCGGCGGTGCGGTCCACCACCACGTCGAGGGGCAGCTGGTGATCGGGGCGGCGGCGGCGCAGCTGCAGATCGAGGATGGCGCGCCGCTCGGCGGCATCCGGCAGATCGAGCAGGAAGATCTCATCGAAGCGGCCCTTGCGCAGCAGCTCGGGCGGCAGCTTTTCCACCCCGTTGGCGGTGGCCACCACGAACACGGCGCTGTTCTTCTCGGCCATCCAGGTGAGCAGGCTGGCCAGCACGCGTTGGCTGGTGCCGCCATCGCTGCGGCCGTCGCCGCCGGCGCCGAAGCCCTTGTCGATCTCGTCGATCCAGAGCACGCAGGGGGCCATCGCTTCGGCCCGCTGGATCATGTCGCGGGTGCGGGCCTCCGAAGCGCCCACCAGCCCGGAAAACAGCCGGCCCACATCCAGGCGCAGCAGCGGCATCGCCCAGCTGTGGGCGATCGCCTTGGCCGTGAGCGATTTGCCGGTGCCCTGCGGCCCCACCAGCAGCACCCCCCGCGGCAGCGGCAGCCCATAGCGACGCGCTTCATCGCTGAAAGCCATGTGGCGCTGCTCCAGCCAGCGCTTCAGGGCATCGAGGCCGCCGATATCGGCTGGGGTGGCCTCCGTGGGGCAATACTCCAGCAGCTCGCTGCGGGCGATCGCCTGGCGCTTCTCCTCCAGCACCTCCTCGAGATCCGCCAGGCCCATGGCGCCGCGGCTGGCCAGACCCCGGGCCGCCACCTGGCGGATGCGCTGCTCGCTCAGGCCGCTGCAGCTGTGGCAGAGCTGCTCGAGCAGCTCACCCTCGAGCTGCTGGCCGCAGGCCTGGGCGATGCTGCGCAGCAGCGCGGCGATCTCCTCCTGATCCGGCAGGGGCAGGTCCAGCAGGGTGATGCATTCCTCCAGATCACGCGGCAGCTGCCACTCCGCGGCCGTGATCACCACGGTGTGGGGGTGCTGGCGCAGGCTGGTGGAGAGGTTGCGCAGCTTGCGGCAGATGCTGGCGTCCTCGCAGTAGCGGTGAAAGTCGTGCAGCACCAGCAGGGCGGGCTGCTCGGGGGGGAGCGCGGCCAGGCTGTCGAGGGCGGCCAGGGGATTGCGGGCGGCCTCGCCATCGCGGCCCGGCCAGCCCGAGAGGCCACCGATGAAATCCCAGCGCGCCAGCGCCCGGTTGTCCAAACGCTTGGCCGCGGCCCCAAGCAGCGCCGCGATGCGCTCTTCCTCCTGGCTGCGGATCCAGAGAATGGGGGTTCGCGCCCGGATCAGCAGATCGAGGTGGTCGGCCCAGGCCCGGCTCATGACTGCAGGTTTCTCAGGGCGGCCCAGCGGGGGTCGATCGGTTCGGCTGGGTTCTCGGCGGTCTGCAGGTCCGGGCCGGGGCAGTCGCTGCCGCAGCGGTTCACCAGGGGCAACTGCAGGTTGAGTTGTTCAAACAGCCAGTGCTCCGGGTCGAAGTCCCCGCTGGGATCGAGGCTTTCGCACAGGCCGTCGGGGTCGAGCTCGAGCACCTCGCTGCCCCCCTCCAGCACCGCTTCCGGATCGAGACCCTGCTCGCGGGCCTGATCGCCAAGCCACACCACCTCCTGATGGCGGAAGCTGAGCGGGTGATTGAAATGTTGCAGGCAGCGGTCGCAGCGCAGCGTGATGATCGTGCTCGCCTCGCCACTGAGCTCAAGGATGTTGCCGCGATGCACGGCCGTGAGCTGGCCGCGCACCGGCGTGAGGCTCTCAAGCTCGCGCAGCGGCTGATCCACCTGCCAGTGCCGTCCCTCAGCCAGGAGCCGCAGCTCCTGCAGGGGCACCGGCTGCAGTGGATCACCGGAAGGGGTGGCCTGCGCTGCGCTCATCGCCTCACTTCTTGCCTTTCGGCTCGAAGGGCAGGCGCTCGCTGCCGCTCACCGTGGCGGTGACGGTCCGCGCTTCCGCGGCCAGCTGTTGATCCAGGATCGCCTGCAGGTTGTCGGGCAGAGCCTCGCGGGTGAGCAGGAAGGTCTGCGCGGCCTGGAAGATGTTGGCCACCACCATGTAGAGCAGCACGCCGGCGGGCAGCGGGAAGAACAGGAACATGCCGGTGATCATCACGGGCGTGATCTTGTTGGCCGTGGCCTGCTGCGGGTTGGCGGGCATGCCCATCCCGGAGAGGATCTGGCTCACGAACAGGCTGGCGCCGAAGGCGGCCACCAGGATGGCGATATCCCAGTTCACGGCGCCATCGGTGTAGAAGCCCACCTGGCCGAGGGCCTTGATGAACAGGAAGCCGCTGCGGGCGGCCAGGCCGGGGATCTTGGCTTCCACGGTCACATCGCCGGGGGCGATGGCGTGAATGGTGCCGTTCTGGTCCACGCTCACCAGGCCTTCACCCTTGGTGACGCTCCAGGTGGGGGTGAAGGCGCTGCCGTTCTCCACACCGCTCAGCACGGAGGCGAAACTGGCGCCGTCCTTGGTGTGCAGGCTCACGGTCTGGGTGTCGCCCACGCCGAGCTTGGTGCCGGTTTCCAGGCTGGCGATCACGGGCACGTGATCCGTGGCGGTGATGAAGATCGAGTGGCTGGCGCTGTTGAACGGCTTCGGCTCCACCGCGGCAATCTGCTCGGCCGGCAGCACCTTCAGGTTGAGGGTGTAGGGCACATCGGCGAACGGTGACCCCCGCAGCGTGGCGAACAGCGCGAACAGGATCGGCATCTGCACCAGCAGCGGCAGACAGCCCGAGAGGGGGCTGCCGAACTCCTTCATCAGCGCCCCGAGCTCCTCCTGCTGCTTCTGGGGGTTGTTGGCGTATTTGGCCTTGATCTCGGCCTGGCGCTTCTGCATCACCGGCTGGGCGATGCGCATGCGCCGGGCGCTGCGGATTGAGCCGGCGCTCAGGGGGAACAGGGCGAGGCGGATCACCACGGTGAGGGCGATGATCGCCAGGCCGTAGCTCGGCACCAATCCGTAGAAGAAATCGAGGATCGGCAGCAGCAGGTTGTCGGAGATGTAGCCGATCACGGCGTGTGCAGGTCCGGGGAACAGGGAAGTGGAGCCAGTGTGTCAGGCGGGTGGCTCAGGCCGCCGCGTTGTCGCCGAAGCCGGTTCGGGGGCTGGCTTTGCCCGCGGGGCTGGCGGCCATCCGCTCCTGGATGTAGGCCTCAGCCTCCTTGTAACGGGGCACGGCGCGCATCTCGAGCTTCATGCCGTCGTTGAGAACGAGCACCATGTCGCCCCAGAAGCCAAGGCCGCGGGCCACCGAGCGCACCTCACGGATCTGGCTGTACACCACCTGGCTGCGGTCGCGGCCCAGCCAGCCGCCGCTCACCTCAACCCGGCGGCTGGTGATGCGGAAGCGCAGCCACAGGGCCCGCACGATCGCGCCCACAGCGAAGGGGATACCGATCAGCGTGAGGCCGAACAGCAGGTTGGTGATCAGATCACCCTTGGCGGGGCCGCCCGCATAGAAGACCTCTTCGTTGATGCTGGCTCCGGGAGCCACCGGAGGTGTCGGGGACGCACCGCTCATGGGCGTAGGCCTGCCTTGGCGAGGAGTTGGGAACATTCTCCCAGCAGGGCTTCGGCGCTGGCCTCAGCGCTGCCGGGTTTGAGCGAGATCAGCAGCCAGCGATCCGCCGCCTGGTCCGGCAGGGAACGCACCAGCTGGCTGAGGTGGTTGTGCAGCAGCCGGCGCAGCTGGTTGCGCCGCACGGCCCGTTTGCTCACCTTGCTGCTCACCACCACCCCAAGCCGGCAGCTGTGGGGGTTGTGGTCGCGCGGATCGGGTTTGAGCAGCTCCGGCTGGGCCGCCAGATGGCGCAGCACCATCAGATCGCCGTGCTGGCGTTGCCCCCGTTGGTAGAGGCGATCAAACACAAAGCGCCCCCGCAGCCTGTGTTCCCGGGAGAGCACCATCGGAGTGGAAGCGGGAAACTGGGGATGCGGGGGCGGTGTGGCGCGTTGGCCGGCTGATTCAGACCGCCAGGCGGGCGCGGCCGCGCTTGCGGCGGGAGCGGATCACGCGGCGGCCGGTGTGGCTGCGCATGCGAACGCGGAAGCCCGACACGCGCTTGCGCTTGCGGCTGGTTCCTTCAAGGGTGCGCTTGGTCATGGCTCCGGCTCGGCTGCGCCTTCAACGTCGATCGCCCAACCTACCAGCCAGCCCCAGGCTCAATTGCTGGGGGGATCGATCTGGATCAGCCAGCTGCCCAGGTAGCCGGAGATGGGAACGTCACCGGGGGCCTGTGCCAGGGCATTGAACTGATACATGCCCGCGTTGAAGGGGTTGAACAGGTTGATGTACACGCCGATGGTCTTGCCCACGGGCACCGGCGTATCGGGGAAGATCTCGATCGCGGTGCCATCGGCTGCCACCTCCACCGTGGCGGGAATATCCGATTCACAGCGGGTGCGGGCGAGCATGCCGCCCTCCTTCATGTAGCAGAGCTTCACCCGTTTCGGATCGATCGTGCTGTCGAAGGTCTTGGGCACCCCCACGGTGAGCTTGAGAATCGCCGTCTTGCGGTCTTTCGGCTTGAGGATCAGGTAGTACTCCGACCGCTTCAGCCGCTGCGTGTCGGTCATGAAGAAGTAGAGCTTGCGGTAGTCCTTGCTGGAATCCCAGCGGAACTCCACCAGCCCGGGCGTGCCCTGCGCCTTCGCCGCGATGGGACTGAGCATCGGGGCCAGGGCAGTGGCGGCGCCGGCCAGGCCCAGGGCTGCTGCCAGGGCCGTGCCGGCGGCGGCGGTGCGGAAACCAGCCATAGGGGATCTGGCGGAAGGTCGTTGACGACCATTCTTGGCAGCCGACCCCGGACGCAGGGCCCGGCAGGGTGCCGGAGAGGGGGTTGGAAGCTGTGACCGGATGCAACTCAGCCCGCCAGATCGGGCCTCAGCCGCGCCGCCTCGCGCAGGTAGGCATGGCGCACCGGCTGCTCGCTCTCCAGCCAGGCGTGGGCCAGCAGCCGGATGCAGCGGGGCAGATCGCCGGCCACCGCCATCTGCTGGCAATCGAGCAGGGCCACCGCATCCCAGCCCTGGCGTCGCCGGGCGATGGCGGCGGGAAACACGGCGTTGAGATCGGCGGTCACCGAAAAGGTGACCGAGAGCAGCTGGGACCCATCCAGGTTGTTGCGCTCCACCAGGGCATCGAGCAGTTCCGCCACCGCCTCGCTGATCGCTTCGGTGGTGTTGGCACAGGCTGTGGTGGCCCCGCGCAGGGCGCGCAGTTGGCAGGGGCTTGTCATGGGCGATACAGCCAGAGGGGTTGACCGCTCCAGGCCAGTTCCAGGTTGAGGGCCTCGCTGAGACGGGCGAAGAGGTTGCGGCCCGGGATCAGGCCCGCCAGGGGCTTCCTGGCCTGCCCGAAGGTGATCGGTCGGGTCTTGTCCGGGTCGAGGTCCGCCAGTTCGCAGGCGAGGCGGCGGGCGGTTTCCTCATCTCCAAGCTCATCCACCAGCCCCAGCTGCTGGGCCTGGGCGCCGCTGAACACGCGTCCATCGGCGAAGCTGCGCACCACGCTCTCCTCCAGCCCGCGGCCCTCGGCCACAGCAGCCACGAACTGGCCGTAGCTGGAATCGATCAGCTCCTGCAGCAGCTGCCGCTCGGCGCCGGTGAGAGCGCGGTCCGGGGAAAGGATGTCCTTGTAGAGGCCACTCTTCACGGTTTCGAACTGGATGCCGATCCGCTCCAGCAGGCGCGAGAGGTTGTTGCCCCGCAGGATCACGCCGATCGAGCCGGTGATCGAGCCGGCATTGGCCACGATCTTCTCGGCGGCCACACCCACATACACCCCGCCGGAGGCGGAGATGTTGCCGAAGCTCGCCACCACGCGGCAGCCCTTGGCGCGCAGGCGCCCGATCGCGGCGTGGATCTCCTGGCTGTCGCCCACGGTGCCGCCGGGGCTGTCGATGCGCAGCAGCAGGGCCGGGCATTCGCGCTGCTCCACCTCCCGCAGCGCCTTGAGCACCCGCTCGCGCGTGCCGGAGGCGATCGCGCCTTCCAGGGCGATGCGTGCCAGTTTGCGGCGGGACTTGCGGCGCCAGGGCCAGACCATCGAGGCGGTGTGCAGTGGCTGGATCTTAAAAAGGAGCCTGTGGCGCGCTGGTGCTGGTGAAGGTGCGCTGGCTGCTCATGGTTCTGCCCTTCGCGCTCTGGGGCACGGCGATGGCGGCGATGAAGCCGTTGTTGGTGCAGGCCGGGCCGCTCACCCTGGCCTGGATGCGCCTGCTGCCGGCCGGGCTGGTGTTGCTGCTGGCGGCCCGGTTCTGGCGCGGTGGCGCCGGCGTGGATCGGCGCGACTGGTGGTGGCTGCTGCTGTTTGCCCTGGTGGATGCCACCGCCTTTCAGGGCCTGCTGGCCCGGGGGCTGATGGGCACCGGTGCGGGCCTCGGCTCGGTGCTGATCGATTCGCAGCCCCTGCTGGTGGCCCTGCTGGCCCGCAGCCTCTTCGGTGAGGCGATCAATCCGGTGGGCTGGCTCGGGCTGCTGATCGGCCTGCTGGCCATTCTCTGTCTGGGCCTGCCGGCACCGCTGCTGCACCACTGGTGGCTGATGGGGCCGGAAGCCTTCGAGGAGCAGGCCTGGAGCCATGGGGAGCTGTGGATGCTCGCCGCTGCCCTGGCCATGGCACTGGGCACCGTGATCAGCCGTTACGCCTGCCGCCACAGCGATGCGGTGGCCGTTACCGGTTGGCACATGCTGCTGGGGGGGCTGCCGCTGCTGCTGAGTTCCGCTCTGCTGCCGGCTTGGCAGGCGGATGCAGCCCCGTTCTGGCCGGCCTGGAGCCCCCTGGAGTGGGCCCTGATGGCCTATGCGGCTCTGCTTGGCAGCGCTCTGGCCTATGCCCTGTTCTTCTGGTTCGCCAACCATGGCGACCTCACCAGCTTCACCTCGCTCACCTTCCTCACGCCGGTGTTTGCCCTGCTCTGCGGCGTGGTGCTGCTCGAGGAGCAGCTGCAGCCGCTGCAATGGCTGGGTGCGCTGCTGGCGCTGGTGAGTGTGGTGTTGATCAACCGGCGTGCCCTGCTCTGGCATCCGGGCCTGGTGGAGGAGATGCCATGAAGCTGTTGGTGGTGGCCACCGCCCTCGGCCCTCTCGGCAGCGGCCGCGGCGGTGGCGTGGAGCTCACGCTGGCGGGCCTGGTGGCCGGTCTGCTGCAGCGCGGCCATCAGCTCACCGTGCTGGCCGCTGCCGATTCCGTGTTGCCTGTGGCCTGCGCCGAGGCCAGCCTCTGGACCTGCAGCGGCACCCCCCAGCCGAGCGTGCAGCACCAGGACCGTGCCGCGCCGATCACCCTGCCGGCCGATGCCCTGCTCGGCCGCTTCTGGCGGCGGGTGCTGGCCGAGGCGCCGGCTGCGGGCTTCGATGCGGTGCTCAACCTCGGCTACGACTGGCTGCCCTTCTGGCTCACCGCCACCGCGCCGCTGCCGATCTTTCACCTGGTGAGCATGGGCTCGGTGACGGAGGCCATGGATGCGGTGATCGCCGATGTGGCCGCCTGGGATCAGCGGCGACTCGCCTTCCACACGGCATCGCAGGCGGCGGATTTCGCCTTGCCGCAGCCGCCGGTGCTGGTGGGCAACGGCTTTGATCTTGCGGCTTATCAGTTCTGTCCGCAGCCGGATCCACTGCTGGGTTGGGTGGGGCGCGTGGCGCCGGAGAAGGGGCTGGAGGATGCCGCCGCCGTCGCCGCCCGCTGCGGCCTGCCCCTGGCGGTGTGGGGACTGGTGGAGGATCCGCTCTACGCCGCGGCGGTGGAGGCTTCTGTTCCGGCGGGCACGTTGCAGTGGAAAGGGTTTCTGCCCACCCACCGGCTCCAGGCGCAGCTGGGCCGCTGCCGGGCGCTGCTCAACACGCCCAAATGGAACGAGGCCTACGGGAATGTGGTGGTGGAGGCGATGGCCTGCGGCGTGCCGGTGCTCGCCTACCGCCGCGGTGGCCCCGGCGAGCTGGTGCAGCCAGGGCTCAACGGCCTGCTGGTGGCCCCTGACGATGTGGACGGCCTGGCGGAGGCGGTGATGCGGGTGGACGCGATCCCCCGTGAGCAGTGCCGGCGCTGGGTGGAGGCCCACGCTTCGCGGGCTGTGCTGGCTGCCCGGATCGAGACCTGGTTGCAGCGGGGCCTGCAGGCGTAGGCGATAACGTCGGGCCTGACGCAACTGGCCCTGGTGTCGCGCAGGCTCGTGTTGCCGTTGGTGCTGCTCTGCGGCCTGGCGCTGTTTGTGTGGGGCCTGGGCAGCACGGGGCTGGTGGATGAAACGCCACCGTTGTTTGCCGCCTCGGCCCGGGCCATGGCCGAAACGGGCGACTGGCTCACCCCCCGGGTGAATGGCCTGCCCCGCTACGACAAGCCGCCGCTGGTGTATTGGCTGATGGGGCTGATCTATGCCCTGCCAGGCCAGCCGCAGTGGGATCCGCTCGGAACCTGGGCGGCTCGCCTGCCCTCGGCCCTGAGCTCCGTGGTGGTGATGCTGGTGCTGGCGGCCACGTTGTTGCGCTGGCCCCAGCCGCTGCCCGAAGGCCGCAAACCGGAGGCAGCCCTGCAGGCGATCACCGCCCTGAGCGCCGCCCTGGCCTTCGCGCTCTCACCCCTGGTGCTGATCTGGAGCCGCACGGCCGTGAGCGACGCCCTGCTCACGGGGCTGCTGGCGGTGGTGCTGCTGCTGTTCTGGCGGTGTTATGCCGGCGGCGGCCGCTGCTGGTTCGCCTGGATCCTGCTCGGCCTGGCGGTGCTGGCCAAGGGGCCCGTGGCGGTGGTGCTGGCTGGCCTCAGCCTCGGCCTGTTCGGGCTGTGGCAGCGGGATCTGCGCGGCCTGGCCGCCCGGTTGAGGCCCTGGCCTGGTTTGGCACTCACGGCGCTGGTGGCTCTCCCCTGGTATGGGTTGGAGCTGCTGGTGGAGGGGCGCCCGTTCCTCGACAGCTTTTTCGGTTACCACAACCTCCAGCGCTTCACCGGCGTGGTGAACAACCATCTGCAGCCCTGGTGGTTCTTCGGGCCGGTGCTGTTGGTGGCCTCCCTGCCGTTCACGCCGCTGCTGCTGGCCGGTCTGGCGCATGCCGGCCGGGCCTGGGCGCAGCCCGTGCCGCCCTCCGACTCTCTGCAGCGGTATGCCGCCTGCTGGCTGCTGGCGGTGCTGCTGTTCTTCACCCTGGCCGCCACCAAGCTGCCCAGCTACTGGCTGCCAGCCACACCCGCCGCCGGGATTCTGATCGCCCTCACAGCTCAGCAACTGATCGCCCTGGCCCAGCGGCGCAGGGCCCGGCTGGTGGTGGCCACCACGCTCGGTTTGCAGGCCCTGTTCGCTGCTGGCTTGGCCGCCGCGGATCGCTGGGTGCCGCTGATCCAGGAGCCCGAGCTGCCCAGCCTGCCCGCTGAGCTGTTGGCCAGCGGCCTGCTCAGCCGCGCGGCGCTCTGTTTCACGGCGGCCTTTCTGGCTGGGCTGCTGCTGTGGTGGCTGCAGGTCCCCTGGCGGCGTGGCTGGTTGCTGGCTCAGCAGCTGGCCGTGGTGGCCTTTGTGGTGGCTGCCCTGCAGCCGCTGGTGAGCCTGGGTGATCGCCTCAGGCAGCTTCCCCTGCGGCGCATGGCTGCTGCCGTGCTGGCCCAGCGACGCCCGGCCGAGCCGCTGGCGATGGTGGGCATCCTCAAACCCTCGCTGCACTTCTATACCAATCAGGTGGTGATCTACGAGGGGGTGCAGCCGAACGGTCCGGTCAACCTCAACGATCGCCTGGTGCAGGAGCGCCGTCACCGGCAGCAGCCCAGCCC
This sequence comes from uncultured Synechococcus sp., assembly GCA_913061215.1. Taxonomy (GTDB): domain Bacteria; phylum Cyanobacteriota; class Cyanobacteriia; order PCC-6307; family Cyanobiaceae; genus Vulcanococcus. The sequence continues at coordinate 21,491 of CAJXSQ010000005.1, read as the reverse complement.
CGCCAGCGCCGATGGCACGGTGCTGGTGGTGATCGATGCGCGAACGGCTGCGCTGCCCCATTGGCGCGGGCTGCCCCACCGGGCATTGGCCCGGGAGGATCTGTTTCTGCTCTGGCGTGTGCCGCGCCTGGCGCTGGATCGCTGGGCTGCTGCGCTGCGTGCCGATGGCGTGCCGGAGCCCGATTGGCAGCGGCCGCGTCCGGAGCGCTACTGATCCGCCGGCGTGCCCATCGCCACGCCCGTGTTCAGGTCCTCACGCCGGCAGAAGCTGCAGTGCCCCCAGCGCTGCAGCTCGCCCGCCGGTGCCGGCCGGTGGCAGCGCGGGCAGCTGCCCATGCCGAACACATCCACGCGGCTGGGGTGGTGCGCCCACACCTGCGCCTCCTCCTCGCTGCCGAAGGGGGGCAGCGGGGTGGGCTGATGCTGCTGCAGCACCAGATCCTTCACGCTGAAGCCGGCACCGCGCAGGGCGCCGAGCAGCCGGTGTTTGTTGAAGCGCAGCGCCTGCAGCCATTGCGGATGGCTGGCTCCCACCACCAGCCTGCCCCCCTGCAGGCGCAGCGGCCGGCAGTGGGGTGCGAGCTGGGGGCCGGCGATCTGAGGCCAGGCCTGCCAGAGGGCTGCGAGGTTTTCATCCCGGCGCCAGTGCTCCTGCAGCTGGTTGAGGCAGGCGCGAAGCCGCGTGGCCGGCGCCGGTGCCGAGGGCACCAGGAACGACACATTGCCCACGGTGCGCTGCTGCATCGGAACCAGCGTCAGCGGGAGGCGGTGAGGGTGCGGATCGGGTGGTTGCTGTCCAGATCCGGAGCTGGGTAGAGGGTGGTGCAGTTGAAGGCGAAGTCGCCGCCGGCGGCTTTCACGATGTCGGCAATCTCCAGGAAGATCTTTTGCTGGATGTGCAGATAATCGGCCCACACGGTTGTGCGTGTGAAGCAATACACCAGCATGTTGATCGACGATCCGGCCCATTCATCGAAGCTCACCAGGATCATCTGCTTGTTGTCGATGTCCGGGTGGGTTTCCAGCAGGTGCTGCACCGCTTCGGTGATCTGCTGCATGCGCGTCAGATCTTCGTAGCGAAGGCTGATGCTGGCCTTGATCCGGCGGTTGTACATCCGGCCTGGATTTTCGATCGGCGTGGTGGCGAACACCGAATTGGGGATCGCCAGAGGTTTGCGGTCCAGGGTCACGATGCGGGTGTGATACCAGCCGATGCGCTCCACCGTGCCCTGCAGGGTGGAGGTTTCCACGCCCGACCAGATCGGCAGCTGAATCCAGTCGCCCACCGAGAAGGGGCGCGTGAAATAGAGCATCAGGCCGGAGAGAAAATTCTGCGACACCTGCTGGGTGCCGAAGCCGATGCCGATGCCGGCGCCGCCCAGCATCGTGGCCACGGCGGTGGTGGAGACGCCGAAGGTGACCATCAGCGCCGCCACCGTGATCACCGCCACGCCGATGCTGAGCAACCGGTCGAGCAGGCTGGTGATCATGGCGCGATCGCGCGGATCCTCCACCGCCAGCCAGCGTTGGACATGCTCGGTGCGCAGCAGCATCTGCCCCACGCTCACGCTGGCCCAGCCCAGGGCGATCAGGATCAGCGCCGTTGAGGTTTCGAGCCCCTTGAGCGGCATCAGAGCCGGGGCTGTTCCGCTCACGGCGTGCACCAGCCAGCCCAGATAGAGCGCGGCTGCAAGGCCGGTGATCAGGGGGCGGCGCAGGGTGGCGGCCAGCCGCGGCACCAGCGGGCGGATCCGGCGTCCGTAGCGCTCCACCAGCGTGAGCAGCAGCCAGAGGGCCACCAGCAGCACGGTTCCCACCAGAAGCCCTTCGCTGCTCTGGAAGAAGTGAACGTCGGTGAGCAGCCGCTGACGGGCGTCGAGCATCAGCCATCCGGGATCAGCGCTCACAGTAGATGTGCTGATCTGTGGCAGGCGGTTTCGATAGCCTGGCGCCACGGCTTCTGTTCCCGCAGCACATCCATGGGCTTTTTTGATCGCCTCGGCCGTCTGGTGCGCGCCAACGCCAATGCGGTGGTGGGAGCGATGGAGGATCCGGCCAAGATCCTGGATCAGTCGGTGGCCGACATGCAGGCCGATCTGGTGAAGCTGCGCCAGGCGGTGGCCACCGCCATCGCCAGCCAGAAGCGGATCCAGAACCAGGCTGAGCAGGCTGAAGCCCAGGCCAAAACGTGGTACGAGCGGGCCGAGCTGGCGTTGAAGAAGGGCGAGGAGGACCTGGCCCGTGAGGCGCTCGGCCGCCGCAAAACCTGCCAGGACACCGCCACCGCCCTCAACACCCAGCTGCAGAGCCAGGCCGCCCAGGTGGAGCAGCTCAAGCAGAGCCTGGTGAAACTGGAAAGCAAGATCGCCGAGGCCAAAACCAAGAAGGACATGCTCAAGGCCCGGGCCCAGGCGGCCCAGGCCCAGGAGCAGCTGCAGAGCGCCGTGGGCAACCTCGGCACCAACAGCTCCATGGCCGCCTTCGAGCGGATGGAGGAGAAGGTGCAGACCCTCGAGGCTCGCAGCCAGGCGGCGGCTGAGCTGGCCGGTGCTGATCTGGAAAGCCAGTTCGCGGCCCTTGAAGGAGCTCCGGAGGTGGACGATGAACTGGCCGCCCTCAAGGGCAAGCTGGCCGGCACCACGGCATCCGCGGCACTGCCTGAGGCGGGATCCACCGTTCAGCCCGTGAAGGTGGAGGAGGTGGACACCGAACTCGAGGAGCTGAAGCGCTCGATCGACAAGCTCTGATCCATACAATCGCCGCAACCAGATCCAGTGCCCGTGTCCGTTCTGCACCTCACCGATGCCAACTTCCAGGCCGAGGTGCTTGAGGCCACTACACCGGTGCTGGTGGATGTGTGGGCGGAGTGGTGCGGTCCCTGCCGGCTGATGGCGCCGATGATGGACTGGGCGGCTGGTGAATACGCCGGTCGTTTGGCGGTGGGCAAGCTCGAGGCTGACCCCAACCCGGCTTCGCGCGATCAGCTGGCGATTCAGGGTCTGCCCACCCTGCTGATCTTCAAGAACGGCACGGAAGTGGCCCGCCACGAGGGCGCGATGGCCCAGCCCCAGCTCAAGGCCTTCCTGGATGCCCATCTCTGAGCGGGTCGCCGGGCTGGGCAGCGGCGTTTTCGCCCGCAACGACCAGCGCAAGCAGGCCTATCGCCGCCATGCCGATGCGGCGGGTCTGCCGCCGTTGCTGGATCTCTCGCTGGGCTCCACCGATCTGCAGCCGCCGCAGGCGGCGATTGCCGCGATCCGCGATCAGCTGGGCCGGCCCGAGAGTGCGGCCTACTGCCTGCACGGTGCCACGCTGCCCTTCCGGGAGGCGGTGGCGGCCTGGGCGCAGCGGCGCTTCGGTGTGGCCGTTGATCCCGAGCAGGAGGTGCTGCTGCTGGTGGGCTCCCAGGAGGGCACGGCCCACCTGCCGTTGGCGGTGCTCAATCCCGGTGATGCGGCGCTGCTGCTCGATCCCTACTACCCCTCCCATCTCGGCGGCTTGCGCCTGGCTTCGGCGCGCCCGCAGTTCCTGCGTCTGGATGCCGCCAGCGGCTTCGCGCCGGATTTCGATCAGCTCAGCCCCAGCCAGTGGGATGCCCTGAAGCTGATGGTGCTGGGCTTTCCCCACAACCCCACCGCCACCACCGGCGCGCAGGCCTGGGTGGATGCGGCGGCGGAGCGGGCGGTGCGCCATGGCCTGGTGTTCGCCCACGACAATCCCTACGTGGATCTGGCCCTGGATGGTGAAGCGCCCGCCTTGCTGCGCTCCCCGTTGTGGCGCCAGTGCGGCATCGAGTTCTTCTCGTTCTCCAAGGGTTGGTGCCTGGGGGGCTACCGCCTGGCCTTCGCCATCGGTGCCGCACCCCTGATCGCCGCCCTGCGCCAGCTCAAGGGGGTGGTGGATTTCAACCAGTCCACCGCGCTGCAGGCCGGCGCGATCGCGGCCCTTGAGCAGGCCCCCGACTGGCCGGAGCGGATCAAGCCGATCTACCGCGAGCGGCGCGATCGCATGGCGGCTCGGTTGCAGGCCGCCGGCTGGCCGGTGCGGATCCCTTCGATGGCCCTCTATCTGTGGCTGGAGCTGCCGCAGCAGGCCCGCGCCGCCGGCCTCGATTCCGAGCTGTTCTGTGCCCGCTTGCTGGAGGCCACCGGCGTGTGCCTCACCCCGGGCAATGGGTTCGGTGCCGGCGGAGAGGGTTATGCGCGGCTGGCGCTGGTGCATCCGATGGAGCAGCTGGACGCCGGCGCCAGCCGCATGGCGGCCTGGCTGGATTGCCTCTGAGGGCCGCGGCGCTGGCGGCGGCGCTGCGGCGGCTGCCGGGGGATCACCCGCTGCCCTGGCGGTTGCGCTGCCTGCCCGTGTGTGCCAGCACGGAGCCGGCGCTCGAGCAATGGCTGGCGGATGGAGCCGCCCCGCCTCTGGCGCTGCTGGCCCGGCGTCAGCGCCGGGGGCATGGCCAGCAGGGCAGGGTGTGGCAGTCCCCGCCCGGAGGGGTGTGGCTCAGTGCGGCGCTGCCCTGGCCCGCTCAGCCGCAGGGCAGCGCCGCCTTGGCCCTGGCCGCGGCACTGGGGCTGGCTCTGCAGCTGGAAGCCCTGGGCCTCGCGCCCCAGATCAAATGGCCGAACGACCTCTGGATCGAGGGCCGCAAGCTTGCGGGCATCCTGCCGAGGCTGCGCTGGCGCGGCGGCCGGGTGCGCCATGCCCAGTTGGGTGTGGGCATCAACGGTGTGAACCGCGTGCCAGCGGGGGCGATCAGCCTGGCGGAGGCGCTGGGCCGGAACCGCCATCCGCTGGCGCAGCCGGAGCCTCTGGCGGCGCGGGTGCTGCGGGGGCTGGAGTGGGCCGCGGCGGCTGCCGCCGAGCCCGAACTGGTGCGTCGCCAGGCCGAGCGGCGCCTCTGGCGGCCTGGCGACGGCTGGGAGCATGCCGGCCAGCGCTGGCGCATCGCAGGCCTGGCGCTCGATGGTGGCCTGCGTCTGCAGCGCGAGGGGGCTGAGCTGGTGATCCAGCGCCGGTTCTGAGGGATCCCCGGCGCTCGGATCTCGGTGTGCCGAGGCTGGCCTTCAGCGCAGCACGGGGAATCCGGCCGCGAGGCCGCTGAACAGCATCTGGATGGCGATGGCCGTGAGCAGCAGACCCATGATCTTGGTGAGCACCTGCAGAGCCGAGGTGCTGATCCTCGAAGAGAGCATGTCGCCCGCATCAAAGATCAGAAAAACCACCACGCTCAGAACGATCACCACCAGGCTGAGCTGCAGCTTGCCGGGCAAGGTGGCGGCATTGGGATCGGCGATCACCAGCGTGAGGGTGCCGGGGCCGGCGAGCAGCGGGATACCCAGGGGCACGATGCCCTTCACGGCGGAGTTCTGATCGCGATCCACCGAATCGGGATCGTGATGCACCTTCGATGGCTCCGATCGGAGCATCGACAGCCCGATCAGCACCACGATCAGACCGCCCGCCACCTGAAAGGCGGCGCGGCTGATGCCGAAGAAGCCGAGTAGATCGTTGCCCAGCCAGGTGGCCAGCAGCAGGGCGATCAGGAAGGTGAAGGCCGAGCTGCGGGCGATGGCCCGGTCCTTGCGTTTGTTGCCGTCGGTGAACGACAGATAGATCGGCAGATTGCCGATCGGGTTGGAGATGGTGAAGATGCCGACCGCAGCGTGCAGCAGAGACATGGTTCGGGCCTGACGGCCTGGGAGGAAACGGACTGCCGCAAGGTTGGCGGCCCCGCTGCTGCCATGCAGCGGCTCTGTTTCTAAAGTTTGTGTCGATTCGGTGGCCTCAGCCTTGTTCCGCGCCCATCCGTTCAGCCTGGTGCTGACGCTGCCCGCCCTGCTTGGCGCCGGACTGGCTTCAGCGGAGCTCGAGCCGACTCCAGCCCCACCGCCGCTGCCTCCGGTGCTGCCGCCCCAGAAGCAGTTGCAGAACCCCCAGCCACTGCGGCCGGATCCCGTGCGGCTCAGCGGTGCGGCCAAGCCCCCGAAGCGTTTTGATCAATCGCTCGATGAGCTGGTGCGCCAGGGGGTGGTGACCCCCAATGAGCGCAATCTGGTGCGCGGTGGTGGCGCCCGGCTTGCGCCGCTGGATGTGGGGGCTTTCCAGCAGGCCTGCCGCGGTGGCGCGCTCTCGGCGAAGGAGTGCCGCGGCGGCATTGCCCTGCGCTGGGGACGCCGCAGCGGCAACACGGCCAGCACCGCCTGGGGCGGCCGCGTCGGTGCCGATGGCCTGCCGCTTCCCCCGCTCACGGTGCCCGTGTCGGCGCTGCTGGCCGGCAATGGCGGCAGTTTCAACCTGGCCAGCGTGTTCCGGGTCACGCCCCGGCCGGCGCCGGTGCTCGGCAACGGCAACCGCAGTCTGCTGCTGCCGATCATCGGCAGTGCGGTGAACACCAGCGGCTTTGGTTGGCGGCTGCATCCGCTGTTGGGGGCCTGGCGGCTCCACGCCGGTGAGGATCTGGCGGCGCCGGAGGGCACGCCGGTGGTGGCGGCCCTGAGCGGCAAGGTGGTGAGCAGCGGTCTGGCCGGTGGCTACGGCCTGGCTGTGGAACTCGAGCACCCGCGGCCGCTGCGCCGCAGCCTCTACGGCCACCTCTCCGAGCTTTATGTGAAAGCGGGTGATGTGGTGCGCCAGGGGGAGGTGATCGGCCGGGTGGGCAGCACGGGGTTGAGCACCGGCCCGCACCTGCATTTCGAGTTGCGGGAGCCGGCGGCGGGCGGCTGGGTGGCGATTGATCCGGGTGATTTCGATCCGGGCCAGGGCCTCCGGGGCAGCGATGCGATCGCGCTGCTGATGGGTCAGCTGCTGCAGAGCCTGGAGCGTCCGGCGGCGAAGGGTTAAAGCTGCGAACCGGCGCCGCTCTCCACCAGGCGCCCATCGTGAAAATGCACGATCCGCTCGGCCCGTTCGGCCACGTCGTGCTCGTGGGTCACCAGCAGGATGGTCATGCCCTGATCGCGGTGCAGCTCATCGAACAGATCCAGCACCTCCTTGGTGGTGCGGGAATCGAGAGCACCGGTGGGCTCGTCCGCCAGCAGCAGGTTGGGGTTGTTGATGATCGCCCGGGCCACGGCCACCCGCTGCTGCTGGCCGCCGGAGAGCTGGTTGGGTTTGTTGTGCAGCCGCTCCCCCAGGCCCACCCGCTGCAGCGCGGCGATGCCGCGTTCACGCCGCTCTTCGGCGGAGACACCGGCGTAGACCATCGGCAGCATCACGTTCTCCAGGGCCGTGAGCTCCTGCAGCAGGTGGAACTGCTGGAACACAAAGCCCAGTTCCCGGTTGCGCAGATCCGCCAGCTGATCGTCGCTGAGGTGCTCCACGGCGGTGCCGTTGAGGCGGTAGCTGCCGCTGCTGGGCCGATCCAGGCAACCCAGGATGTTCATCGCCGTGCTCTTGCCCGAGCCGGAGGTTCCCATCACCGCCAGATACTCACCGCGGCGCACATCCAGGCAGAGGTCGTCGAGGGCGATCACGGTCGTGTCGCCGCTGCCATACACCTTGCCGATGTGATCCAGCTCCGCCACCAGCGGTGCTGCGCTGCTGCTCATCAGCCGATGGGCAGGCCGGAAGCGGCGGCCAGTGCCTTCTGCAGCATCGGCGTGCCGGCCACGGCGCCATTGGCCCAGCCGAACAGCGGGTTGGAGAGGATGCCGCCCACGGCCGTCACCACCACGCAGGAGATCAGGGCGGCGCGCAGGGGCTGCAGGCCGGCGATGCTCCAGTTCACCTCCGGATAGGCCTTCACCACTTCAGAGGCTTCCTGGGGTTCCTTCACCACCATCATCTTGATCACTGAGATGTAGTAGTAGATCGACACCACGGAGGTGAGCAGACCCACCACCACCAGCAGGTATTGCCCATCCGCCCAGCCGGCGAAGAAGAGATAGATCTTGCCGAAGAAGCCCAGCATCGGAGGGATGCCACCGAGCGAGAGCAGGCAGAGGCTCAGGCCCAGGGTGATCAATGGATCCTTCTGATAGAGGCCGGCATAGTCGCTGATCCGGTCGCTGCCGGTGCGCAGGGAGAACAGGATGATGCAGGCGAAGGCGCCCAGGTTCATGAACAGATAGGCCGCCATGTAGAGCACCATGGCGGCGTAGCCGTCCTCGGTGCCGCACACCAGGCCGATCATCACGAAGCCCGCCTGGCCGATCGAGCTGTAGGCCAGCATCCGCTTCATCGAGGTCTGGGCCAGGGCCACCACGTTGCCCAGCACCATGCTCAGGATCGCCAGCACGGTGAACAGCAGTTTCCACTGCGCCTCAAACGGCTCGAAGCAGCCCACCAGGATGCGCAGCGCCAGGGCGAAACCGGCGGCCTTGGAGCCCACCGACAGGAAGGCCACCACCGGTGTGGGGGAGCCTTCGTACACATCAGGCGTCCACTGGTGGAACGGCACCGCCGCGATCTTGAAGGCCACGGTGGCCAGCACGAACACCAGGGCCAGGGCTGCCACCGGTGAGGCGCTGCTCTGCAGGGCCACACCCACAGCCTCAAGGCTGGTGCTGCCGCCGGTGAGGCCGTAGAGCAGCGAGGCGCCATAGAGGAACACGGCCGCTGCGGCCGAGCCCACCAGCAGATATTTCAGGGCTGCTTCCGAGCTGCGGGCGTCGCGCTTCATGTAGCCCGACAGCAGATAGCTGGCCACCGAGAGGGTTTCCAGCGACACGAACACGCTCACCAGATCGGTGGAGCCGCACAGCAGCATCGCTCCGAGGGTGGCAGCCAGCAGGATCGCGGCGTATTCGCCCACTGGCGTGCCGGCCCGTTCCACGTAGCGCCAGCTGATCAGCAGCGACAGCAGCGTGGAGGCCGCCACCACGGCGCGGAAGGCGATCGCCAGGTTGTCCGCCAGGAAAGAGCCGAGGAACGAAGGCTCCAGGGGTGAGGCGTTCCACTGCAGCGCCAGCAGGCCCAGGGCACTGCCCAATCCGATGTAGGAGAACAGAGGCACCCAGCGGGAAGCGGCCTTCTCGCCGGCCAGGTCCACCAGCAGGCACGCCACCATCGCCAGCAGCACCGCACCCTCCGGCGCCACGGCACCGGCGTTGAGCTGCAGGGAAGTGATCGCACTCACCGCAGGTGCGGCGCCGGGGTCGGCGGCGGCCAGAAGAGAGAGCACAGCTGGTTCAGGGTCGCCCGTTGGCGAGGACTGTAGCCGCGCTGACGGCTGGTTCCGGTGTGGCGGGCGGGGGCTTGACCGCCGGTGCGATAAAGAGGGAAGCGGTTTACCGCCTGCCTGTGGCGCACACCCTCGTCATCGTTGAGAGCCCCACGAAGGCCCGCACCATCCGCGGCTTCCTTCCGAAGGACTTCAAGGTGGAAGCCTCGATGGGGCACGTGCGCGACCTGCCCAACAACGCCAGCGAGATCCCGGCGGCCCACAAAGGCGAGAAGTGGGCCAATCTCGGCGTGAACACCGCCAACAACTTCGAGCCGCTCTACGTGGTGCCGAAGGACAAGAAGAAGGTGGTGAAGGAACTCAAGGACGCCCTCAAGGGCGCCGACCAGCTGCTGCTGGCGACGGACGAAGACCGGGAAGGGGAATCGATCAGCTGGCACCTGCTGCAGCTGCTGAACCCCAAGGTGCCGGTGAAGCGGATGGTGTTCCACGAGATCACCAAGGAGGCCATCGGCCGCGCCCTGGAGCAGACGCGTGAGCTCGACATGGAGCTGGTGCATGCCCAGGAAACCCGGCGCATCCTCGATCGCCTGGTGGGTTACACCCTCTCGCCGCTGCTGTGGAAGAAGGTGGCCTGGGGCCTGAGCGCCGGCCGGGTGCAGTCGGTGGCGGTGCGGCTGCTGGTGCAGCGGGAGCGGGCCCGGCGCGCCTTCAAGAGCGGCAGCTACTGGGATCTCAAGGCCCAGCTGCAGCAGGGCAGCGCCGGCTTCGAGGCCAAGCTCACCCATCTCAAGGGCGAGCGCATCGCCGGCGGCTCCGATTTCGATGAGGCCACCGGCGGCCTCAAGGCCGGCAGCAAGGTGCGCCTGCTGGCGGAGGCCGAGGCCCGCAGCCTGCGTGAGGCGGTGCTGGCCGCGCCCTGGCGGGTGGCGGCTGTGGAGGAGAAGCCCAGCACCCGCAAGCCGGTGGCGCCCTTCACCACCAGCACCCTGCAGCAGGAGGCCAACCGCAAGCTGCGGCTCTCGGCGCGCGAAACGATGCGCACCGCTCAGGGCCTCTACGAGCGCGGCTTCATCACCTACATGCGCACCGACTCGGTGCACCTCAGCGATCAGGCGATCAATGCCGCCCGCAGCTGCGTGGCGGAGAAATACGGCAAGGACTACCTCAGCCCCTCCGCCCGGCAGTTCTCCACCAAGGCCCGCAATGCCCAGGAGGCCCACGAGGCGATCCGCCCGTCTGGCGAGAGTTTCCGCGACCCCGCGGCCACCGGGCTCGATGGCCGCGATCTGGCCCTCTACGAACTGATCTGGAAGCGCACCGTGGCCTCCCAGATGGCCGACGCCAAGCTCACCATGCTCAGCGTGGATCTCGAGGCCGATGGCGGTGAACTGGGCACCGCCGCCTTCCGCGCCACCGGCAAGCGCATCGATTTCCCCGGCTTCTTCCGCGCCTATGTGGAGGGCAGCGACGATCCCGATGCCGCCCTGGAAGGCCAGGAGGTGCTCTTGCCGGCCCTGAAGACCGGCGACAGCCCGGCCTGCAAGGGCGTGGAAGCCCTCGGCCACCAGACCCAGCCGCCGGCCCGCTACAGCGAGGCGGCCCTGGTGAAGATGCTGGAGAAGGAGGGCATCGGCCGCCCCTCCACCTACGCCTCGATCATCGGCACGATCGTGGATCGCGGCTACGCCACCCTCCAGAACAACGCCCTCACGCCGAGCTTCACCGCCTTCGCGGTGACGGCGCTGCTGGAGGAGCACTTCCCCGACCTGGTGGATACGAGCTTCACCGCTCGCATGGAGAACACCCTCGATGAGATCTCCCACGGGCAGGTGCAATGGCTGCCCTACCTGGAGAGCTTCTACAAGGGGGAGAAGGGCCTCGAAGCCCAGGTGCAGCAGCGCGAAGGCGATATCGATCCCACCGCCTCACGCACGATCGAGCTGGAGGGTCTGCCCTGTGTGGTGCGCATCGGCCGCTTCGGGGCCTACCTGGAAACCAAGCGGGTGGCCGACGACGGCACGGAAGAGCTGCTCAAGGCCACCCTGCCCAACGAGATCACCCCGGCTGATCTTGATGCCGAGAAGGCTGAGCTGATCCTCAAGCAGAAGGCCGATGGCCCCGAGGCACTCGGGGAGGATCCGGAAACCGGCGACCTGGTGTACCTGCTGTTCGGCCAGTACGGCCCCTACGTGCAGCGCGGTCAGGTGAGCGACGAGAACCCCAAACCGAAGCGCGCCTCGCTGCCCAAGGGAACCAAGCCGGAGGATCTCAGCCTCGAGGATGCCCTCGGCCTGTTGCGGCTGCCGCGCCATCTGGGCGAGCACCCCGATGGCGGCAAGGTTGAGGCCGGTCTGGGCCGTTTCGGGCCCTATGTGGTGCATCACAAGGGCAAGGGCGAGAAGGACTACCGCTCGCTCAAGGCCGAGGACGACGTGCTGATGGTGGGCCTGACGCGGGCGCTGGAGTTGCTGGCCCAGCCCAAGCGTGGCCGCGGCGGCCGCACCGCCCTCAAGGATCTCGGCACCCCGGACGGAGCGGATGAGGCGATCCAGCTGTTTGATGGTCCCTACGGCCTCTATGTGAAGCAGGGCAAGGTGAATGCCTCCCTGCCCGAAGGCACCACCGCCGACACGATCACCCTCGAGCAGGCCGTGGAGCTGCTGGCCGCCAAGGCCGCTGCTGGCAAGGGCAAGGGCCGCAAGGCGGCAGGAACCGCCGCCAAGAAGCCGGCCGCGAAGAAACCCGCCGCCAAGAAAGCCCCGGCCACCACCAAAACCGGCCGTCTGCGGGCCAGCGCCGTGCGCGTGATCCGCGCTGCCGACAGCTGATGCAGCTGCTGCGGCCGCTCGCCCCGCTGCTGCTGGCCGCTGGCCTGGCTGGCTGCAGCGGCACGCCCTTTGGCGATCAGCTCTCGCGCAGCTTCTCGCAGCCGCAGGCTGCGCCACAACCGCAACCGCAAGCCTCTGCCTCTGCTGAGAAGCCCCAGGCGGAAGCCAGCCCCTCGGATCAGCCCAAGCAGCCCGAACAGCCCAAGCAGCCCAAGCCGCAGCCAGTCGCCGACAAGCCCAGCCCCAAGCCGGCGCCGGCAGCCCCTGTGGCCCCTGCCACACCCGCGCCCTATCGCGTCACGATCAAGCTGCCCGCTGCGGATCCCTCCTCCCCCGCCGAGGTGGTGACCGACGCTCTGCGCCAGGCCGGTGTGGCCTTCGAGGTGGAAACGATCGAGCGCGTTCCGGCCGGCACCGATGCTCCCGCCGCTCCCGTGCGCACGCCGGCGCCCCCCGCCCGATGAGCCTCAGCCGCCGCCAGGCCCATCAGCTCACCGACACCGCCTACCTGGCGGCGGCCACCGCCCTGCTCTGGGTGGGTCTCTACTACCTGCCGGTGGGTGGTGCCCTGTTCCGCCTGGCGCTGCCACTGCCCCTGGCCCTGCTGCAGCTGCGCCACAACAGGCGCTGCGCCGTGGAGGGTGTCACGGTGGCCACCCTGCTGGCGCTGGCCCTGATGGGGCCGGTGCGGGGCCCGCTGCTGCTGTTCCCCTATGGCTTTCTGGCCCTGTGGCTGGGCTGGTGCTGGCGGCGCGGCCTCAGCTGGTGGCTGAGCTGGAGCGTGGGCCTGCTGATCGGCGCGGCCGGTTTCCTGGTGCGGGTGGCGGTGATTTCGGTGCTGCTGGGCGAGAACCTCTGGGTGGTGATCACCACGGCGGCGGCGCAGCTGCTGGAGCGGATCAGCCAGCTGTTGCCCCTGATCGGTGCGCCTGATCTGCTGCAGGTGCAGCTGCTCGCCCTCGGCCTGGTGCTGGTGCAGAACCTGATCTACGTGCTTGCCCTGCATGCCGTGGCGCTCTGGATCTTTCCGCGTTTGCAGAGCCCGATCACGCAACCTCCGCCTCTGCTGCGGCCGCTGCTGGCCGTCGATCCCCTTTGACGCTCCACCGCCTCAGCGGCGCTCTGCAGCCTGCTGATCGCTGGTGCGAGCGCCTGCGGGCCGGAGCCGGCACCACCCGGGTGCTGCTGCTGCTGGCCGGCACCGCCACCGCTGCTGTGCCTGGCATCTCCGCTGCCGGTGCCACGCCCGAGAGCCGCCGCTGGACGGCCGCTGCCGATGCCGAGCTGCTGCTGCTCGGGCCGGGTCGCCACCGCCCCCACGCCCTGCCGCCGCTGCCCGCAGGCGTCAGCCCCGCCCTGATTGCCCGGGTGGTGGTGGAGCAGCTGGCGCTGGAGCCGCTGGTGGTGGATGCGGGGGCCGCGGTGGCGCCCGCCGTGCCCCACCTGCATCTGGCGCAGCGTCCGGCCCGCTGCCTGAGCACCGGTGCCGCGATGGCACCAGCCCGTGTGCGGCAACTGCTGCTGCTCGGCCGGCGCTGGGGGCGTCAGCTGGCCCGCCGGCCCCAGCCGGTGCTGCTGGCTGAGTGCGTTCCGGGTGGCACCAGCACAGCGCAGGCCGTGCTGCAGGGTCTGGGGCTGGATGCCGCCGGACTGGTGAGCGGCAGCCTGCGCGAGCCGGTGCACGCGCTCAAGGCCCAGTTGGTGGCCGAGGGGCTGGCGGCGGCCCGACTCGCTGCCCCGGCCTCGCCGGAGCAGGTGCTGGCGGCGGTGGGTGATCCGATGCAGCCCCTGGCGGCCGGGCTGGTGCAGGCGGCGGCGCAGGCCGGTCTGCCCGTGCTGCTGGCGGGCGGCAGCCAGATGGCGGCTGTGCTCGCCCTGGCTCTGGAGTTCACCCCTCCGGCGCAGCGCCAGCGCCTGGCGGCTCAGGTGGCGATTGCCACCACCGCCTGGGTGGCGGCGGAGGGCAGCAGCAACCTGCCGCTCCTGCTGGAGCGGTTGGCCGGCCGCTGGGAGGTGGAGCCCCTGGCCTTCGCGGCGTCCCTGCGCTTCCAGCAATGCCGCTCCCCGGAGCTGCAGGCCTTCGAGCAGGGGTATGTGAAGGAGGGCGTGGGAGCCGGTGGCCTGGCCCTGCTGTGGCAGCTCAGCGGCCGTGATCCGGCGGATCTCGCCGCCGCCTGCGATCAGGCCTGTGCCCTGCTGCGTTGAGGTGGCCCCGGGCCCCTAGGGTCGCTCCATGGCTCAAGCCACTCCGCTCTCCCGCCGCCGCTTGCTCCAGCTCACCGGCCTCGGGGGCACCGTGCTGGCTGGCGCAGCGCTGGGAGGCTGCTGGTCCGCCGCACCGGCCGGCCAGCTCTGGAGCGCCCGGGGCGAGCTGCCCCAGGCCTGGCGCAAGGCGCTGCCGAGGGCCTGGAGCGCACGGCTGTTTGAAACGCCCCAGGCGCTGCTGGAGGCCAGCAGCGAACCGCAGACCCTGCCGGCGTTGCTGAGCCTCGGCGATGGCTGGGCCGGGCAGCTGCGGCGCGAGCGGCTTCTGCCGTTTGAAGCTGCGGCCATGCTGGAGCAGCTCGCTCCGATCGCGGCGGCGCCGAGTCGTCTGTTCGGGCCGGCTGATGCTGCGCCGCTGGCCTTCCCCTGGGCCTTCGGCACCTGGGTGGTGCTGCTGCGCAATCGCGCCGATCTGCTGCGCCGCCGCGATGAGGGCTGGAACCTGCTGCTCGATCCCAGCCTGCGCCGGCGGCTGGTGCTGCCCGGCAGTCCGCGCCTGCTGATCGAGCTGGCGTTGCGCCAGCTGGAGCTGCCGAGCGGTGATCCCGCCGCCCTCGCGTCGCCGCGCCTGCCCTCGCAGCTCCGGGCCCTGCATGGCCAGGCGCTTTCGCTGGATGACCGCGGCGGCCTGAATCTGCTGCTCTCCGGCGAGGCCGATGCGGCTGTGGTCACGAGTCAGCGGGCGATCCCGCTGCTGCAGCGCGACCCCCGCCTCAGCGCCTTCCTGCCGGCCTCCGGCTCGCCGCTCTGGTGGCAGCTGCTGCTGCGCCTGGCCCCCGATCCCCCCACCGCTGCGCCACCGCCACCGCTGGAGTGGCTGCGCGATGGTCTGCAGCAGCCCCTGCTCGATCGCCTCCTGGCGGCCGGCTGGCTGCCGCCCCTGCCGGCTGCCACCCTCGAACCGGTGCTGGCCCGCTGGCCCAAGCGCCTGAGCACCCTGCTGCTGCCGCCCGCGGCTGTGCTGGCCCGCTGCAACAGCCTGCCGCCCTTCAGCCCCGCCGAGCGCGAACGCTGGCAGCAGCTCTGGGATCAGGCTCTGGCTGCCGCCTGAGGGCGTCTCAGCCCCAGAGGCGCCGCCGCGGTGCGGCCGCCAGGCGCCGGTGGGTGTCGGCCAGCAGCGCCGGGATCGGCAGCTGATGGGGGCAGCGGGGCAGGCAGTCGCCGCAGTGGCTGCAGGCGCTGGCGTTGCGTTCCTCCCACCAGTGGCCGGCTCGCCCGATCAGGTTGTAACGCTCCTCGGCGAAGGCCTGCATGCCATGGCCCACCGCCAGGTTGCGCAGCCGCAGCAGCTCCGGGATGGGCACCTGCTCCGGGCAGGGCAGGCAGGCGCGGCACTGGCCGCAGGCCTCGCTGCCGAGGCGGGCGCTGCCGGCAGCGGCCAGGCGTGCGAGGGCCTCGTGATGCGCCGGGCTGAGCCAGGGGCCGCCACCGGTGAGCAGGGACTGGGCCAGGGCCAGATCCGCCGGCTGCTCGGCGCCCAGGGTGAGGCTGGAGATGCCCTGATCCAGCAGGAAGCGATAGGCCAGGTCCAGGGGCTCGAACGGAGCGCAGTCGGCCTGGAGTTCCGGTGGTGGTGCGTAGAGCCGTCCGCCTTTATCGGCCGGGGAGATGGCCAGCACGCCGAGGCCCTCCGCCAGCGCGGCCCGGGCGATGGGCAGCCGGGTTGGATCGAAGAGGTGCAGATGCAGGCTGCAGAAGCTGAAGCGTCCGCTGGCCAGGGCCTGTTCAATCAGTGCATTGCTGCCGTGGCTGGAGAAGCCCACCTGGCCCACCAGCCCCTCCCCCAGCGCCCAGGCCAGCAGCTCGGCGCCGGCACCACGCGTTGCCCAGGCCAGGTGTTCGGGCCGGTTGACACCATGCACCGCCAGGTTGTGCAGCTGTGGCAGATCCAGCCGCTGCAGGATGGCGCGCAGCTGCTGGCGGCTGTCCTCGAGATCGGCGCCGGGCAGCAGCTTGCTGGTGATCACGAGCTGCCCATGCAGGGCTGGATCGCGTTGGTGCAGTGCCCGCAGTGCCGTGCCCAGATGCTGCTCGGCCTGTCCGTAGGCCGGGGCGGTTTCCACGTGGTTGATGCCCGCCGCCAGGGCGGCATCCAGCACGGCGGCCATCTGAGCCGCACTGCCCGTGGCCCGCATCGTGCCCAGGCAGAAGGGGGAAACCGCCGGCCCCCGGCCGAACGGCCGGCGCTCAGCCAGGGCCGTCCTGCTCACCGCTCTCGTTGCTCTCCGGCCCCTCATCGCTGCGGGCCCGGCCGATCTGGCGCACCAGTTCGGCCGGGCTGATGCCCTCGAGGAAGCGGCGGAAGTCGGCCGCATCCTCCGCATCGGCTTCCGCATCCACCGGAATCGAGGCATCGGCCACCACCTCCTCCAGCATCCAGATGCCGCTGCCGGTGCGCAGGGCCAGGGCGATCGCATCGCTGGGGCGGGCATCCAGTTCGCTGCTTTCGCCGTCGGCGCGGCGCAGCTTGAGCACCGCCCGGAAGGTGCTGTCCTCAATGGTGTGGATGATCACCCGCTCCAGCTCCAGGCCACCGGCTTCCAGCAGGGCGGCCATCAGGTCGTGGCTGAGGGGGCGCGGCGGGGTCTGGCCGTTCAGGCCGGCCATGATGTTCTGGGCCTGGGCCTGATCGATCCAGATCGGCACCTGGCGGCGGCCGGAGGGATCGCGCAGCAGCACGATCGGGCTGCGGCTGGCGGCGTCGAGGGCGATGCCGGCCACGCGCATCTCAACCATCGCTTGCCTGCCAACTCCCTTGCCCGATTATGGCCAGGGTTGAACGGGGCACCGCATGTTCACGGGGCTGGTGCAGGCGGTGGGACAGCTGCAGCGTCGCGCCGGTGGCGTGGAACTGCGCATCCCGGCCGGTGCGGGGCTGGATCCCGCCGGGCTGATGCTGGGCGACAGCGTCGCCGTTGATGGGGTCTGCCTCACCGTCACCCACCGCGATGCCGCCGGCTTTCAGGCCGATGTGAGCGAGGAAACCCTGGCGCGCACCACCCTGGCCGCCAAGGCCGACCGCCGCGACTGGGTGAATCTCGAGCCCGCCCTGCGCCTGGCGGACCGCCTCGGCGGGCACCTGGTGAGTGGCCATGTGGATGGGCTCGGCACGGTGGTGGCCGTGGAGCAGCAACCGGCGTCCTGGCGGCTGGTGCTGCGCTGGCAGGATCCGGCCTACGGCCGCTACGTGTGCGAGAAGGCCAGCGTGGCGGTGAACGGCATCAGCCTCACCGTGGCCGCATGCAGCGCCGATGGCGCCGAGTTCTGGATTGCGGTGATTCCCCACACCTGGAGCAGCACGACGCTGCAGGGGCTGCGCCCCGGGGATGCGGTGAATCTGGAGGCCGATCTGCTGGCCAAATACACCGAACGGTTGCTGGGTTGGCGTCAGGCACCAGAGCCCGCCGCCACTCCCGGGCTCACCCAGGCCTGGCTGGCGGAGCACGGCTGGGGCTGACGATCCCGCCCCTGATGTCTACCGTCCGGTCGTGGATGTTCCGTGTGAACCGTGCGGAGCATCGTCATCAACCGCTCCTGAGCAGTTCTCCATGGCTTCCGACAAACCGGAGCTCGACCTGAGCTCCCTGCGCAGCTTCACCATCGCCGAAGGCATCCTGCTGCTGGTGCTGGGTCTGCTGGCCCTGCTGTTCCCCGTGATCGCCTCCGCCTGGGTCACCGTGATCGTGGCGCTGGCCTTCCTCGTGGGCGGGATCATCGGCTGGGTGAACAGCCTCAATCGCTCCCGCCGGCTCAGCGCCTGGCATTGCTTCTGGCGGCTGGTGGTGTCCACGTTGTTCGTGGTCACCGGTGCCTGGATCATTCAGCAGTTCAGCGCCGGCATGGTGCCGGCGGCCGCTCAGGTGGCGGCGCTGGCGTTTGCCATCGGCATCGTGTTCCTGGTGGAGGGCGTGGTGGCCACGATCGTGTCGCTGTCGCACCGGGAGATGGCCGGTTGGGGCTGGGGCCTGGCCAACGGCATCGTCACCTTTGTGCTCGGCCTGATCATCGTCACGATGAAGGCTGGTGGCCTGCTCAGCGTGCTCGGTGTGCTGGTGGGAATCAGCTTCCTGTTCAGCGGCATCGATCTGCTGGTGTTCAGCGCCGCCTTCCACGGCCCCAACGACCGCGGCGGTCCGGCTCAGCCGGCCTGATCGAGCTCGCTGTCCTCGAGCTCGCTCTCCTCAGCCATGGGCAGCAGCCAGATGGAGCCCGTTTCCTGGTGGATTTCGATCCGGAATTCCTGGCCGGGCTCCAGGCCCATCCGGCGGGTGTAGGCGTGGCCGATCAGCAGGTTGCCGTTGCCGTGCACCCGCGTGCGGAATTCCGCCTGACGGCCGCGGCTGCCGCCGCCACTGGAGCCAGTGCTCTGGCTGGGCAGCGTGTAGCCCTTGGCCAGCACCAGTGCCCGGTAGAAGCTTTTCTTCAGCACTCGCCCGCTCGGCCCCACGTAGCCGCAGGCCCTGGCGATCTGATCTTCGGGGCGATTGCTGAGGGAGCGTGCCTTGTCGAGCAGCGCTTTGCCTTCCAGCATCTGCACGGGCGCACTCACTTTCTCTTCAACGAACACCGGAGAGGCTGAGAACAACTGCGGCAATTGTGCCGATCCTTGCGATGCCGATGCAAGGGTGAATGGCAACACCAGCCATCAGAGCAGATAAAGAAGGCCGTAGAGGATCACCCAGATCCCATCCACGAAGTGCCAGTAGAGCTCGGCAGCCTCCAGCGGGAAGGGGTTGTTGGCGCTGATCCGGCCCCCCGTGCGGCTCTGCCACCACACGATCAGGATCATCAATCCCCCCAGGGTCACATGCAGGCCGTGGAAGCCTGTGATCGCGTAGAAGGTGCTGGCGAACAGGTTGTCCCTGAGGCCGAAGGGCAGGGCGAAGTACTCCTTCATCTGCCCGGCCAGGAAGCTGAATCCCAGCAGCGCCGTGAGCAGCAGCCAGCGCTGGCAGAGCGGATGGTTGCCGCGGCGCAGGGCTGCGCCGGCCCGGTGGAAGGTGAAGCTGCTGATCAGCAGCAGCAGGGTGTTGATCGTGGGCAGCAGCAGCTCCAGCTCGTAGTTGTGGCCATCGGGCAGGGGATTCACGGCCCGGAAGGTGAGGTAGGCCGCGAAGAAGCCGGCGAAGGTCATGCCATCGGCCACCAGGAAGGTGGCGAGGCCGAACAGGCGGTGATCGCCGTGGGCGCTGTCGCTGTGGTTGAGGGTTGTCATCGCTGCTCCGTCTGGCCGAGGGTCCAGAGCTCACGGCCGCTGGTGGCCTCCAGGCTGAGTTCGCCGGGTTGGTGCCCGTAGCCGTAGGGCTCGTGCACCAGGGGTGGTTCGCCCTTCCAGTTCTCCACCGGTGGCGGCGAACTGGTGAGCCATTCGGGGGTGAGGGCGTTCCAGGGGTTGTCGCCGGCCGGGGTGCCGTTGAAGGCGCTCATCACCACGTTGATCAGGAACGGCAGGGTGCTGATCGCCATCAGCAGGGCGCCGGCGCTGCTGAGCTGATTGATCAGGGTGAACTGGGGGTCGTATTCGGCCACCCGGCGCGGCATGCCGTTGAGGCCGAGCCAGTGCTGGGGTGCGAAGCAGAGGTTGAAGCCCACGAAGGTGAGCCAGAAGTGGAGCTGCCCCAGCGGCTCGTTCAGCAGTCGCCCGGTCACCTTCGGATACCAGTGGTAGATCGAGGCGAAGATCACGAACACCGTGCCGCCGTAGACGATGTAGTGGAAATGCCCCACCACGAAGTAGGTGTCGTGCACGTGGATGTCGAAGGGCACCTGGGCCAGGGCCACGCCGGTGATGCCGCCGAACACGAAGTTCACGATGAAGCCGCAGCAGAACAGCATCGCCGTGTTCAGGCTGATCTTGCCGCCCCAGAGAGTGGCCAGCCAGTTGAAGAACTTGATGCCGGTGGGAACGGCGATGAAGGCCGTGGCGATGGTGAAGAACAGGCGCATCCAGGGCGGTGTGCCGCTGGTGAACATGTGGTGGGCCCACACGATCAGGCCCAGAAACACGATCGCCATGATCGAATACACCATCGTGGTGTAACCGAACAGTGGCTTGCGGGCATGCACCGGAAGGATTTCACTCACCAGCCCGAAGGCCGGTAGCACCATGATGTACACGGCTGGGTGCGAGTAGAACCAGAACAGGTGCTGATACACCACGGCGTTGCCGCCCAGGGCCGGGTTGAAGAAGCCGGTGTGGGCAATGATGTCGAAGCTGAGCAGCACCAGCGTGCCCGCCAGCACCGGCGTGGAGAGCACCACCAGGATGCTCGTGCCGAGCATGGCCCAGCAGTACATCGGCAGCTGCATCAGCTTCAGGCCCGGCCGCCGCAGCTTCAGGATCGTGGCGATGAAGTTGATGCCACCGAAGATGGAGCTGCCGCCCAGCAGCAACACACTCAGGATCCAGATGATCTGGCCCGTGGCTGGTGTGGTGATGCTCAGCGGCGGGTAGGCGGTCCAGCCGGACTGGGAGGCACCGGCGAAGAAGTAGCTGGCGATCAGCAGCAGGCCCGCGGGCGGGATCAGCCAGAAGGCCACCGCATTCAGCCGTGGGAAGGCCATATCGCGGGCGCCCACGTAAAACGGCACCAGATAGTTGCCGAAAGCACCGTTCACCACCGGCACGATCCAGAGGAAGATCATCACCGTGCCATGCAGGGTGAGCACCTCGTTGTAGGTTTCCCGCGGCAGGAAATCGGAGATCGGTGTGATCAGCTCGGTGCGGATCGCGCCGGCCAGGGCACCGCCGATCAGATAGAAGAGAAAGCCGCACACCAGATACTGCAGCCCGATCACCTTGTGGTCGGTGCTGAAGCTGAGGTAGCGCAACCACCCTTGGGGCTGCAGCGAACCGCTGTTCTGCTCAGGCGTCAGGCTGATGGTCATGACTGCACGGGAATGGCTGCAGGAGCAGGGGCGGCCGGGCTGTTGCGGGCCACCCAGTCGGCAAAGGTTTCGGGTTCCTCCACGATCACGGTGGAGCGCATGCCCCCGTGATACGGGCCGCACAGCTCAGCGCAGACGATCGGATACTGACCGGTGCGGGTGGGCGTGAAGCTCAGCAGGGTGGGCTGGCCGGGAATCACGTCCTGTTTGAGCCGGAACTGCGGCACCCAGAAGGCGTGAATCACATCCATCGCCTTCATCTGCAGTGCAACGGGCTGCCCCACCGGCACGTGCAGTTCACCACTGGTGATGTCCGCATCCGGGTAATGGAAGATGAAGGCGAATTGCATGGCCGTCACGTCGATCGGCAGCGGCGCCACCGCCCC
>CAJXSQ010000004.1 GCA_913061215.1 uncultured Synechococcus sp. | reverse complement strand
CCAACCCCAACGCCACCCAGACCTGCGGCTGCGGCAGCTCGTTTGCGGTGTGAGCCAGCCCTGGCCGCCCGGGTGCGAACCTGAGGGCAAGAACAGGCCCGCTGCCAGCCCCATGACCGACGCCGTTGCCGAAGCCCCTTCGCTGTTTGAGCAGGCTCTGCAGCGCTACCAGGAGGGTGCGCCGCTGCCGGAGGTGATCGACAGCTTCCTCACGATCACCCAGCACGAGCCGCGGCTCTCGGCGGGGTGGACCTGCCTGGCCTGGCTGCAGCTGCTCGACAACCAACCCCAGGCGGCCCTGCGCTCGGCACGCAATGCCGTGAAGCTCAACCCCCAGGATCCGCAGGCCCGGATCAACCTCAGCCTGGCGATGCTGGAAACCAACGCCAAGGGCGTGCGCGAGCACATCGAGTGGGTGATGCGCGTGCGGGCGATGGCCCCCGACCTGGCCGAGGAGCTGGATGGCTCGATCGCCGATGGTCTGGCCCGCCGTCCCGACTGGCAGGCGCTGCAAAAAGTTCAGGCTTGGCTGAAGGGTTGAACCGGCCCAGCGGTGGCGGCCAGCCGATTCTGCTGCTGAGCAACGGCCACGGAGAAGATCTCAGCGGCGCTCTGATCGGTGAGGCCCTGCAGCAGCGCGGGCTGAGCGTTGAAGCCCTGCCTCTGGTGGGCCATGGCCGCGCCTACGAACAAGCCGGGATCCGCATCCGCGGCCGCACCCGCGAGTACAGCACCGGCGGCCTGGGCTACACCAGTGCGCTGGGGCGGCTCACCGAAGTGGTGCAGGGGCAGATCCTGTACCTGCTGGGTCGCTTGCTGCTGCTGCTGCGCATCGCCCGCCGCTACCAACTGATCCTGGTGGTGGGCGATGTGATCCCCGTGATGGCGGCCTGGCTGAGCCGCCGGCCAACAGCCACCTATCTGGTGGCCTACTCCAGCCACTACGAGGGCCGGCTGCGCCTGCCCTGGCCCTGCGCCCCCTGCCTGCGCCAGCGGCGCACGCGGGCCATCTACAGCCGCGATGCGCTCACCGCCGCCGACCTCAGCGGCCAGCTGCAGCGGCCGGTGCACTTCTTCGGCAATCCCTTCTTCGACGGCGCCCTCAGCGCCAGCGAGCCCCTGGCAGGCAGCCCGCTGCAACGGCTGGGCCTGCTGCCGGGCAGTCGCCTGCCCGAGGCGCTGCACAACCTGGAGCTGATGCTGCGGTTGCTGGAGCGCCTGCCGGAACCCTTACGCCCAGCGGAGCGCCTGGGCCTGCACGCCGCACTGGTGGGCAAGCTCACCCCCCAGGAGGTGGCCCCCCTGGCCAGCCGGCTGGGCTGGAAGCTGCAGCTGGATGGGGACGAGAGCTGCAGCCTGCAGCGCGGCCCCCTGCGCCTGCAGCTGGAATGGGGCCGCTTCGCCGCGGTGGTGCAGCAGTGCGACCTGCTGCTCTCGATGACAGGCACGGCCGCCGAACAGTGCGTGGGCCTGGGCAAGCCCGTGCTGCAGCTGGTGGGTGATGGCCCCCAGTTCACCGAGAACTTCGCGGAAGCCCAGCGGCGCCTGCTGGGGCCGGGTGTGTTCTGCGCCAACGGCGCCGCCGGCAGCGAACAACAGCTCGATGGCACCGCCAGGCTGCTGGAGAACCTGCTGGAGCGGCTCCTCCACGATCAGCGCTGGCGGAACGAGCTGCAACAACTGGGGCGGGAGCGCATCGGCAGCGGCGGCGGTGCCGCCAGGATGGCCGCCGATCTGCAGGCCCTCCTGAATGGCTGAACCCAGCAGCAGCGCCCAACCGCTCGGCCAGCGCCTCAAAGGCTGGATCGACACCCTGCTGGTGGTGGATGTGTTCGTGGTGATCGCCGGGGCGATCTGGTTCGGCGTGGCGGTGCTGTGCCACAGCCGCGGCATCGACACACCCCTGGATTGGTTTCAGCGGCTGTGGGAGCCGCTGTTCACCCCGGCGATCGGCCTGCTGATGGGCGCTGCGATCCTCAGTGGCGTGCTGGGCTGGGCCCTCAACTGGTGGCAGCGGCGAGTGCAGCGCTGAGCTCAGCGTCGCGGAACGGGAAACCCTGCTCCAGCAGGCGCTGCGGCAGCACCTGCTGGCCTTCCAGCACCACCTTGGCGCCATCCCCCAGCAACAGCTGCAGCATCGGCCCCGGCACGGGCAGCAGGCTGGGTCGGCCCAGGCAACGGCCGAGCGCCGCAGCGAAGGCCGCCATGCGGCAGGGCTCGGGCGCCACGGCGTTATACGCGCCGCTGTAAGCCTGATCGGTGATCGCGGTGGCGATCAACTGGCAGAGATCGCGGCGGGAGATCCAGCTCATCCACTGCTGACCCGTCCCGATCGGCCCGCCGAAGCCCAGCCGGAACACCGGCAGCATCTTGCCGAGGGCACCGCCATCGCCGCCGAGCACGATGCCGATCCGCAGGATCACCACCCGGCAGAAGGCCTCCGCTGCGCGGGCTTCCGCCTCCCAGGCGGCGCAGAGCCCGCCGAGAACATCACCTCCGGCGGGGCTGCTCTCCACGAAGCGCTGCGTGGTGCTGGTGCCGTAGTAGCCGATGGCCGATCCATTGATCAGCACCCCCGGCCGCTGCTCCTCCGGCAGGGCAGCCATGGCGGCCACCAGGGCGCGGGTGGTGTCGATCCGGCTGCTGCTGAGCAGCTGCAGGTGCTGCGGGGTCCAGCGCTTCTCCGCGATCGGTTCGCCGGCCAGGTTCACCACGGCTTCCGCTTCAGCCAACGCCTGCTGCAGGGGGGGCTGCTGCCAGCTGGCGGCACGCGAGGGATCGGCCTGCAGGCGCTGCAGCTGCGGGTGCTCCAGGGCCGGCAGGGGCCGGCTGCTGCGGCTCACCAGCGTGAGCGTGTGACCGGCCTCCAGCAGCAGCGGCACCAGGGCGCGGCCCACGAAACCGCTGCAACCCACCAAGAGAATCCGCACGCGCTCAGCTCAAACTCAAGGCCAACGCTAGGGATGGGACGCAGCCACCAGGCCCAGCCGCCGCGCCACAGGCTGCAGCAGCGATCCCTGCAGCACCAGGCCCAGCAGCACCACCGCCAAGGCAAAGGCTGGCATCGCCTCACCCCAGGGCACATCGGAAGCGGCCGCCTGCAGGGCAATGGCCACCGGCACGGCTCCGCGCAGCCCTGCCAGGGCCGTGAAATGGCAATCGGCACGGCTGAAACCGGAGCGCAGCAGCAGCAGGGCCACCACCAGCCAACGCACCAGCAGCAGCACCAGCAGCAGCAGCAGGGCAGTGGGCATCAACGCCACCACATCGGTGGGCTGCACCACCAGCCCCAGGCACAGGAACAGCATCAGCTCGGCCAGCTTGGCGAAGCCGGCCTGGCTGGCCTCCAGCTGCTCCTGGTCCACCTCCTCGCTGTTGCCCAGCACCAGCCCCATCACATAGGCGGCCAGCAGCGGGCTGGCCCCCACCAGGGCCGAGCCGCCGGCCACCAGCATCAGGGCAGCCAGGGCCATCACCGTCACCTGGCTGAGATTGAGCGGATGGCGCCGCTTTCCCAGCATCAGCCCCGCTGCCTTACCCCCGAGAAAGCCCAGGAAGGCCCCGAGCAGAAACTGGCGCACCACCTCCACCAGCAGCGGCGCCAGCTCGGTGTCCTGGCTGTGCGGCAGGGCCAAGGCGAGGCCGGCGAGCACCACGGCGATGGGGTCGTTGAAGCCGGATTCGCACTCGAGCAGGTCCAGCAGGCGCAGGGGCAAGCGCTGGCGCAGGGGCCTGAGCAGGGTGAGAACGGCCGAAGCATCGGTGCTGCAGAACATGGCACCGATGAACAGCGCACCGGCCACACCCAGGGCGTACTCGCGCAGCGGCAGGCTCTGGGCCAGAAGCACCACCAGCGAAAGGGCGCCGGCGGTGAGCAGCGATCCGAGCGTGGCCAGGCGCAGCGAGGGCACCAGCACCTGACGGATCTGCTGCCAGTTGGCGGCCAGCCCCCCGAAGAACAGCACCAGCACCAGGGCGAACTGGGCCAGCTGATCGGCGTGACTGAGGCTCATCAGTGAGGGCTGCTGAGCGGGGCCCGGCTGCACGTCGTTGTCGATGAGCAGGCCGAGCACCAGCACCAGCAGGATGCCGGGCATGCGGATCTGGGAGGCGATGTCGTCCAGGAAGAGGGCCAGCAGCAGCAGGCCGCCGAACAGCACCAGCAACAGCGCCAGGCTTAAGGGCACAGAACAAGGACTCACAGGAGGGCTCTAGCCTGCCTGGCAGCACGCACAAGCGCCATGGCTGAAACGCCCGCAGCGGCACCTCAGGCCGCAGCCAAGAGCACCATCAAGAAGGGCAGCCTGGTGAAGGTGAACCGCGCGGCCTATGGCGCCAGCCTGGAAGCCCAGGCCAGCGATGCCGCAGCTCCCAACTACATCTTTGAAGGACCGGCCGAGGTGCTGCTGCTCAAGGGCGACTACGCCCAGCTGCGCTTCCGCCGGCCCGTACCGGATGTGTGGCTGCGGGCCGACCAGCTCGAGGCCTTCTAAATCTCCAGGCGCCGCCGCTCGTCGTGCAGGCGGGAGCGGCGCTGCTTGGCCTCCCGCAGCATCTCGCGGCCATCGCGCAGATAGCCATCCACATAGCCCATCGTGTAGCGCTCCAGCTCCGTGAGGGCGTCCTGCACCTGGGAGAGGCAGTGATAGAGGCTGAGGCTGAAGCCCTGGGCTGAAGCGGGAGCCGCCAGGGAGCGATACAGGGTTTCCACCTTCTCCAGCTTGGCCTGGCTCTGCTCCAGGAAACCGCAGAAGGCCTCCATCAGCTGGTCGTCGTAGGGATCAGCGGAGAGGGCTCGCAGCTGCGCCGGGAAGGGATTGATCACCTGGGCCAGCAACCGATCGATCGGGGCATACACCTGTTGCAGCCAGGCCAGGAGCTCGGCATCGCCGCGGGCCGCCTGAGCGGTGGCCGTGCGGGCGGCGCGGGTTTGCGCCTGGCTGGATCGGCGGTGCAGGCGATCGTGCTCAGCCCGCCGCTCTGCGTCGCCCAGCACCTCCCAGGCGGCGTTGAGCTCGAGGATCCGATGCTCGTCTCCCCCGGCATCGGGATGATGCTGCTTCACCAGAGCCCGGTAGGCCGCCTTCAACTCCGCGGCGCTGGCGGAGGCCGCCACCCCCAGCACCTGATACGGATCACGGGACGACCGGGGCGAGGGCAAGAGCAACGGCGGGGATCAGCCTCCATCTTCACCGCCGACGGCACCGGGCCTGGCCGCAGCTCATGAAAAAGCCCCCCGCTGACGCGAGGGGCTGAGGGATGTGTGAGGGAGCGTGAGGATCAGAACTTGAAGCCCACCTGAACCACGCCACCGAAGGCGTTGAAGGTCTCACCCTGAGGGGTGTTCTGACCAGCGGGACGGCTCAGATAGAACAGAGCCGGGGTCACGCTGATGTTGTCGGTGACCTGGAAGTTGTACCACCACTCCCAGGCGTAGTTGCCGTCGTAGGGAGTGTCGCCGTTGAAGGTGGAGGTGGTGAAGGGCTGTTGACCCACGGCCATACCGGCGGAGTTGCCCTTGATGAACACGTCCTCCCACTGGAGGCCCACCATCCAGGACTGAGCGTTCTGGGTGTTGCTCAGGTCCTCATAGCCATCGGTGAAACCGGTGATGCCCCAGCTGGCGCTGATGGAGGGCACCCAGCCGCCGTCCTGGGGCTGCCAGTAGCCGTTGATGGCAAAGCTGTTGGTGGCAGCGCCGCCGTTCAGGTCAGCACACTTCAGCTTGGAGAGGGCGTAGGTGTACTGCGTACCGGAGCGGATGTCGGTACCGCACTGGCCGTAGCGGTAGGCGCCGGTGAGGCCCCACTGCTTGCCGGCACCACCGATCTGAGCGGTGAAGGAGCCGCCGCCACCGTCGGTCATGATGCCGCCGGTGTTCGGGTTGCCATCCTGAGCATTCTTGGCCACATAGCTCACCGAAGCGGCCATGTAGGGATTGCCCTTCTTCACCTTCTGCTTCCACACAGCACCGATGGCTGCGCCGGTTTCCTTGTTGTAAACGCCGGAAGCGCCGTAGGTGCCGGTGAAGAAGTCGAGCAGGTTCGACTTATAAGCCGAAGGACGGATCGCCAGCAGCTCGGTGTTACGAGCGCGGGCACCCAGGGTGAACTTCAGGCTGTCGCCCACCGGGAAGGTGTAGTACAGACGGTCGATATCGACAACGTTCGGGCCAGCCTTCGACTCGAACGACTTATCGAGCTTGGTGCCGCGGTACTGACCACCATCAAAGGCGGAATCGGCGTAGTTACCCGCGCGCAGACGGGTGTAGAGCAGATCCTTGCCGGTGAAGCTGGTGTTCAGGTTCAGACGGACGTCGTAGTTGAAGACGAAGGCCGAATAGAGGCCGTTGTCACCCACACCGGGGCCGTTGTTGCCCTTCTTGGCAGAACCGCCATAGGTGTAGGCACCCATGTCGAAGGTGGCTTCACCCTTCAGCTTGGTGGTGGTGGAGAACTGGGTGGCTTCCAGCTCACCCACTTTGGCCTCCAGGCCATCCACGCGGCCCTTCAGGATGGCGAGTTCCTTTTCGAACTCCTTCATCAGGCGCTTCAGCTCGTCGGTCACTTCGGTGATCCGATCGAGGCAGGCGTTCAGCAGGGCGGCCGCTTCAAAGCGGGTCATCGCACGCTGACCGCGGTAGGTGCCGTTCGGGTAGCCGGCAACGCAGCCGTAGCGCTCGATCAGGTTGCTCAGTGCCTGGTAGGCCCAGTCGGTGGGCTGCACATCGGAGAACTGGGTGATCGAAGTCACCTGCTCCTCAGAGCCGTACTGGCTGACGCCAGCGATGTTGAGTTCAGAGGCGGATGCAGCCACAGGAGCCATCAGGCCCAGGGCAGCAGGCGCCAGAAGAAGCTTCTGGAACAGTTTCATGGTCCTCACACCAAAAGAGGAATCGGGCGCAGAGCGCCGTATGGCCATCCTGCGAGACCTGCCACATCCAGAGCAGTCGATCTGTGCCACAAAACGCAATGGCATGTAGCAGTCGCTACAGATCCGCTGCACTTGGCCTCTCGCTCAGACTTCCCGTCTCGCCCTCGTGCACCGGCTGCCTGTGTTGAAGCGTTCACCCTGGCTGTGGTGGCTGGCGCTGCTGTTGATCTGGCTGCTGGCCACCGCTGCGGATCGGGCCTGGCTGCTGGCGGATCAGCGCCTGCCCGCCTGGGATCAGGCCGACTATCTCAACAGCGCCGTGGACCACGGCCGCGCCCTGGGGCTGCTGCCGGGGGGAGCCTGGCCCGGCTGGCAGGGCCTGCTGGATCTCTCCCCCAAGATCCCGCCCCTCTCCTCCCTGGTGAGCGGCACGGTGATGGCCCTTGCCGGCGAACAGCCCGATGCCGCCAGCTGGGTGCTGAGCCTCTGGCACGGGGTGCTGCTGGTGGTGATCGGCCTCTGGGGCCGGCAGCTGCTCAGCCCGGGCTTCGGGCTCCTGGCGGCCGCCCTGGTGGCCCTGGCGCCAGCCCTCTCCGATCTGCGGGTGGACTTCACCCTGGACATGCCGCTCACCGCCAGCTGCAGCCTGGCCCTGTGGCTGCTCTGGCGTTGGCAACGGCCCGAGCGCGGCGGCCGCTGGGGACAGGCGCTGGCGGCCGCCGGCGCGATCGCCGCGGCCCTGCTGATCAAACAGAGCGCCCTGCTGGTGCTGGCCCTGCCGGCCCTGTGGAGCTTCGGGCAGGCCCAGGCTCAGCCGCGGCGGCGCTGGCAGGCCTGGGCGGCCCTGGCGCTGGTGCTGGCGCTGCTGCTGCCCTGGCTGCATCACAACTGGATCACCACCATCAGCGGCACCGAGCGGGCCGTGATCAGCTCCGGCGCCGATGAGGGCGACCCGGGCAGCCTCGATCCCCGCAGCCTGATCTGGTATCCGCGCCTGTGGAGCGGGCAGCTGGGTGCGGCCACGCTCGCAGCGGGCCTGGCCGGCCTGGGGCTGCTGGGGTGGCAGCACCGAGGGCGCTGGCGCCAGCACTGGCCGGCCGGCTGGGCCTGGCTGCTGGGGGTGGCGATCAGCGGCTGGCTGTGCACCAGCCTCAGCCCCAACAAGGACGAGCGCTACATCGCGCCGGTGCTGCCGCTGCTCGCCCTGCTGCTGGCCCGGGGCTGGTGGGCACTGGGGCAGTGGATCGCCAGCCGGCGGCGCGAGCGCTGGGCCGGCGGTGCCCTGGCGCTCGGCCTGCTCAGCGCCGGCGCGATCGAGGCCCGCGCCAGCCTCAGCCAGCTCCATCACGATCCGCCCAGCAGCGTGGTGGCGGCCTTGCGATCCCTGCGCGAACGGGTGGGCGACACCCCCACCACGTTGCTGATCAGCGGCAGCAGCGCCGATCTCAACGAGCACACCCTCACGCTGCTGGGCCGCCAGGGGGGCAGCCAGATCCTGGTGCGGCGGCTGGGCCGCAACCCCGGCGAGCAGGAGCTGGCGCTGGAGCAAGGCCAGTGGTGGCTGATCGCCAGCGGCGACCAGGGCACCACCCGCCCCTCCGCCCGCGCCCTGAGCCGGGCCGTGCGCCGCGATGGCCGTTATGAACGGGTGCAGACCTGGCCCTGGAGCCGCCGGCGCCAGCTGGAGCTGTGGCGGCGGAAGCCCGCTGCCGCACAACCCGGGAGTTTCAGCCAGCGCTTCATCACCCTGGCCCGGGGCCTGGAGCAGGGCCCCCGCGGCCTGAAGGCGGTGTTCGCCGCCATCGGCCCGTGGCACCTGCTCGATCCACGCTTCAGCTACCAGCGCGAGGTGGCGGGCTGGGCCGAAACCCGGCTGCAGCAGAACCCCAGCGATCGCGATGCCCTCTGGAGCCTGGCGCTGCTGGCGGTGCTGCAGAACAGGCCCGCTGCGGCTGATCGCTGGTTCGCCGGGCTGGAGCAGCTGGAGGGTCCCGGGCGCTGGCCCAGTGCCTACCGCAGCGTGGTGCTGCTGGCCGACTGGAACAGCTGCAGCGCTGCGCGGGTGGCTGACGCCTCAGCTGGTGATGCGGGCGTGGGGCCGGTGCTGCTGGCCCTGCGCGATCTCAGCCGCAGCCTCTGCTTCGACCCGCGCGGTGCGCTGGCGCTTCGGCGCAGCCTGCCAGCGGCGGTGCATACCGTTTCTCACAACCTGAAACAGCCATGAGCTCACAGCAACGTTTCAGCCCGGAGCAGCGGGTGTGGCTGGCGGCCGGCGTGTTCACCCTCGTGGGCTGGGCACTGCAGTGGTGGCGGATGCACAGCCTGGCCGCCTCCATGGATCAGGGCATCCTGTTTCAGATCCTCTGGAATGGCCTGCAGGGCCATCCCTTCGAGAGCACGCTCTCCTCGCAGCTCTCCACCAACGTGGTGCACGGCGGAGAGCTGCCCGCCCTCGGGTACCACCGGCTCGGCCAGCACTTCACGCCCACGCTGGTGCTGTGGCTTCCGCTGGTGGCCCTGCTGGGCAAGTGGGCGCTGCCCCTGCTGCAGGTGGCCCTGATCGCCGCGGCGGGCCTGGTGCTGCACCGCATCGCCCGGCGGCGCCTGGAGCCGGATCTGGCGGCGATGCTCACCCTCGCCTTCTACGGCGCCAATGCGGTGATCGGCCCGGCGCTGGGCAACTTCACGGATCTGAGCCAGCTGCCGCTGTGCGTGTTCGTGCTGCTGCTCGGCCTGCTGGAGCGGCGGCTGTGGCTCACGCTGCCGGCGGCCCTGCTGATGCCCCTGATCCGCGAAGACACCGGCGTGGTGCTGGTGGGGGTGGGGATCTGGCTGCTGGTGCGCGAACGCTCGCGCTGGCCGCTGGCCCTGGGGCTGATCGCCTGGGGTGGTGGCTGGGTGGTGCTGGTGACCAACGTGCTGATGCCGCTGTTCAGCCACGACAATTCCCGCCGCTTCATGGTGGAGAACTTCGGCCAGTACCTGCAGGGGCGTGAGCAGGCCAGCAGCCTCGAGGTGGCCGGCCTGGTGCTGCGCCAACCGCTGGTGCTGCTCCGGGAGCTGGTGAGCCCACCGCGCGACACGCTGCTGTATCTGGCCGGCCAGGGCCTGCCGCTGCTGTTCGTGCCCTGGATCGCCCTCGACAGCTGGCTGCTGATGGGGCTGCCGCTGCTGGGCCTGTTGCTGGCCCAGGGCTTCAACAACCCCCTCTCGATCAACATCCGCTACACCTATCTGGTGGTGCCGGGCCTGTTTGCCGGCAGCGCCCTGTGGTGGCAACGCCACCAGCCGCTGTTCGCCTCGCGGCGGCTGCGCCGGGTGTGGGCGGGCTGCATCCTGCTCTCGCTGCTGTTCACCCTGGGGAGCAACCCCAACCGCAGCCTCTCCTGGCTGATCCCCGACAGCATCCAGCCCTGGGTGCACCGCAGCCCCTGGCGCCAGTGGCAGCACGCCAGCAGCGCCCACGACGCCATGGCCCTGATCCCGGCCGAGGCCAGCGTGGCGGCCAACTCACCCCTGGTGCCGCATCTGGCGGCCCGCCCCATTCTGGTGCGCTTTCCGTATCACACGGCCTATCAGGACCGGGAGGGCAAGCCTCATCCGGTGGATTGGCTGGCGGTGGACATCGACTATCAGGCTCGCTACGCCGATGCCTTCCCGCAGGAGCAGAAAGCGCTGAAGAAAACCGTGCGCCTGCTGCGGATGCTGCAGGGGGAGGGCTACCGGGTGCAGCGCGTCAGCGACGGGGTGGCGATCCTGGAGCGGAATGGCCCGGTGCGTGCCGAAGTTCAGCAGCAGCTTGATCGCCTCCTGGATCAGGCGAAGCAGAACTGAACGCCCAGGAGCGCGTGTGCAGGAACAGCCCCACGGCCATCAGCAGCTCGATCCCCTCCTGATCATTGCGGATGCGCTCGGCATGGCTGATCCAGCTCAGATCGAAATAGGTGTAGAAGAGCGCCACGAACAGGAAGTAGAGGCTGTAGCGCCGCGCGGGCCAGGCCTCGATCCGGGGCATCCAGCGCCAGCCGGCATAGCCGAAGAACAGGCCGGCACTGATGAACGACACATGCAGGTAGTTCTGCACCGCCGGCAGATTGTGGATGTTGGTTTCCTTCTGGGCGTTGATGCTGCGCAGGGCCTCCACACCCCAGCCGTGGATGCGCTCGCCCCAGCTGATCTCCTCCGCCGCCACATAGAAGAGAAACAGGGTGAGCAGCAGCCAGGCCAGGCCCTGCAGCGAACGCCACTGCCGCCGCCGCAACCACAGCACCCGCAGGCTGCACACACAGGCACCGGCATAGGCCGCGAACTGCAGCCACTCGGCCGGGCCATCTTCTCCCGTGGTCCAGGCTTCGAACACGCCGAACGGCAGGAAATACACCACGCCGTAGAGCACCAGCATGTAGAGCAGCGGCAGCAGATCCACCGCGGGCGTCAAACTGCCCCAGGGCGTGTGGATCGTGCGCTGTTGCTCAACGGTCATGGAGCGGCCCGGGCCTTTGCCAAACCTTAAGGCTGCGTTAACACCGCCAATGCTTTGCTGATGCCTTCCCCTTCACGCCCGGCCATCGGGTCTGCCGGATGAGCCCGCCCCCGAGTGCTGCCGCGCCGCCGAGCCTCTGGGTGGTGGCCGCCTGCTTCAACGAAGCCGCGGGCATCCGGGAGTTCATCGCCGCGATCGAAGCGCTCGGCGTGGCGGAGCGCTTGCTGCTGATCGACGACGGGTCGCGAGATCACACGGCTGCCGTGATCCGCGCGGCGATCGAGGAGCGGCGGGATCAGCCGGCAGCCCTGCCGATCAGCCTGATCGAACTCACCCGCAACTTCGGCAAGGAGGCGGCGATGCTCGCCGGGCTCGACGAAGCCCGGGGCCGCTGCGATGCGGTGGTGCTGATCGATGCCGACCTGCAACACCCACCGGAGCTGATCCCGGAGATGGTGCGCCTCTGGCAGGAGGGAGCCGAGATGGTGACGGCGATCCGCAGCGCCGCCGATCAGGAATCCACCCTGAAGATCCTCAGCGCCTCCGGCTTCTACTCCCTGTTCAACCGCCTCACCGACTCGGTGCAGCTGGTGGACGGTGCCGGCGATTTCCGCCTGCTCAGCCAGCCGGTGGTGCGCGCCCTCACCGACATGCGCGAGGGCACCCGCTTCTCCAAGGCCCTGTTCCCCTGGACGGGCTTCCGCAGCGTGGACATCAGCTACGACCGCCCCCAGCGCGGCAGCGGCGCCACCACCTGGAACGCTCGCCGGCTGTTCAGCTACGCCCTCGATGGCATCTTCAGCTTCTCGGTGCTGCCGTTGCGCATCTGGATCGGCGTGGGCACCGTGATTTCGCTGATCAGCCTGGTGTATGCCCTGGTGCTGGTGGTGAGCACACTGCTGCACGGCATCGATGTGCCCGGCTACGCCTCACTGATCGTGGCGGTGCTGTTCCTCGGGGGCGTGCAGCTGATCGGCATCGGCATCCTCGGGGAATACATCGGCCGCATCTTTGAGGAAAGCAAGCGGCGACCGCCCTATCTGGTGCGGCGCATCAGCGCGTCGGCCTCGCGCTGACGCCAGCTGGAGCGATAGAAGCGGCTCGAGAGTGGATAGGCCGGCAGCTCGGCACCGGCCGGCCACGGCTCACTCGGATGGGCGAGCACCAGGCCACCGCCGCTGAGACGGCGCTCCGCCGCAGCGATCACCGCCCGATCCATCAAGCCGGTGAACAGCACGCCGCTGAAACCCTGGTTGGTGGCGATCCCCAAGCGGGCCAGCTCAGCGGCGCGGCCGCGGTTGAGCAGGCGCAGCAGCAGCCACTTGAGCGGCCCCAGGGCCTGGCAGCTGTGTCGCCAGGCCGCAGCGGGGATCCCCCGCCAGGGCCAGGGCTCGCGCAGGGTGCGGATCCAGATCGGCCGCAGCGGGGGCGGCAATTGGAGCAGCTGCTGCCACACCAGGGGCAGCAGGTGAAGGTGCTGATGGCCATCCAGGAGCAGCGGCCGATCGGGAAACAGCTGCTGAAAACGCTCAACCTGCGCCCGCAGCTCGCGGGCCAGCTGCTCCTCCAGGCGGCGGCGGCGCGGCGCACCCGGCGGCAGCCACCCGCTCAGCAGCAAGCGGCCGAAGCCCAGCGCCAGGCGGCCCTGGGGATCGAGCAGATCCGGGATCAACGCCGGGGGGGCAGCCGGCAGCCCCTCGCTCAGGCAGAGATGCAGGGCGATCTGCAGCTGCGGCCGCCGCCGGCTGAGGGCAACCGCTTCCTGCACCGCCGGGGCCGTGACCAGCACGCTGGCGGACTGGAGAGCGCCGGCATCGTGCAATCGCACAATCGCAGCGTTCACGGCGGGATCCAGCCCGAGATCATCGGCGTGAAACAGCAGCGGCTGGGGCTCCAGCGGCTGCGAGCGTGCACGCCGCCGCGCGCTGTGCCGCGCCGCCAGCGACCAGATCACGTAGTTCACCGCCGTGGGGGTGAACACCAGCACCAGCGTGCCGCCGGCCGTGCGGGCCCAGCCGGCCAGCCAGCCGGGCAACAGCAGGCTCAGCAACACATTCACGCCGCTCTGGATCACCAGCCAGCGGCGCGGGAACGGCATACCGCCGGTGCGTTCGCGGAAGGTGAACAGCGCATGGGCCAGATAGCCCCACAGGGAAGCCAGCAGAAAACCGAGCAGGTTGGCCAGGGGCAGGGGTGCTCCCAGGCGTTCACCGCTGAGCAGCACCAACGCATGAATGGCCGCGGCCAGCACCCCCACGCCGCCGTAGCGCATCAGCTCCGCCAGCTTCGCCCGCACGCCCACCGCCATCCATGGCCAGGGCCGGCAGCCTATGGGAAGCTCGGCGCCTGAGCGTCCGCCCATGCCCGAGAGCCGAAGCCTGCCGCCCCGCAACCTCTGGCTCACCAGTGGGGCGATTGCGCTGTTGCTGTGGATCTGCGCCGCAGCCCGCCACGCCCTGCTGCAGAGCAACGCCTACGACCTGGGCCTGTTCGATCAGTGGATCTGGCTGGTGAGCCGCGGCCTGCCGCCGATCTCCTCGATGGAGGGGGTGCACATCCTGGCCGACCACGGCGCCTGGGCCCTCTATGGCGCCGCCCTGCCCTACCGCTTGCTGGGCAGCGTGCAGTGGCTGCTGGCCAGCCAGGCTGCAGCGTTGAGTTTCACCGCCCTGCCGCTGTGGTGGGTGGGCCGCCAGGCCGGCCTGAGCCCCAAGCTCTGCTGGCTGGCCTGCGGCCTGTGGTGGCTGCAGCCGGTGGTGTTCAACGCCAACCTGTTCGACTTCCACCCCGAGGTGTGGGTGATGCCGGCCCTGGCCGGTGCCTATTGGGCCAGCCGGGCCCAGCGGCCCTGGCTGTGGTTCGGCCTGCTGGTGCTGTTGCTGGGCTGCCGCGACGGCCTGGTGCTGGTGGTGGCCGGTCTGGGGCTGGAGCAGGCGCTGCGGCGGCGCTGGATCTGGGCCGGCGCTGCCCTCGGCCTGGCCCTGGGCTGGCTGGCCCTGCTCAACCGCTGGCTCTATCCGCTGCTCAAGGGCAGCGATGCCGGGCCCAAGGCTGCCGGAGCGCTGTTTTCCTACCTGGGCGACAGCCTCGATCAGGTGCTGCTGGGCTTGCTCACCCGGCCCGATCTGCTGATCCGGCATGTGGACTGGGCCGGCGGGCTGGTGTATCTGCTGCTGATCAGCGTGGCGGTGGCGCCGTTCTGGCGGAAGGCCTCGCTGCCGGTGCTGGCCGGAGCGATCCCGCTGGTGCTGGTGAACGTGCTCTCCGAGGAAGCTCCCCAGCGCACCCTGATCCATCACTACAGCCTGCCGGTGGCCGTGATCGCCGTGGTGGCGGCCATCGATGGCCTGGCCCTGCAGCCGCGCCAGCCGGTGCCCTGGCGGCGCTTCGGCTGGAGTGTGGTGTGCTGGGCAGCCCTGGCCAAACCGTGGTTCTTCACAGGGCCTTACCTGGAGCGGGTGGATCAGCTGCCGGCGGTGCGGGAGGCGATCGCCGCCGTTCCCGCCGAGGCGCGCCTCAGCACCACCAGCTACCTGGTGCCCCAGCTGAGCCAGCGCCAGCAGGTGAGCTTCCCCCGCGCCCGCCGCGACAAGACGCAGCTGGAGCGATTGGATGCGCTGCTGCTCAATCCCCGCGATCCCGGCTGGGGCTCCTCGCGCCAGCGCCAGCAACAGCTGCTGCGCGAGGCCAGATCCGCCGGCTGGCGCTGCCGCCGCTGGGCCAGCGGCCTTGAGCTGTGCCAGAAAAACGATGCCCCCGGAGAACGCAGCTGACGCTGGCTCTCCGGGGGCTCTCGCCGGGTCCGCTCTGGCGCGGAACCGAATGATCTAGGAATCAGGCGCCGTAATCAGCCGGCGTTCTCCGCGATCAGCAGACCCTGCTTGGAACAACTGTGACTCACGGGCACCTCCTCCTTTGGGGATTGATGTCAACCGGCGATGCATTCGGCGGCCGAGAGGCGCAAGCGCCGCTCAATCGCCACATCACTGCTGACGGAACGCGCCAACTTTAACGAGATCCCAGCGGTGCGCGAGCCTGCGGCCCGGGGTGTGCCACAACACGCCAGGCCGCCGCTGCGGCTGTGCAGGCTGAAGCGATGCCAGAGCTGCGTGCCGGCGATCGGATCAACCTCGCCCCCCAGGGCGAGCCCTGGCAGATCCGGCAGGTGCTGCCGCATCGGATGCGGCTCTCCAGCTCCGCCCTGCTGAACAACCACACCCTGCAGCAGCGGCTGCTCAACGCCAGCCTGCATCTGGCCTGGGTGCAGGCCGTGCGGGTCAACACGCTGGCCGGCAGCCTGGTGATCCGGCACAGCGGCCGCCGCCCGCTGCGGCGCAAGCAACTGCAGGCCCTGCTGCGCCTGGCCCTGCTGCACGAGCAGCGTCAGCCGCTGCAGCTCACGCCCCGGGCATCCCGCCCGGCCCTCTGGAGACTCGGTGGCACCACGGGCGTTCTGGCCGGCGTGGCCCTGCTGGAGTTACCCGCCTGGCCTGGCCTGCTGCTGTTTCTGGCGTTCGGCTACGTCCCCCTCACCAGGCGTTGCCTGCAGAGCCTGCGCCAACCGCAAACCGCCGGCAGCTGGCTGGATCTGTTCTGGTTCAGCAGCCTGCTGGCCCAGGGCAACCCCGCCGCGGTGCTGCTGGAGTGGACCCTGGAAACAGCCAACCAGGTGTTCAAGGCCTGGACGCCCTCACCCAGCTTTGCCGAGGCCTTTGATCAGCAGCTGCAGCAGCGGCTCACCGATCTGAACTTCATGGTGCGGCAGGGGGATGGCCGCTGGCAGCAGCGCCCCTTCGCCGCCCTCACAGCCGGAGACCGGCTGCTGCTGGGAGCGGGCGATCCAGTGCCGGCCCATGGGCTGGTGATGGCAGGAGAGGCCCTGGTGAGCAGCCGCTGGCGCGATGGTGATCCCCGCCTGCTCAGCGCCAGAGCCTTCCAGCAGCTCCCCTTCGGCGCCCTTGTGATGGAGGGGGAGCTGGAGGTGCGGCTGGTGCACAGCCCGCAGCACGATCCGGAGCGGCGAACGCTCCAACGGCTGCTCCATCAGGCGCAGCAGCAAGACGGCCACAACCGCCATCCCTCGCTGCTGCGCCGGGCGGAACAGTGGCACCAGGCGTCCGTGCCTTACCTGCTGGTGGCGGGCGCAGCCCTGCTGGTGGTGGGTCCGCACGGCAGTGCCGGTGCCCTGATGCAGTTTGATCCCGCCAGCGACTGGCAACTCACCGCCTCTCTCACCTACGGCAACGCCCAGCGGGATCTGCTCTGGCAGGGGGTGCTGCTGCGGCGACCGGAGGCGATCGATGCCCTGGCCCGCTGCCGCCGGTTGCTGGTGAGCGAAGCCGTGGTGCTGAGCAGCAGCAGCTGGCGCCTCGGTGGCATCCATGCCATGCCCTTTCTGATCAGCAGCGAAGAGCTGATTCAGGCGGTGGCGGGATTCCGCTGCCGCCAGAAACCCCATGGCCTGCACGCGCTGCGCAGTGTTCTGGAAGCGGAGGATCTGCTGCCGGCCGTGGTGGAGGCGATCCAACCGCTGGGCAATGAAGGGCAGCAGGGGCGCATCAATGGGGTGCTCCACCAGCTGGGTGGGGCCGCGATGCTGCAGCAGCTGGGCCTGCGCGCTCCGGCCGAACTGGTGACGCCCCCCGGCGAAACCCTGCTCTATCTGGTGCGGCAGGGCCAGGTGGTGGGCGCCGTTGGCTTCGAACTGCAGCTGTCGCGGCCGCTGCTGCAGGGGCTGAGGCAGCTGCAGCGGGCCGGCTGGCAGCTGCATCTGCTGGCGGAGCATCACAGCGAGCTGGTGGAGCGCCTGGCCACCCGGCTGCACGGGCCCTCCGCCAGCCTTCACACGGCGGCCAGCGCTGTGGAGCGCCACCGATGGCTGAACGCCTGGCGGGCCCAGGGGGAAGCGATCGCGATGCTGGGCTGCAGCGCCATCGATGGCCTGAGCCTCGCGCAGGCCGACCTCTCGATCGAGCTGCTCAGCCGGGAGCATGGCCTCAGCAGCGAGAACGCCGATCTGGTGCTGCGGCCGGAGGCAATCACCAGCCTGGTGGCCTGTCAGACCATCGCCTGGGAAGCCGCCCAGCGCCACCGGCGCAACCTCGCCCTGGTGCTCGCACCGCACATCAGCGTGGTGTTGCTCAATCTGCTGCTGCCGGTGAACCCGGTTCTCGCCGTGCTGGCGGTGGATCTACCGGTGCTGCTGGCGGAACTGGGCCGCATCGGCGGCGGCCAGGATGCCGTGATCAAGCCTGCGGCCAGGCCAACAAAAAAGCCCCGCCGCAGCGGGGCTTGAGAGCACTCACGAGGGCGCAGGGCTCAGCCCACGCTCCACACGCCACCGGCGATCTTCACCAGCGGAGCCACGATGCTGGTGCCGGCGAGGAACCAGGCGAAGGCGGCGCCACCGCAACCGCCGAGCCAGAAGCCGCTGGCGAACTCAGCCCAGCCGGCCTTGGTGAACAGATCGGCGGGGGGATTGTCGATGGTGGCGTCAGCGGGCTGCACGTTGGGGCCGCGGCCGGCGGTGCCATAGATCGAGAGGCACACCGTGAGGATCGACACCAGACCCACAGCCGCCAGCAGACCGGCGGTGCTGGCGTATTCGGTGGCGCGCAGCGGGCCGGTGATCACAAAGGGGCCGTAGAGGAAGAAGCCATGGGCCATGCCCACTTCCAGACCGCGACGGTTGGGAGAGAGGGACGGGCGATAGGCCGGCAGCGCGTTCAGGAAGGCACGGCTGAAGTAGCTGCTGTTGACGGGAGTGGCCAGATTGCCGACGCAGGGGTCGGCGACGGGGGTCACGGTCATCGGTGGAAGGAAGGTGGTTGGCGGCGATGAAGCGGCGACGACTCAGTCGCGGGCTTCGATCACGTTGAACAGCAGGGCCATGGCCACCGCAGGACCCAGGATCCCGACAATGGGCACGAACACCGAGGGCATCCAGGCGGCGACGAAGTCTCCGGTCATCAGCGTGGGCCAATACAGCTACCGTTCGGCACTGTAAGGAGCGCGTCTGAAACTGCTCTCGGGCGGCGGAAGGGGCGACATAAAAGTTCAGACCGATGACCCAGGCCCTCTCCGCCGCTGCGATTGCCGCCGTGGTGGCCGCCTGCTGGCTGCTGGGGCGGCCCCGCCCGAAGATCCTGCGCTCCACTGATGCCTCGGCCGTGGCGGCGCTCAACCGCAGCCGCATGGAACGGGTGTTGATGCGGGATGACGCTCCCGGCGAGGCCGGGGCAGACGCGCCGGACGGCACCGAAGCCGTGGTCCTGCCCGCCGCCGCCGATCGACGCGGCCGGCAGCTGCTGCTCAGGCAGCTGGAGCGCCAGTTCCAGGCCGGCGGTGACCAGCGCCGGCAGGCCCTGGCGGTGTGCGCCGCCTGGCACCACCGCGACACGCTGCCTCTGGTGCGCCGCGGCCTGCGCGACAGCGACTGCGCCGTGGCCGCCCTGGCCGCCGAAGCGATGGCCCACTTCCGCGGCCGCAGCGCAGCAACGGCGGCGGTTCAGACCAGGCCGCCGCGCAACGTTTCCCGCACCCGGTAGATCGGGCGCCCCTGGCTCTCGTGGTAGGTGCGCATCTGCAGCTCCGCCAGCAGGCCGAAGCAGAACAGCTGCACACCGGCGATCAACGCCAGCACCGCCACCAGCAGCAGCGGCCGGTTGCCGATCTCCGCGCCCAGCAGCTTTTCCACCAGCAGATAGGCGCTGAGCACCGCGCCGATGGCGATGCCCACCAGGCCGCCGAAGCCGAACACATACATCGGCCGGGTGAGGAAGCGCTTCATGAACCACACGGTGAGCAGGTCCATCAGCACCCGGAAGGTGCGGTCGATGCCGTACTTGCTCTGGCCGAACTGCCGGGCGTTGTGGTTCACCTTCACCTCGGTGATCCGCGCACCCTCGATGTAGGCCAGGGCCGGCAGGAAGCGGTGCAGCTCGCCGTAGAGGTTCATGTCCTCCACCAGTTCGCGCCGGTAGGCCTTGAGCGAGCAGCCGTAGTCGTGCAGCTTCACGCCGGTGACGCGGGCGATCAGCCGGTTGGCGATCTTGCTGGGCAGCAGCCGGCTCACCGCGTTGTCCTGGCGCTGATGCCGCCAGCCGCTCACCAGGTCGTAGCCCTGCTCCAGCCGCTCCAGCAGCATCGGGATGTCGGCCGGATCGTTCTGCAGATCGCCGTCGAGGGTCACGATCAGCTGGCCGCGGCTGGCATCAAAGCCGGCCGACATGGCCGGCGTCTGCCCGTAGTTGCGGCGCAGCAGCACCGCCACCAGCTCGGGCGTGGTGGCTGCCAGCTGGCGCAGCACCGCTGCCGTGGCGTCGCTGGAGCCGTCGTCCACCAACACCAGCTCGAAGGAGCGGCCCAGCGGACGCAGGGCCGCCAGCAGCTTCTCCACCAGCAGCGGCAGGCTCTCCTCTTCGTTGTAGAGGGGCACCACGATCGAGAGCTCGGGGGCGGTGCTGGGGCTCACAGGGCGCGGCTGAGATTGGCTGGAACCTAGGCGAGGGGCCTGAGGGAGGGGTTAAGAACCGAGCAGCACCGCCGCCAGCAAACCCAGATAGGTGCCGAGCAGGTAACCCAGCAGCCCGATCGCCACGGCGGGAAGGGCCAACTCAGCGCGGCCGATGGCTGTGGCCAGGGCGAGGGCTGTGCTGGGACCGCCGATCGAGGCCTGCGACGCCACCAGGGTTTCCGCCAGTCCCCAGCCGCGCCAGCGGCGCAGCAGCAACAGCGCAAGCCCCTGCAGCAGCACGATCAGGGCCGCGTACACGAGCACCGGCAGGCCCTCCCCGAACAGGCCCGCCACCGGGGAGCTGAGCCCCATCACCGTGAAGAACGGCTGGATGAGCAGCAGGCCGAGGCCATAGCAACCGCGGCGGCTGCGGGCACCCGGCAGCTGCGCGGCGGCCAGCGTGAGGGTGGTGAGCACCAGGATCGAGGGCAGAGCCGGCCAGAACCGCTGCAGCCCAGCGGTGAGCGCGTTGGAGAGCAGCAGCAGCGCCAGGCCCCAGAGCAGACCCTGCCACCAGCCATCAACCGCTTCGAGCGCAGCGGCGGAGCCGGCTGGCGGCTGCTCGGGGCCGGGCGAGCGGCGCCGCCCCAGCCAGAGGCTCGCGGCGAACCAGGCGGCGAACACCACGTAGTCCACCGTGGTGGCCACGGTGAGCAGGCCCTCGGAGGGCTGCAGCGTGCGCGCCACCGACACGAAATTGAGGCTGCCGCCGGTGAAGGTGGCGGTGAACACCCCAGCCAGCACGCCGCGTTCAGGCCCCAGCAGCGGCTGCAGCAGCCAGCCGCCCAGCAGCACCGCCAGCACGGTGCAGAGCACCGCGGTGAGGAAGGGCGGCAGCAGCTGGCGGGCATCGGGCCAGAGTCGCCGCAGGTCCACCGCCAGCAGCAGCAGCGCGATCGCCAGGGAGGTGAGCGGACCGTTGACCCAGGCGGCCGCTGCCGCCTGAGGCTCCAGGCCGGTGAGATTGCTCACCAGCAACCCCAGCAGCAGCACGAGCATGGTGGTGCCCAGCTGCCGGCCAACAGCGGTGCGCTGCGCCAGCCACCAGCCCAGGGCGGTGAGCGCCAGGATCAACAGCAACGAGGCAAGCATCGGCATCAGGGCAGGGGAGTGCCGTCGTGGCAGCGGATCACCCGGCCGGCCCCGCGCAGCT
The DNA here is from genome assembly GCA_913061215.1 of uncultured Synechococcus sp. GTDB lineage: Bacteria > Cyanobacteriota > Cyanobacteriia > PCC-6307 > Cyanobiaceae > Vulcanococcus. Next base: position 17,093 of record CAJXSQ010000004.1, on the reverse strand, counting down.
CACGCCGGTAGTGCACGCTCACCGGGTGTTGCAGCTGCGGATCGAGACCATCGATGCCGATGCCGTTGCGGCCGTGCTCGCAGCCGGAGCTGTGCAGGTAGCGCCCGCTGCCCAGATACAGCCCCACATGGGTGCAGCGCTGCGGACGCCCGAAGAAGATCAGGTCCCCGGGGCGCAACAGGCTGTAGCAGCCGGGCGCCACCGCCACGGGCGCACAGAAGCGCTCCTGCTGATAGGCGTCGCGCGGCAGCCAGATCCCGGCGCTGGCAAAGGCGGCCTGGACCAGGCCGGAGCAGTCGAAATCGGGGCCGAGGGTGCCGCCCCAGAGATAGCGATTGGGCTGCAGGCGAGCCTGCTCGGCGAAGGCCAGCACTGCCGGCAGCCGGGCCGCGATCGCCGAAGCATCGAGCAGCCGCGGCGGCGGCGCCTGGCAGGCGCGGGCGTTGCCGAGCAGCTGCTGCGGATCGGCCCAGCCCGGATACCCATCCTCCAGCAGGCGCACCCGCAGGCGGGCACGGCCCGGTTGGAGCGGTGCGAGCACGGTGAAGGCCCGGCCGGCGGCCGCCTGGGTGGCCAGGCCCGGGCCGCTCCAGTGACTGGTGAGATCCAGCGGCGCACTGAGGCGCCAGGAGGTGCCGGGCCGCAGCAGTTCCAGGGCCACCGGGGCGCCTTCCGCCAGCCTGCCTAATCTCGCCATTGCCCCCCTTGGCCGCGATGGCGTTCTACTGCCCGGATGGGGCGATGGCCCAGCAGCTGGAGGCCGTTGTGGCCGGGCTCGAGGCCGATGGCCGGCCGGGACTGGCCGCGCAGCTCTCGATCACCTGGCTGCGCTACGAGCACTCGCTGATCAACAGCGCCAGCCAGGCCACCGATCTGGCTCGCTTCTGGGCTGAGGCACCGGCCGGTGCCGCCTGGCGCGGCCAGCAGAGCCGCTATCCAGCCAGCGTGGTGAAGCTGCTGTATCTGGTGGCGGCCGAGCACTGGTTGCAGCAGCAGCTGCTGGAGAACACACCGGAACTGCAGCGCGCCCTGGCGGACATGATCCGCGACTCGAGCAACGATGCCACCGGCCTGGTGCTGGATCTGCTCACCGGCACCACGAGCGGGCCGGAACTGCCGCAGCCGGCCTTCCAGGCCTGGAGCGAACGGCGCCAGCTGGTGAATCGCTGGTGTGAGGAGCTGGGCTGGGGCGAGTGGAACGGCTGCAATGCCTGCCAGAAAACCTGGGGCGATGGCCCCTATGGCCGCGAGCGCCAGTCGTATGGCGAGCAGCGCGAGAACCGCAACCGGCTGAACACCAGCTTCACAGCGCGGCTGCTGCACGGGGTGATCAGCGGGGCGTTGGTGTCGCCGCCGGCCGGCCAGCGCATGCGCCAGCTGCTGCAGCGCGATCTGGATCCAGCCCAGCGGGCCGCCGATCCGGAGAATCAGGTGGATGGCTTCCTCGGTGGGGGGCTGCCCGCCGGCGCCCGCCTCTGGAGCAAGGCCGGCTGGATGAGCCAGGCCCGCCACGACGCGGCCTACATCGAAGTGGAGGGCAGGGCGCCGATGCTGCTGGTGGTGTTCAGCGAGGGGCGCGAGCGTGCAGCCGATGAGCAGCTACTGCCTAACCTGTGCCGGCAGCTGCTCGAGGCCTGAATTCGGGAACGGAGAGGGAGGGATTCGAACCCTCGACAGAAGTTGCCTCCTGTAACTCCTTAGCAGGGAGCCGCTTTCAACCACTCAGCCACCTCTCCAGCGGCAGAGAGAGCCTATCAGCTTCCCGGCCCCTGCACGGGCAGGCGCGGCAGCCGGTGCTTGAAGCCGCAGAGGATCTCCCAGGGGATGGTGCCGCAGGGATCGCTCCAGGCGAGCGGTTCAATCCGGGCATCGCCATCACGGCCCAGCAGGGTCACCACCGCCCCCTGCTCCAGCTCGGGGGCGTCGGTGGCATCGAGCACCAGCTGGTCCATGGTGATCGCGCCCACCTGGGGGATGCGGCGCCCGTGGTGCAGCACCTCCAGGCGGTTGGAGAGCAGACGGGGCACGCCATCGGCATAGCCGATGCTCACCACCGCCAGGCGGCTGGGGCGCTGGGTGGTGAAGCGATGGCCGTAGCTCACGCCCACACCGGCGGGCACCTCGCGGATCAGGCTCACCCGCGCCCGCACCTGCATGGCCGGCTGCAGGGGCAGATCGCCGCCGAGATGCTGAGCCGGCCGGTGGCCATAGAGGGCCAGGCCCACACGCACCATGTCGTAGTGCAGCCGGGGGGTGCGCAGGGTGGCAGCGGAATTGGCCAGATGGCGGCAGCCGCCCGCCAGGCCGCCCTCCTGCAGGGCGGTGAGCACCGCCTCGAAGCGTTGCTGCTGCTGCTGGGTGAGCGGATCGAGGCCAGGGCCGGGGGCATCCGCATCGGCCAGGTGGGAATACACGCCTGCGAGCGTCACCGCTTCGAGGGCGGTGATCGCCTCCACCAGCCGCGGGCCCTCCTGCCAGGGGGCACCGAGCCGGGCCATGCCGGTGTCGAGCTTGAGCTGCACAGCCATGGCCCGGCCGCTGCCGGCCGCCAGGTTCTGGCAGAGCAGGGCCTCGCGCATGCTGCTCAGGGTGGGCATCAGCTGCCAGTGCAGGCAGGTGCGCAGCTCATCGGGCTGGGTGAGGTTGCCCAGCACCAGCACGGGTTGGCGCAGGCCGGCCTGGCGCAGCTCCAACCCTTCCTGCAGGGTGGCCACCCCGAAACAGCTGGCCCCTCCGGCCGCCGCGGCACGGGCCACCGGCACGGCACCGTGGCCGTAGCCATCGGCCTTCACCACCGCCATCAGGGAGCAGCCGGGAGCGAGCGAACGGCACAGGCTGCGGGCATTGGCCTGCACCGCCGCCTCACACACCTCAATCCAGGCGCGCTGGCGCGGGTGCGGCCAGGGTTGCCCCGTGGGCGTGATGGCAGGGGAGGCGTCCGTCATCCACCGGGCAGATGGGGGGAGCGTAGGCGGGACTGCCGACGCTTTCGGCGGTTCCCCTTAGCATGGCGAGCAATTCCGGAGCTGCCAGGGGGAGCGCTCCCATGGGTCAGGTTCTGGTTCTGAACGCCTCCTACGAGCCGCTGAACATCACCAGCTGGCGCCGCGCCACCGTGATGCTGCTCAAGGGCAAGGCGGAGGGCCTCGAACACGCTCCTGATCTGCAGCTGCGCCCGGGCCTGAATCGCCCCACCGTGATCCGCCTGCGCCAGTTTGTGCGGGTGCCGTTCCGGGCCCTGCCGCTCACCCGCCGCAACCTGTTCCACCGCGACGACCATCGCTGCCAATACTGCGGCAGCCGCTCGGAACGGCTCTCGATCGATCATGTGCATCCCCGCAGCCGTGGCGGCAGCCACAGCTGGGACAACGTGACCACCGCCTGCCTGCGCTGCAACGTTCAGAAGGGCAACCGCACGCCCCGGGAAGCGGGGATGATCCTGCTGCGCCCGCCCCGGCGCCCCCTGAGCGGCCCACTGTTCGAAGCCCAGCGCCAGATGGCGCGCGGCCAGCACCGGGAATGGGCGAAATACGTGCAGGGCTGGGATGACACGGGGCTGGATGCGGTGGCCTGAACCCCGCCCTCAGGCCCCGGCCTGCTCGGCCAGCTGCTCCAGCTGGCGGCGCTGATCCGCCGACACGCAGGCCCCGATCAGCTCGGCCAGCTGCCCCTGCAGCACCGGCTCCAGCGCGAAGTTGCGGCCGAGGCGGTGATCGGTGGTGCGGTTGTCCTTGTAGTTGTAGGTGCGGATCTTCTCGCTGCGATCGCCCGTTCCCACCTGAGCGAGGCGGGCGGAGCGCTCCTCGGCATTGGCCGCCGCCAGCTCGCGCTCGTAGAGCTTGGCCCGCAGAATCTCCAGGGCCCGCTCACGGTTCTGCAACTGTGAGCGCTCCTGCGTGCAGAACACGCGGATGCCGGTGGGTTTGTGCAGCAGATCCACCGCCGTTTCCACCTTGTTCACGTTCTGGCCGCCGGCACCACCGGAGCGGGCCGTGCTGATCTCCAGATCGCCGGGATCGATCTGCACCTCCACCGGATCGGCCTCGGGCATCACGGCCACCGTGGCGGTGGAGGTGTGCACCCGGCCCTGAGATTCGGTGGCGGGCACCCGCTGCACACGGTGCACACCGGCCTCAAATTTCAGCTGGCTGAACACACCATCACCCTTGATCGCCAGGATCAGCTCCTTGTAGCCGCCGAGCTCAGCCTCCGAAGCACTCACCGGCAGCACCTTCCAGCCCACGCTCTGGGCATAGCGCTCATACATCCGCGCCAGATCGCCGGCCCAGAGCGCCGCCTCATCGCCGCCGGCACCAGCGCGGATCTCCAGCATCACGCTGCGCTCGTCGCGGGGATCACGCGGCAGCAGCGCCAGGGTGAGTTGCTCCTCCAGAACGGCGATGCGCTCGGTGAGCGCAGCCAGCTCCTCCTGAGCCAGGGCCTCCAGCTCCTGATCGCCACGGCTCTCCCGCAGCAGCTCGCGTGCCTGCTGCTCCTGGCCGCGCAGGGTTGCCAGCTCGGCATAGCCGATCACCAGGGGCTCCAGCCGGGCCCGCTCCCGCGCGATCGGCTCCAGCTGGGCGGGGTTGGCCGCCACATCGGGATCCGCCAGTTGCCGCTCCAGCGTTTCAAAGGTGGTGCGGGCCGTTTCCAGGCGCTCGCTCAGGAAGGAAGCATCCATGGCGTCAGCAGGGCAGCAAAAAGCCGGATGCCCTGGAGCATCCGGCTATGGGAACAATCACACCGGGTGTGACGCCGATCAGGCTTTGGCGTCGGCCTTCTGATCGCCGGCCTGGGCATCGGTGCTGGCGCCGGCCATGCCGTACTTGCGCATGAAGCGGTCCACGCGACCCTCGGTGTCGAGGATCTTCTGGGTACCGGTGTAGAAGGGGTGGTTGCCACTCCACACATCCACGTGGAGCTCGGGCGAGGTGGAGCCGGTGGTCATCACCACCTCTCCGTTGCAGATCACCTTGGCATCGGGATACCAGGTGGGATGGATTTCGGCCTTCGGCATGACGGATACAGAGCTGGGGTGCTGAAGCGGAATCAGCGCTTGGAGAACTGAGGAGCCTTACGGGCTTTCTTCAGGCCGTACTTACGACGCTCCTTGGCGCGGGGGTCGCGGCTGAGGTGACCTTCCGTCTTGAGCGGTTTGCGGTTCTCGGGGGAGAGCTCACACAGGGCACGGGCGGCGCCCTGCTTGATCGCATCGGCCTGGCCGGTGAGGCCGCCGCCACGCACGTTCACCAGCAGGTCGTACTCACTGGCCAGACCGAGGGTCTGCAGGGGAGCGGTGACCGCCGCCAGGTAAACGGGGTTGTAGTTGAGGTAGTTGTCACCGGGACGACCGTTGATGGTGACGGTGCCGGTGCCGGGAACCACGCGCACACGGGCCACAGCGGTTTTGCGGCGGCCGGTTCCCCAGTAGACGACAGTGTTGGTGCTCATTGGGCGGAAGCGGCGGGATCGAGGGCGAGGGCCTTGGGCTGCTGGGCGGCGTGGGGGTGCTCAGCACCCTTGTAAACCTTCAGCTTGCGGAACAGCTGACGACCGAGGGCGTTGTGGGGAAGCATGCCCTTCACGGCCTTCTCCACGATGCGCTCAGGGATGCGGGCCTGCAGCGCGGCGAAGCTTTCGGTCTTCATGCCGCCGGGGCGACCGGAATGACGGCGATAGACCTTCTCGGTGAACTTGTTGCCGCTCACCTTCACCTTCTCGGCATTGATCACCACGACGAAATCGCCGGCGTCAATGTGAGGAGCGAAGTTGGGGTTGTTCTTGCCCCGGAGCACCGATGCCACTTCGCTGGCGAGACGGCCGAGGGTCTGGTTCTCAGCATCCACCAGATACCACTGGCGACTGGAGGGATCCTGAGGGGGAACGAGAGTCTTGTTCATCGCACCGGCGGGCCGGATCGGTAAAGCACCACTGCTCTGCAGACGAACAGGGGGCGGGACAGGGTGTCTGGACGGAAGGTCTGGACTGGGACGGCAGGGCACCCGATCACTCGGGCGACTGAAGCTCGTGGAGCGACACTACCTCCCCGCCCGAACCCTGCCGCCTGACGGACTCCTCGACGGAGCGCTTCGGGGCAGGCGGGGGCGGGGAGTCGGAGTGCTCCAGCCAATACCGCGGTTGACAATCGTACCAGGCAGCCTCAGGGAACACGGGCTGGGGATAGCCCACCCGCAGCAGGCAAAGCCCCTGGGGCGGGGCCGCCTCCTTCACCTCATGCCGGGCACGGCTGCGCCAGCGCCGTTCGAAATCGGCCAGGCTCAGGCGCCCTTCGCCCACCGCCACCAGCTGGCCCATCACCAGCCGCACCATGCCGTAGAGGAAACCGCTGGCCTGCAGCTCCACCTCGATCAGATCGCCGCGCCGGAGCACCTGCACCTCCTGCAGGGTGGTGCGCGAGTGGGAGCGGGCACTGCCGGCCCGCTCAAAGGCGGCGAAATCGTGCTCGCCGAGCATGCCTTCGAGGGCCGCGCGCATCCGCTGCTCATCCAGGCGCAGCTGGTAGCGATGCCAGCTCCAGGGGGCCAGGAACAGATTCGGAACCCTGGCGTTGTGGATCGTGTAGCGGTAGCGGCGGTAGCTGGCGCTGAAGCAGGCATGCCAGTGCGGCGGCACGTCGGCAGCGGCACGCACACGGATCGTGCCCGGCAGGCGCCCGTTCAGGGCTGCCGGCCAGCGCTGCGCAGGGATCGGGCCGCTCACATCCATGTGCACCACCTGAGCCGCCGCATGCACGCCGGTGTCGGTGCGCCCTGCCGCCTGCACCCGCACCGGCCGGTGGGGATCGAGCTGGGCGATGGCCTGCTCCAGCGTCTCCTGCACGCTGGGATCACGGGGCTGCTTCTGCCAGCCGCAGAAGGCGGAACCGTCGTATTGCAGGCAGAGGGCGATGCGGCGCAGGCCGCCGCCGGCAGAAGCATCAACGGTCATTGCAACAAAGCCGCGCCAGCCCAGGAGGCCAGCGCGGCGGTGAGATCAGAACGCGTGAAGGAACGCGATCAGCTCAGACCAGCTCGATGATCGCCATTTCGGCGTTGTCGCCGCGGCGGGGCACGGTGCGGATGATGCGGGTGTAGCCGCCATTGCGATCGCCGTAACGCTCCTGAGCTTTATCGAACAGGGCGTGCACCAGCTGCTTGTCGTAGATGTAGCCGATGGCGCGGCGACGGGCGGCGAGGCTGCCGTCCTTGGCCAGGCTGATCATGCGCTCGGCTTCATCGCGCAGGGCCTTGGCGCGGGCCTTGGTGGTGGTGAGGCGACCTTCGCGGATCAGCTGCGTGGTGAGGGCGCGCAGCATCGCTTTGCGTTGGTCGGCGGGGCGTCCCAGCTTGGGAACTCGGCACTGGTGGCGCATGACGGATGCGGAAGGTAAGCGTTAAGAAAGAGGATGCGACGTGCGCGCGATCAGGCGCTGGTGCGGCTCTGGGGCAGGGAGATCCCGATGCGCTCAAGCGCCTCGATCACCTCATCGGCCGACTTGGAACCGAAGTTCTTGATCTCCAGCAGATCTTCGTAGCTGAAGCCCATCAGGTCGGACACGGAGTTGACCTGGGCGCGCTTCAGGCAGTTGTAGGCACGAACCGAGAGGTTCAGTTCCTCCAGGGGAATCTGAGCCTCGGCGGAGGGCTCGGGCTCCAGGCCGGGCTCATCCACCATGGTGAGGCTGGCCAGGGGCTGGAACAGCGCGATCAGCTGATTGGCCGCCTGGGCCATGGCGTCGTCGGGGGTGACGGAGCCATCGGTTTCGATTTCCAGGCGCAGGCGCTCGCGGGCGGAACCACCCTCACCCACAGCGGTTTCGTCCACGCTGTAGTTCACGCGGCGCACCGGCATGAACACGGCATCGATCTGCAGCAGATCGATCGAGCTGGTGTCCTCGGTGCGGCGATCCACGGGGCGGTAGCCCACACCACGCTCCACATGCACCTCGAGCTCGAGGCTGTAGCCATCGGCCACCGTGGCGATCGGGCGATCGCCATCGATCACGCTCACCTGCGAGGAGAACTGCAGGTCGGCGGCGGTGACGGTGCAAGGGCCGTTGGCCACCAGGCGACCGATCTCCAGCTCGCGGGTGCGGCTGCTGACAGCAATGTCCTTGCAGTTCAGCAGGATATCGAGCACGTCTTCACGCACACCGGGAACGGTGGCGTATTCGTGGTTCACGCCGGCGATGCGCACGGCGGTGATGGCGCTGCCCTCAAGGGCTCCCATCAGCACGCGGCGCAGGGAGTTGCCGAGGGTGATGGCCTGGCCCCGCTCAAGGGGGCCGATCACAAAGACGCCGGTCTGGGAGCGGTCGTCGGCGATCTGGTGTTCAACCCGATCGATCTGGTACTGCAACACGGTCTGAAGCTCGAAAGAAGAGGAGGAGCCCCCTCTGGGGCGGGGCAAAACGTCGGATCAGACCCGGCGACGCTTGGAGCGGCGGCAGCCGTTGTGGGGCAGGGGGGTGACGTCGCGAATCAGGGTGATCTCCAGACCAGCCACCTGCAGAGCACGGATGGCGGTTTCACGACCGGAACCAGGACCGCGCACCAGCACCTCGATCTGGCGCATCCCCTGCTCAAGGGCGCGACGGGCGGCGGCTTCTGCGGCGGTCTGAGCGGCGAAGGGAGTGCCCTTACGGGCGCCCTTGAAACCACTGGCTCCAGCGGAGCTCCAGGAGATCACTTCACCAGCGGTGTCGGTGATCGAAACGATGGTGTTGTTGAAGGTGCTCTGAATGTGCGCCACACCGTTGGGCACATTCCGCTTGGTCTTCTTGGCGCCGGATTTCTTGGCGGGCTTGGCCATGGTTTAAAGCCCTGCTGCTGCAGGGAGGTGATCAGTGAACTGAAGGGGCAACCTGGTGACGAGGATCCACTACGCGGATCGATCGGCAGGTGCGAAAGCGTTGGCCGAAGGCCGGAAGCAGGCTCAGGCCTTACTTCTTCTTGCCGGCAACGGTCTTGCGGGCGCCGCGGCGGGTGCGGGCGTTGGTGCGGGTGCGCTGGCCACGCACAGGCAGACCGACGCGATGGCGACGACCGCGCACGCAGCCGATGTCCTGCAGGCGCTTGAGGGCCATGCCCTCCTGACGGCGCAGGTCGCCTTCCAGGGTGTAGGCCTCAGCAGCGCCGCGCAGCTTCTGCACGTCGGCGTCGTCGAGGTCCTTGACGCGGGTATCCGGGTTGACGCCGGTTTTGGCCAGGATCTTCTTGGCCGTGGTCAGGCCGATCCCATAAACGTAAGTGAGGGCGATTTCGATCCTCTTGTCGCGAGGGATATCGACGCCGGCAATCCGAGCCACAGAAACGAAGGGTGGGGTGAGCAGGGGATGGGTGGCCCGAAGGCCGAAGGCAAGAGCGAGCCGGGGATCAACCCTGGCGCTGCTTGTGCTTGGGGTTGGCGCAGATCACCATCACCCGGCCGTGGCGACGGATCACCCGGCACTTGTCGCACATTTTCTTGACCGAGGCACGCACCTTCATGGGAGCGGTCTCTCCAATTTTGCAAACGATGACCCTATCACATGGGTCAACAGGGACAGAGGCTGGGAATCAGGCGAGCAGGGCCGTGATCCGGGCGCCGATCTCCTCCACCGTGCCGGCAGCTTCCACCGGTGCCAGCAGATTGCGCTCGCGGTAATAGGCGATCAGGGGCTCGGTCTGCTGGCGGTACACCTCCAGGCGGTGGCGGATCACCGCCTCGTTGTCATCGGCACGGCCGCGGGAGAGCAGGCGTTGCACCAGCACCGCGTCGTCCAGCTCCATCAGCACCACCAGCTCGATCTGCTGGCCGAGCTCCTCGAGCAGCTCAGCCAGGGCATCGGCCTGGGCCACATTGCGGGGGAAGCCATCGAGCAACCAGCCACCGCCGCCGGCAGCGGCCTGCTGCTCCAGCCGGCTGCGCACGATCGCCAGCACCAGCGCATCGCTCACCAGTTCACCGCGCGCCATCACCGCTTCGGCTTCCTTGCCCAGCGCGCTGCCGGCGGCCACTTCCGCCCGCAGCAGATCACCGGTGGACAGGTGCAGCAGTCCCTGGCTCTCCGCCAGACGCTGGGCCTGGGTGCCCTTACCGGCGCCGGGAGGGCCGAGGAAGAGAAGGCGTTGCTTCATGACGACGGATGCGAACGACGGAAACGGGAGGGGAACAGGACAGAAGGAGGGCTGAGCGCACAGCCCGGGCTCACTGGCGCACCATGCCCTCGTAGCGCTGCGAGATCACGGCGGTCTGCAGCTGCTTGGCGGTCTGGATGGCCACACCCACCAGGATCAGCAGGCTGGTGGCGCCCAGGCCCTGGAAGGTCTTCACCTGGGTGGCCGATTCCACGGCCGAGGGAATGATCGCCACGGCACCGAGGAACAGGGCACCCAGCAGGGTGAGGCGGTTCTGCACACCGCTGAGGTAGCCGGCGGTGGCGGAACCGGGGCGAACGCCGGGGATGGCAACGCCGGAGCGCTTGAGGTTGGTGGCCACATCCACCGGGTTGATCGTGAGCGTGGCGTAGAAGAAGGAGAAGCCGATGATCAGCCCGAAGAACAGCAGCGCGTACACCCAGGGGGTGCCGCTGTTGGGGCTGAGGGCCGCCGCGATGTTGATCAGCCAGGGCTGCTTGGTGATGTTGGCGATGGTGAGCGGCAGGAACACCACGGCCGAGGCGAAGATGATCGGCATCACACCGCCAGCGTTGAGCTTGAGCGGCAGATAGCTCTGGCGGGCGGAAAGGCTGGCGCCACCCACCTGGCGCTTGGCGCTCACGATCGGGATGCGGCGGCTGCCCTCCTCCACGCACACGATCCCCACGATCGTGACCAGGAACACCGCCACCAGCACCACGATGCCGCCGACGGTGCTGCGGTCGCCGCTCTGGGCCAGCTCGATCGTGGAACCGAGCGCCCGGGGCAGCGTGGCCACGATGTTGAGGTAGATCACCAGGGAGGCGCCCTGGCCGATGCCCCGCTCGGTGATCACCTCACTGATCCACATCACCACCATGGAGCCGGTCACCAGCGCCACAGCGGTCTGAAGCACGAACACCAGATCCGAGGTGCCGGCCGTGGCGTAGGGGCGCAGGATCAGGGCGAAAACGATGCTCTGGAGGATGCCCCAGCCCAGAGCCACGTAGCGGGTGTACTGGGCGATCTTGCGGCGGCCGGCCTCCCCCTCGTTCTTCTGCAGATCCTCGAGCTGCGGCAGGGCCGAGGTGAGCAGCTGCAGGATGATCGAGGCGTTGATGTAGGGCAGGATCCCCAGGCCGAACACGCCGAGGGTGGAGATGCCGCCACCGGTGAAGATGTCGAGGAAGCCGATCAGCTGGCCACCGCGGGCGATGAAGTCCTGAAAGGCGGCCCGATCGATGCCGGGCACGGGGATATAGATCCCGAGCCGCACCAGCAGCAGCAGGCCGAGGGTGATCAACACGCGGTTGCGCAGATCCTTGGCCTGGATCAGCTGGGTGACGATTTCACCGGCACTGGGGTTACGACCCCGGCTCACGAGCATGACGGGCTGGCGGGAGAGAGGAAAGGAACAAAAAACCGCCTGGTGAAGCCGGAAGGCTCCGCCAGGCGGCACCGACGCTAATGGGTCGGGGTCAGAACCAAGCCGAAGCTCAGATCACTTCGCAGGTGCCACCGGCGGCTTCGATCTTCTCGCGGGCGCTGGCGGTGAAGGCAGCGGCCTGAACGGTGAGCTTCACCTTCAGGTCGCCGCTGCCGAGCACCTTGAGGGGATGCTTGGGGCTGGTAACGAGACCGTCCTTCACGAGGCTGTCGATGTTGACGGTGCTGCCGGCCGCCAGGTCAGCCAGCTTGCCCACGTTGATCACCGTGAAGTTCTTGGGGTTGATCACGGTGAAGTGCTTGAGCTTCGGCACCCGGCGGTAGAGGGGCATCTGACCACCTTCGAAGCCCGGACGGGTGGGACGACCCGAGCGGGACTTCTGACCGCGCATGCCGAAACCGCAGCTGGCACCCTGGCCGGCGGCGATGCCGCGGCCCTTGCGGAGCTTGCGGCGACGGGCGCCCTTCTGGGGCGCGAGGGACTGGAGATTGAGCGACGTCATGGCGGTCCTCAGGAGTAGATCTGCTCGAGGGAGATGCCACGCTCCTTGGCGGTCTCCTTGTGGGTGCGCAGGCCGGCCAGGGCATCCATGGCAGCGCGGGCGTTGTTGAGGGGGGTCTTCGAGCCGAGGCGCTTGGCCAGCACGTTCTTGATGCCGGCGAGCTCCAGCACCGTGCGGATCGAGCCACCCGCGATCACACCGGTACCGGGGGCGGCGGGGCGGATCAGCACGCTGGCGGCGCCGTCGCGACCGTTGCCCTGGGTGGGGATCGAGGAGTGACGGGTGAGGGGCACCTTCACCAGGTGCTTCTTGCCATCGGCCACGCCCTTGCGGACGGCACCGATCACATCGCCGGCCTTGCCGACGCCCACGCCCACCTGGCCCTTTTCGTTGCCGACGACAACGATGGCCCGGAAGCTCATCTTCTTACCGCCCTTCACGGTCTTGGACACGCGGCGGATCTGAACCACCCGCTCCTGCCATTCGGAGTCACGCTCCTGGCCACGGCGGTTGTCGCGACGGCCGCGCCGGTCGCCCTTGCCCTCGCCACGGCCACCGCGGCGCTCCTGCTGCTGGCCTTCGGCCGCGGCAGGAACGTCAGCAGCGCCCGGAACGGCGTTGGACTGGATCTGGTCGTTGGTTTCGGTCATGGTGAGAGCAGGGATCAGAACTGAAGGCCCGCTTCCCGGGCGGCGTCAGCCAGGGCCTTGACACGGCCGTGGTACAGGTTGCCGCCTCGATCGAAGACCACCTGTTGGATGCCCTTGGCGAGGGCACGCTTGGCGACCAGCTGACCAACGGCGACGGAAGCATCGCAGGTGGCAGCGGCCGAGACGCTGGAGCGCAGCTCCTTATCGACGGTGGACGCAGAGCAGAGGGTGCTCTGGGCGTCGTCGTCGATGAGCTGGGCGTAGATGTGATTGTTGGAACGGAACACAGCCAGGCGCGGACGCGCGGCCGTACCGGAGAGATTGCGACGCAGACGCCGGTGGCGTTTCTGCGTCTGCTGCTTGCGGGACAGAGTGGACATGGCAGTACAGGGTAACGACGCTCAGGCAGACCTCATTTCTTACCGGTCTTACCGGCCTTGCGCAGGATGCGTTCGCCCTCGTACTTGATGCCCTTGCCCTTGTAGGGCTCAGGGGGACGGATGGCGCGCACCTTGGCAGCTTCGTTGCCCACCAGCTCCTTGTCCGCACCAGACACGAGCACGGTGGTGTTGCCATCGACGGCGAAGGTCACGCCGTCGGGAGGCACCATTTCCACCTGGTGGCTGTAGCCGGCGCTCACCACCAGCTTCTTGCCCTGCACCGCAGCGCGGTAGCCCACGCCAACGATCTCGAGCTTGCGGGTGTAGCCCTTGCTCACCCCTTCCACCATGTTGGCGACGAGGGTGCGGCAGAGGCCGTGGCGCTCACGGGAGCGGCGGTTGTCGCTGGCGGGAGACACCACAAGGGTGCTGCCGTCCTGGGCAATGGTCACACCGTCGGGGAGGGTGCGGCTCAGTTCACCCTTGGGGCCTTTGACTTTGACGTCGAGACCGCTGAGGGTGACGGTGACGCCGCCCGGCACGGGAATCGGCGCTTTACCAATACGAGACATGGATCAACCTCCCTGATCAGTAGACGTAAGCGAGCACTTCGCCGCCGACGCCCTGCTTGCGGGCATCGCGGTCGCTCATCACACCCTTGGAGGTGGAGATGATGGCCACGCCGAGACCGCCCAGCACCTTGGGAAGCTGGCGGGTGTTCTTGTAGATGCGCAGACCGGGCTTGCTGACGCGCTGCACGGTGCGGATCAGCGGCTGACGGTGCTTGCCGCTGTACTTGAGTTCGAGCACGAGGTGCTTTTCAACGCCTTCACCCTCTTCAGAGATCTCAGCGATGAAGCCCTCCTGCTGCAGCACCTTGGCGATGCTGCGTGCCATGCGGGATGCGGGCACCTTGGTGGATTGGTGACGCTTCTCACTCGCATTGCGAATGCGGGTGAGCATGTCGGAAATCGGGTCGTGATTGGCCATGGTCGGGTCCGAAGAGGGCTCAGTTACTGCGGAACGGCATTCCCATCTCGCGGAGGAGGGCCCGGCCCTCTTCGTCGTTACGGGCAGTGGTCACGATGGTGATGTCCATGCCCCGGATGGCGTCGATCTTGTCGAAGGAGATCTCCGGGAAGATGATCTGCTCCTTCACCCCGAGGGTGTAGTTGCCCCGACCGTCAAAGCTCTTCTCGCTCACACCGCGGAAGTCGCGGATGCGGGGGAGAGCCAGGTGGATCAGACGCTCGAGGAACGCATACATGCGATCGCCACGCAGGGTGACGGCCACACCGATCGGCATGCCCTGACGGATCTTGAAGCCGGCGATGGCTTTCTTGGCGCGGGTCACCATCACCTTCTGACCGGTGATCGTGGCCAGCTCCTCGATGGAGGCCTCAAGGGCCTTCGCATTCTGAGCGGCTTCGCCGAGGCCCCGGTTGATGGTGACTTTCACCACCTTGGGGACTTCGTGGACGTTCGAGAGATTGAGATCCTTCAGCAGCTTGGGCTGGATCTTCTCCCGATAGTTCTTTTTAAGGGACATGACGGGGGACAAGGAGTGCGCTTCTGGGCTTGGTCAGAAGGCGGACAAGATGGATAGGAATGGAGATCAGTCGAGGATCTCGCCGGTTTTCTTGAGGCGACGCTTCTTGGTGCCGTCCTTTTCCACCACGATTTCCACGCGGCTGGCCACCTTCTTCTCGGTGGAGTACAGCATCACGTTGGAAGCATGCAGGGATGCCTCTTCGGTGACGATGCGACCGGTTTCACCTTCCTGGGTGGGCTTGACGTGGCGGGTGCGCAGGTTCACGCCCTGCACCACAACACGATTCTCATAGGGAAGGGTGCGCAGGACCTCACCGGTCTTGCCCTTGTCCTTGCCGCTGATCACCTGAACGGTGTCGCCCTTCTTGATGCGCATCTTGGTGCGCACCTGAGCTTTGGCTTTGGGAGTGGCAGTGGCCATCTCAGATCACCTCCGGAGCGAGGGACACGATCTTGGTGAAGTTGCGGTCGCGCAGTTCACGCGCCACGGGACCGAAGACGCGGGTGCCCTTGGGGTTGTTGTCGGTGCCGAGAATCACGGCAGCGTTGTCGTCGAAACGGATCGAGTTGCCGTTGACGCGGCGCAGGGTGGCCTTGGTGCGCACCACCACGGCCTTCACCACATCGGACTTCTTCACGCCCATGTTGGGCATGGCGTCCTTCACGGCGGCCACGATCACATCGCCCACGTGGGCGTAGCGACGGTTGGTTCCCAGCACACGGATGCACTGGATGCGCTTGGCGCCGCTGTTATCAGCGACGTTGAGGAATGTTTCCTGTTGAATCATCGGACAATCTCCTCAGCTGGCGCTGCTGGTGTTCAGCACCTCGGCCACGGCCCAGCGCTTGGTGCGGCTGAGGGGACGGGTTTCGGTGATGCGGACGCGGTCACCCACCTTGCAGGTGTTGTCCTCATCGTGCGCCTTGTAGCGCTTGGTGCGGCTCACCGTCTTCTGATAGATGGGGTGAGGGAAGCGGTTTTCCACCGCCACCACCACGGTTTTATCCATCTTGTCGCTGACGACGGTGCCGACCCTTTCCTTGGTTGCCATAACGGTTACTTAGGGGATCAGGAAGCGGCGGAGCGCTGGCGCTCCGATTGCACCGTCAGCAGCTGGGCCAGCTTGACGCGGGCGGCCTTGAAGCGGTGCGGATTCTCGAGACGGCGGGTGGCCTGCTCGAAACGAAGGGTGAACAGCTCGCGACGGGTGTCGTCGATCTGGGTGGTGATGTCGCCGTCGGACAGCTTGCGCACCTCGGCGATGTCGGGACGTGCCATGGTCAGGACTCCACGGTGGTGGCCGCAGCGGCAGCCTGTTCGGCTTCCTGATCCGCCAGGGTCAGGAACTTGGTTTTCACGGGCAGCTTGTACTGCGCCAGGCGCATGGCTTCCCGGGCGATCTCGGGGGTGATGTCGGCACCGCCCATCTCGAACAGGATGCGACCGGGCTTGATCACGGCCACCCAGAACTCGGGGTTGCCCTTACCGGAACCCATCCGGGTTTCAGCGGGGCGCATGGTCACCGGCTTATCGGGGAAGATCCGGATCCAGATCTTTCCGCCCCGCTTCACGTAGCGGGTCATGGCACGGCGGCTGGCCTCAATCTGGCGGGAGGTGATCCACCCGCACTCCTGGGCCTGCAGAGCGAACTGACCGAAGGCGATGGTGTTGCCGCGGGTGGCGACACCGCGCATGCGGCCGCGCTGCTGCTTACGGAATTTGACGCGTCTTGGACTCAGCATGGTTCAGGCCTCCTGATCACTCTTCGTTCGAACGGTCTTCGAACTGTTGGGGCCGGCGGCTGGCGCGGCGCTTCGGCGCAGCACCCACGGGCACCTTGTCCTTGTTGCCGGGCAGCACTTCACCCTTGAACACCCACACCTTGATGCCCAGCACCCCGTAGGTGGTGGAGGCCACCTTGGTGGCGTAGTCGATGTCGGCACGCAGGGTGTGCAGCGGCACACGGCCTTCGCGGGTCCACTCGGTGCGGGCGATCTCGGCGCCGTTGAGGCGGCCGCTCACCTGCAGCTTCAGGCCGAGCACGCCAGCGCGCTGAGCACGCTGGATGGCCATGCGCATCACGCGGCGGAAGGCCACGCGCTTCTCCAGCTGCTGGGCGATGTATTCGGCCAGCAGGTAGGCGTCGGCATCGACGCGCTCCACTTCCACCACGTTGATCCGCACCTGACGGGCGGAATCACCAATGGTTTTCTGGATGCCGCTGCGCAGCTCCTCGATGCCGCTGCCCTGACGGCCAACGAGCACGCCGGGGCGGGCGGTCTTGAGTTCCACTTCGAGCTGATCAGCCTTGCGGGCGATCACCACGTCGCTGATGCCGGCGGAGCCGTACTTCTTGTGGATGAACTTGCGGATCCGATCGTCTTCCTGAAGAAGGGTCGGATAGGTCTTGCTGGGGGCGTACCAGCGGGACCGGTGCTCCTGGG
>CAJXSQ010000003.1 GCA_913061215.1 uncultured Synechococcus sp. | reverse complement strand
CGCTCAACTGGGTGCTCTATTCGGTGTATCTCTCCGAGAAGATCGGCTACTGGCGCTACATCCTGATCGATCGGCATCTCAAGGCCAATCCCGAGAACGCCTTTGCGCCGCTGTTCGATTTCTTCGAGCCCTGGTGTCAGGACGAGAACCGCCACGGCGACATCTTCAACATGCTGATCCGCTGCTGGCCGGGCCTGAACAGCGGCTTGCGCGGCCGTGTGCTCAGCCGCTTCTTCCTCTGGAGCGTGTTTCTCACCCACAGCCTCACGGTGTGTGAGCGGGGCAACTTCTACCGCCTGCTCGGCATGGATCCCGATCGCTTCGATGAGGAGGTGATGCGCCAGACCAACCGCACCGCCCGCCGCGCCTTCCCGGTGGTGTTCGCGCTCACGCCCACCTATTTCGAGCTGCGCGACCAGCTGGTGGACACCTTCCGCCGGATCAAGGCGGCCCAGGGGCAACCCCTGCGGCAGCTGGGCCTCAAGGCGCGGTTTGGCTCGCTGCTGCTGCGCCAGTTCCTCCAGCCGATGCAGCGCTCTGAGGTGGCTGCATGAGCACCCTTCGGACCATCCCGCCGCTGAAGCAGGGCATCCGCGTGAGCCCCCGCCGTCAGCGCCGCCGCTGGGGCACCACCGCGTTCATGGCGGTGATTCATGCCCTGGCTGTGGTGGCTTTGCTGCCGCGCTTCTGGAGCTGGGAGGCGGTGGGCACGCTGCTGCTGCTCTACTGGCTCACCGCCTGCGTGGGGGTGACGCTCGGCTATCACCGCCTGCTCGCCCACGGCGCCTTCACGGTGCCGCGCTGGCTGGAGGCGCTGATCGCCACCTGCGGCACCCTCAGCTGCCAGCACGGCCCGATCGACTGGGTGGGGCTGCATCGTCATCACCACCTGCATTCCGACGATCCGGCCGATCACCACAACAGCCATCTGGGCTTCTGGTGGAGTCACTTCGGCTGGATGCTGCGGGATGTGCCGGCCCAGCGCTACGTGCACCAGCTCACCCCCGACATGCAGCAGGTGCCCTACTACCGCTGGCTGAATCGCAACTTCCTGCTGTTGCAGTTGCCCCTGGCGGTGTTGCTCTATGCCGTTGGCCAGGGCACGGGAGTGGGTGGCTGGGCCCTGGTGCTCTGGGGGATCCCCTTGCGGCTGGTGCTCGTGTATCACGTCACCTGGCTGGTGAATTCGGCCACCCATCGCTGGGGCTATGTGAGCCATGCCAGCGGTGATGGCTCCCGCAACAACTGGTGGGTGGCGCTGCTCACCTTCGGGGAGGGTTGGCATAACAACCACCACGCCTACCCCAGCAGCGCCCGTATGGGCTTCCGCTGGTGGGAGCTCGACCTCACCTGGCAGCACATCCGCCTGCTGCAGCGCCTGGGCCTGGCCCGCCGCATCCGCCTGGCACCGGTGCTGGTGTCCCGTTCCGCTCTCCGTTCCCTGTGATGACCACAACACCCACCGCACCGATCGACATCACCTCCCCCGCCTATCTGGACGCCTACAGCCGCATCAACGGCATGGTGGTGGTGGGTGAGGGTCTGGCCGATCGCCACTTCCGGCTGCTGGGCCGCGCCATTCCCGAAGACGGCCCTGAGCTGGACCGCCTGGCGGCGATGGAGGGCCGCCACGCCACCGCCTTCGTGGGCTGCGGCCGCAATCTGGGGGTGAAGCCCGATGTAGCTCTGGCGCGGCAGCTGTTCGCCCCCCTGCATGCCCTGTTTCTTGAGTACGACCGCCAGGGTGATCTACCGGCCTGCCTGGTGATTCAGGGGCTGATCGTGGAGTGCTTCGCCGTGGCGGCCTACCGCCACTACCTGCCGGTGGCCGATGCCTACGCCGCGCCGATCACCGCGGCGGTGATCAACGACGAAGGTGAGCACCTCGGCTATGCCGAGCAGTGGCTGCAGGCCCGCATCGTTGCCGGTGATCAGGCTGTGGTGGCGTCGGTGGCGGAAGCCTCCCGGCGGGCGTTGCCGATCACCCTTGGCATCCTGCACCACCTGGCCGGCGACCTCACCGCCATCGGCATGGATCCGATCGAGGTGCTGGCCAGCTTCAGTGAGCTCTATCAACAGGCGCTGGAAGCGATCGGGTTTGAGGCGGCCGCGGCCAGGCGCATCCTGGCCGGTGCGGCCGCCCGGGCCCTCTGAACCGTCAGGCGACGGCGGCCTGAGGCGCTGGGGCGGGCAGCTCCAGCGCTTTCTCGTGCAACCAGGCGCTGCTCAGGCTGGCGCTGCGGAGGCTGCCGCCGAAGCGCAGTTGCAGCCACACGGCGGCGCTGGGATCGGCAATCGCCAGGGCCTCGCAGGCCATGTCGCCCGGCAGGGGCAGCTCGGCGGTGAGGGCCTGCGGCAGATACCAGAGGCCGCCGCTGGCATTGCCCACGTGGCGGCGGCGCTCCTGCATCAGTTCGCGCAGCTGGCCATCGCCGCTGAGCTGACCGCAGGGGGCCAGCAGCAGCTGCAGGCTGAGCTGGCGGGTATCGGGTTGGACAGGGAGAGCCATCGGCGGGGATGCAACGAAACCGCAATCAACTGACTGCGTCAAAACACTAGCGTTATATCGTTGCCTCAGTTCATGCCGCGGCAGTCGCGGTTGCGTTGATGGTCTCCTCGATCTCCGATCACGCCGGCCCCGCTGATGCCCAGCTGCGCAAGGGTTTCGGGCCGCGGGTGCGCAAGCTGCATGCCCGTATCGGCAAGGCCCACCACAAAGCCGAGGGCATGGTGTTCTCCCGGGCGCTGCTCGAGGGTCAGGCCTCACCCCTTCAGCTCGCGGCGCTGATGCGCGCCCTGGCGCCGGCCTACGCCCTGCTGGAGCAGCAGGGTCCTGAGCTGGCCTCGGCCCTCGGCGCCCGCTCGATCCCTTGGGCGGGCCTGGCCCGCACCACCGCTCTCCAGCACGATCTGGCCGTGCTCTCCGCCCTGGAGGCCACGCCCGCCTCGGCCGCCGCCGCGATCTGGCTGGAGCAGCTGAAGGTGCTGGCCCGCCAGGCGCCCCACCGTTTCATGGCCCACGTGTATGTGCGCTACGGCGGCGATCTCTCCGGCGGCCAGCAGCTGGCGGAGCAGGCCAACGCCATCCTGCGCCGTCACGACCTGCCGGCCGTGAGCTTCTGGGCGTTCGAGCACGATCTGGCCAGCCTCAAGCACCAGCTGCACGACGGCTTTGAGGAGATGGACCTCTCGCCCGAGGAGGAGGAGGAGCTGCTGGAGGAGGCGGAGCTGGCCTTCCACGCCACCCAGCGCCTGCTGGCGGAGCTGGCCGAGCTGCCCGCCCCGCGCCTCAGCCCGATCGAGCTGTTGCTCAAGCACGACAAACCGGTGCCCCGCTACACCAGCTACCCCACGGCGGCGGCGTTCACGCCGGCGGTGGGTGAGGCGGAGCTGCGCGCCCAGCTGGCGCAGCCCACCACGGCACCGCTCTCGCTCTACGTGCATGTGCCCTTCTGCCGCCACGCCTGCTGGTATTGCGGTTGCAACCGGGTCACCACCCAGCTGGGCTCGAAGGTGGTGGAGCCCTACCTGGCGGCGCTGGCCAAGGAGCTGGAGCTGATCACAGCCGCGATGCCCCAGCGGCGGCGCCTGGCCCAGCTGCACTGGGGCGGCGGCACCCCCAACTACCTCAACGCCGCCGAAACCCGCCAGCTGTGGGAGCTGATCGCGCGCCACTTCGATCTCGAGCCCGATCTGGAGGCTTCGATCGAGGTGAACCCGGAATTCCTCACGCGCGATGCGGCGCTGCAGCTGCGCCAGCTGGGCTTCAACCGCATCAGCTTCGGCATTCAGGACGCCGACCCCGAGGTGCAGAAAGCCGTGAACCGGGTGGTGCCGGCCGAGCAGCTGCGGCGGGTGATGGGCTGGCTGCGGGAGGCGCAGTTCACCAGCGTGAACGTGGATCTGATCTGCGGCCTGCCCCTGCAGACCCCCGAGCGCTTCCGCGCCACCCTGGAGCTGGTGCAGGAGCTGCGGCCCGATCGCATCTCGCTGTTCTCCTTCGCCTATCTGCCCGAGCAGCTGCCGCTGCAGCGCAAGATTGCGGCCGATGATCTGCCCAGCCCGCGCGAGCGCATCGCGATGCTCGGCGACGCCCAGCGGTTGCTCTGCGGCGGCGGCTACGAGGCGATCGGCATGGACCACTACGCCCTCGCCGGCGACAGCCTGGCGGTGGCGGCACGGGATGGGCGGCTGCACCGCAACTTCCAGGGCTACACCACCGGCGGCGAGCTGGAGCTGCTGGGGGTGGGTCCCACGGCGATCAGCCAGTTCCCCCATCTCTTCGCCCAGAACGAGCGCGACCTCAAGGCCTACAGCGCCGCCCTCGAGCAGGGGCACCTGCCGGTGGAGCGCGGCCTGGTGGTGCGGGATCCGCAGGTGCTGGAGCGGCGGGAACTGATCCGCCAGGTGATGTGCCAGTTCGCCGTGGAGCTGGATCTGGCGCGTTTCGCGGCCGAGTGGCAGCAGCTGCAGGAGCTGGCGGCCGATGGGCTGGTGGAGCTGCAGCAGGAGCAGGGCATCGGCCGGGTGCGGGTCACCACCGAGGGCCGCTGGTTGATCCGCACGATCGCGGCGGTGTTCGATCCGGCCCAGCAGCAGCGGGCCAGCGGTTCACGGCTGGTGTGAGCCGCAGGGCTGGGGTGGATTCGTCCATGCTGGGCCGATGCACAGTTCCGCCCCAGCGATGCCCTTGGCTGAGCCCTTGAGCTGGCAGCAGCTGGAGGAGCGGCTCGAGCCCTGCAGCGAGGCTGACCTGCAGCAGCGGCGGGTGGAGGGCCCCACCAACGCCCAGGCCCGCCTGCGCCTGTTCGGGCGGCCGGAAGCGGAGGTGCGCGTCACCCTCTACCGCGATCACCACGCCTGGTGTCCCTACTGCCAGAAGGTGTGGCTGTGGCTGGAGGAGAAGCGGATCCCCTACCGGATCCGCAAGGTGACGATGTTCTGCTACGGCGAGAAGGAGCGCTGGTTCAAGCAGATCGTTCCCTCCGGGATGCTGCCGGCCCTGGAGCTCGATGGCCACCTGATCACCGAAAGCGATCTGATCCTGCAGGCGCTCGAGGAGGCCTTCGGGCCCTTGGGCGAGGGCATGCAGGATCCGGATGTGTTTGCGCTGCGCCAGCTGGAGCGGCGGCTGTTCCGCGCCTGGTGCCAGTGGCTCTGCTACTGCGAGGGCCAAGGGGCACACACGGCGCCGGCGGAGCAGCATTTCGCCCGCATGGCCGGCCTGGTGGACGAGGCGCTGCAGAGCACCCCGGGGCCCTTCTTCCGCGAACACTTCGGCACCGCCGATGTGATCTTCGTGCCCTATCTCGAGCGGATGAACGCCTCGCTCGCTTATTACAAGGGCTATGGCCTGCGCACAGAGCACCCGGCGATCGATCGCTGGTTTGCCGCCCTCGAGCAGCGCAGCACCTACCTCGGCACCCAGAGCGACATCCACACCCACGCCCACGACCTGCCGCCCCAGATGGGCTGCTGCCTGCCCAGCGGCAGCGCCGAGCAGCAGCGCGTGGCGCGCCTGATCGATCAGGGGCCCTGGCCTGTGCAGCACC
The DNA here is from genome assembly GCA_913061215.1 of uncultured Synechococcus sp. Classification (GTDB taxonomy): domain Bacteria; phylum Cyanobacteriota; class Cyanobacteriia; order PCC-6307; family Cyanobiaceae; genus Vulcanococcus. Next base: position 35,711 of record CAJXSQ010000003.1, on the reverse strand, counting down.
CCGCCGTGGTGGAAACCCGCCAGAACCCTCCGGCCACGGCCGTTCAGGAAGCCCTGGCCCGCATGCTCCGCCACCGCGAGCGGCTGCTGGCCGTGAACCCCGAGGGAAGCCGGGCCCTGGATCAGGCCCTGCGCTGCGCCCTCACCAATCTGCTGCGCGACCCCGCGTTGCCCCTGCTGGCGCCGCCGCCGGGCACCGCTGCGGGCCTGCGCTACTGGCGCGATCGCATCAGCGTCCCGCGGGACATGAGCCTGCATGCGGCGCGGCGGATGCGCAGCGCTCTGGAGGCCACGGCCGCGCTGGCTGGCGAGGAGCAGGGCCCGCAACTGCCCCTGCAGCACCGCCGCGACCAGAATCCCCAGCCGTTTCTGCAGGCGGCCTGAGGCTCAGCGCCCGTTGAGATCTTCGCGCTTCGCTTTCAGGTAGCGAATCAGCTCATCCTGGAGGGTGAGCAGCTCACGCGTGCAGCCGCGGAAGGCGGCCCGATGGCGGATCTCGTCGTGGCGGGTGTTCAGATCGCGCAGCATCAGATCAATGGCGTCGAGTTCGGCTCGGTTCATTGACCAGACACGCGTGCCGACTGACCCTATCAACGGCCAGGACCGCCGCTAACTTCCAGTCACACCGCCCCTGGAGTTGATGCACAGGTCCACGATCAAGCGGCTGCTGCGCTGGGCCCTGCCGGCGGTGTTGACCGGGCCGTTGTTGGCGCCGCTGGTTGCGCCGCCGTTCGTGCCCGCCGCCCGGGCCCTGGAGGTGGAGGGGCAGACCTGGTTCACCAGCCCCCCCTGGAAGGTGGACTTCCGCAACTACTACTGGTACGTGGGCCAGACGGGAGCGGAGTATTACTTCACGATCACCCTGCCGGAGAAGGCGGGTGCTGGCCTGGGTGGATTGCAGATCCAGCAGACCCGCGGTGTGGACCGCAGCTTCCAGTTCGCGCCGGAGCGCACCCGCGCCTTCCTGGGGCTGCCGCGCCGGGAAGGGGCCGCGATCCCGGTGCAGGCGGAGTTCAACAACGACCAACGCCTCGTGACGGTGCGCTTCCCCGAGCCTCCTCAGCCGGGGCAGACCTTCACCGTGGCCCTGAAGCCCTGGAACAACCCGTTCCAGTCGGACACATACATGTTTGCGGTGCAGGCGTTGCCGGCGGGGCCCAATCCGGTGCCGGCCTCGCTGGGATTCGCCACGATGCAGATTCTTGATGGGGTCCGTTTCTGACAGATTGTCTGAATGCGCTGATTGATCTCGTTCGCGTATGCCGATGCCGTTGGATTTGGTATTCCATTTGGCGGGTTGAGCGAGCCAGATCCTGTACATTCACGCCTGATTGCATTTCTGGTGCTCCACTAGCTGCTACGTGAGTAAAAGCCCTCACCTTCAAGCAGAGAACAGCGTGATCACGCTGTTGGCCGCTTATATCGCCGAGCACTACGCCAGCACGCTGCGCATGGCGGATCTGGCCCGTCACTGCCATGTGAGTGTGCGCACGCTCCAGAACGTCTGCCACGCCCACTGCGGTGAGCCGCCCCTGAAGGCCCTGCGTCGCTTCCGCCTGCAGCAGTTGCAGCGTGAAGTCAACCGCCGCCCCTGGACGCCGATGCGCCAGCTCTATCTGGCTTGCGGCCTCACCGGTTCGCTGGCGGATCGCGATCTGTTTCTCGAGATGTACGGCATCACCATCCGCGAGCATCAGGAGGCCTGCCGCAGCAAGCTGTTGCCCGAGGTGGCGGTGCTTCCCTGCCGCACCCTGGAGGCCTTTCTGCCCGAGAGCGCCTAAGCGCTTGGCTCCAGGGAGGAGTGGTGGTGCACGATGCGCCACTCCCCCTGATCAAAGCCATACACAAAGGTGTAGCGAGCCTGCACCTGATGGCCATCGCGGAAGCGGAAGCTGTAGGTGCCGGCATCGAGCGCTTCATTGCAGCCCAGCTGAATCATGCGGCTCTCGATCCGCCCCTGCGGCCCGCCCGCCAGAAAACCGCTGAAGTAGTCGCGGATGCCGGCAGGATCGGTGCGGGGCTGCGGCGAGAGGGTGGGCAGCAGCAGGGCATCGGGGCTGTAGAGCGCGCTCACCTCACCTGGATCACCGCTGGCCAGGGCTGCATTCCAGCGATCGAACAGGGCTTCCACCGCGCCGGTGCTGATCGGCGCGCAGCTGGCCGCAGCCAGGGCCGCCGGTGCGGCCGCCAGAAGCAGCGCTGCAGCGAGCACCAGGCTCACCAGTGCGGCGGCGATCCGGCCTAGGGTCGCAGCATGGCCCTGCGCTTGCCCCCGTTTCAGCCCCTGCCCGCTCCCTCCGGCAAGGACAGCGAGCTGATCGAGGTGCCGCTGGCGCAGCTGCAGCCCACCCAGTTGTGTGTGGGCATGGCGGAGATCCGCAGCCGCCAGCTCGATTTCAGCCGCGACGACCCCCGGGAGCAACGGCGCTACCTCAAGCGCAAGCCCACGCCGCTGGTGCGCAGCGCCGCCGGCGAGCTGTGGATGGTGGACCGGCACCACCGCCTGCGCGCCCTGCTGGAGCTCGACCCCACCGCCACCGCCTTCGGTTATGTGGTGCTGCAGCTGGAGGTGTCGGAGCGCCATCACGTGCTCGATCAACTGCACCAGCGGGGCTGGCTTTACCTCTACGACGGCCGCGGCCTCGGCCCGCTTCATCCCACGGCGTTGCCCACCAGCCTCAGCGGCACCCAGGACGATCCCTACCGCAGCCTGGTGTGGAAGCTCAAGCGGGAAGGCCTGGTGGCGGCGGAGCCCCTGATTCCCTTCCATGAATTCCGCTGGGGCGCCTGGCTGCGCAGCCGCAACCTGCCGCCCTTCAGTTCCGATCGGCTGGAGCCGGCCCTGCCGGCGGCACGGGCGTTGGTTCGCTCCCGGGCTGCATCGCATCTGGCTGGTTGGATCGCTCCCTAGTGCCTAGCGTTCAGGAAGCTGCTGTGCCGGCTCCGCCATGGTTCGTCATCTGCTGGTGCCCATCGATGGCTCCGAGCTCTCCGTTGCCGCCGTGAACACGGTGGTGGCCTTTGCCAAGCAGTGCGGAGCGCGGCTCACCTTCTTCAACGCGCAGCCCAGCTACTACGGCCGCCCCGATGTGGCGATCTATGGCGAGGGCCTGGTGCTCGATCCGGCGCTGAACCAGCAGTTCGCCGAAGCCAACGCCCGTTTCGCGCGCACGATTCTCGATCAGGCGCTGGAGCAGGCCGCCGCCCAGGGGGTGGAGGCCACCAGCGAAACCTGCGTGAGTGCGCTGGTGCATGAGGCCATCCTCGAAACGGCGGAGCGCCTGGGCTGCGACCTGATCGCCATGGCCTCCCACGGCCGCCGCGGCCTGGCGGGGCTGCTGCTGGGCAGCGAAACCCAGCGGGTGCTCACCCATGCGCGGGTGCCGGTGCTGGTGATTCCCGCAGCTCAGCCGCCCGCCTGATCAGTCCATCGGCGGTGCCGCGATACACCGCCTCGGCTTCGCTGGCGCTGCGGCCGATGCAGGTCATGCCGAGCTTGCCGTATTCCGAGAGGCAGCCGAGCAGGTGAAACACACTGCCCCGCAGCCGGGCCGGGTCGTAGTGCAGGTCGGCCTCGGCCACGATGTCGATCAGATCCGCCGGCAGCAGGCCCCGCAGCTGCGGGTGGGTGAGGTTGTCGGTGGCGGTGTAATGGAGCGCCTGGCCGGTGGGGGCGAGGAACAGGCCGGTGCCTGGATCGAGCTGGCCGGTGGTGATCGCCCGCAGGGCCATGCTGGGGTGGGTGGTGCCGCCCTGGCGCAGATTCACCTCGATTGCCTGCACATCCCAGCGTTCCTCGACGCGGCGGGCGATGAAATCCACGGCATAGCGCTCCAGGGCCCCTTCGGCGGCGAGGGCTTCGCCCACGGCCTGGCCGTGCCGCATCAGCTCCAGCCGGTAGGCGTCATCGGCCGGGAAGCGGCAGCCCAGGTAGGTCTGCCCGCCTGGGCCACCCAGGATCTGCTCGTGGGTGGAGATCAGCTCCACGCCGCCGCCGGGGTGGATGGTGCCCTGCACGCTCGGTGAGCTGAGGGCATCGCCCCCCTCCAGCCAGGCCTCCACCAGAGCCCCCTGCTGGGCCAGCAGCTCCCGCCAGCCCGCCGCCGGCATCGGCAACTGCTCCAGGGCCTGGTGCACCAGCCGCCGCCGCTCACCGCTGCTGCGTCCTGCCAGCTCCAGCGCCGCCAGATCGAGTGTGGCATTGCCCTCGCCGCTGATGCCCTCGTTGAGCTTCACCACACACCGGCGCAGATCGGGATGGCTCTCCCACAGCTCGGTGGTGGCTTCCGCCAGGTCGTCGAGGTGGTGGGCCAGGGCGCTGCCGGGGGGATGGGGCACGCCGCAGCGCGCAAACAGGGCGCGGCTGCCCGCCTTGCTGCCCCAGTGGCCCAGGGCTGGATCGGTGCCCAGCAGTGGCACCTGCAGGATCTCGGAGAGACGCTTCTCCAGCTCTGTCACCACAAAGCAACTGATGAAACTGCGGCCAGGACGCAGCAGTTCACGGATGCGCTTCAGCAGGGCGGGGCGCTCCAGCAGCTTTTCGGTGAGCGGCCGGTTGGAGGCGTCGTCGGTGTCGAACAGGTGCAGGCGCCGGCGGGCGTGGGAGGTGGGCACGCCGGGCATCAGCTCCAGCACCGCATCCACCACCAGCTCCGGCAGCAGCTTGCTGGTCACATAGATGGCCCGCACGCCTGGATCCCGCAGCCGGATCAGCGAGAACAGCTGCCGTTCTTCGTAGTGGTGCGCGCCGGTTACCAGGGCCATCAGGGCCCGATCCATCGACAGTGACGGCACCACGAGCACATCGAACTGGCCGCCGCTGCCGCAGTGCTCACAGCCCCATTCCGGTTGCAGTTGCGCCTGCAGCTCCCGAAAGGTCAGCGTCATCGCGCACCGCTTCGCATCGCTAGAAATTCAGCTCGATCTGCATCCCTGCCGCCAGGATGCCCGGCACGGGCTGCTTTGCACCACTGGGATTGAAGATCCATTGCAGCGTGGGCTGCAGGTTGAGGGTTTCGTTGAACTGCACCCGGTAGCCCAGCTCCAGCATGCCTTCATAGGGGCTGTTGGTGAGCTGGTTGCTCAGGCCGCCGCGGCCGATGCCCAGCAGGGCCACATCCAGAGGGCGGCCGGGTAGCGGGCCCTGGATCACAAGGCCGCCGGCGATGAAGCTGGTGGCAATCACCTGGCTGCTGTCTGGGGTGTAGGAGGCACCCACCCACACCCGATCGTCCAGTCCCAGCGGCAAGCCGCTGCGCAGGGTGACGGTGCCATACACACCATCGCCACTGTGCGAGGTGAGAAACCCACCGAGGTTGATCATTCCGGCGGGTAGCTGGTTCTGCACCAACACCGGCTGCCGGCAGTCGCTGTGGCCTCGCACGATGCCGGTAGCTTTGCGGCAGGCTTCGATCGGTGTGTCCGGTGAGGCACCCCAGCCGTTGGGTTCGATGTTGAGCTGCAGGAACTGGGCGGTGCCACTGCCATCGGGCACCCCATCGGGGAAATCGGTGAGCCACTTGCCGATCGATTGCGTTGTGCTCAGATCGAACAGGCCGTAGCGAACCGTGATCGCATCGCTGGGATGGATGGAGAGCACCCCGCCCAGGGCTGCAAAGGGATCGATCGGCAGATTCGGTGTGTAGAGATTGAGTGTGTCGTCGAGGGAGGCGTGCACGTAGAAATTGAGCACCGGTGCCACCACGAATTCGGGATCCAGCGGCAGGATCCCGGCCTTCACCCCCAGCCAGCCTTCGCCGCGTTTGCGTTCGATCGAAGCCTCCGTGAAATAGAGGCCCACCGGATTGGCCGCGGTCTGCAGCGAAAACAAGGCGCCGATCTGGGCGTTGTAGTAGGCGTCGCCCGCATCGTGATTGGCATTGAGGTTGAGCCGCCAGTGGTCGAACTCATCCCACTGGCTGGTTGGGGTGTTCAGCCCGGCTCCGAGCGTGAGGTTCACGGAGGTCTGCTGGATCCAGCTGCCGGCTGAGCGTTCACCGCCGATCGGATTGAAGAGAGGCTCGGCGGTGTAACTGAGCTGCAGCTGCGCCCACTCCGGCAGGTTGAGCAGTTTCTGGAGGGTGGGCCAGGAATCGGGCAGCGCGATCAGCTCAGGCTGTTGTTCGCTGCCGGTGTCAGGCTCGCTGGCCTGGGCAGGGGCAGGTGACTGGAGCAAGGACAGGCCGGCCTGCAGTGCCAATGAGGCCGCGGCTGCTCGGATCCAGCTCCAGCCGGCCAGCGGGCCTCGATGGCGTTGCTGGCGCATGGCTGGATCCTCTGGTCAGGCCACACCTTCTGTCCTGCGGCCGCCCTTGGTCAAGTGCGCCTCAGCGCTTGCGGCTGCGTCCCCGTTGCTTCTCCTGGGGCTCGGGGGTGGTTTCAGGGGCTGCCGCAGCCGCGGGCTCGCCCTCGCCGCTCACCACCACGCTCACCACGCGGCCGCCCTGGCGGATCAGCCGCTGCAGCGCTTCGTTCATGCGGCTGAAGGGCACGCGGGTGGTGTAGGCGCCATGGCGCACATAGCGGTTGTTGGCGATGCCGGTGGCGGTGATGGTCACCACGCGGCTGCCCTCGCCGGCGGCGCCGGCACTGGGGCTCGACACCAGCAGCTCAGCGCTGCGGAAGCCATAGGCGGGGGTGCCGTCGATGCGGCGGGTGCTGCTCAGATCGCCGCTGGGCAGATCGCTGCTCTCCGCGAGCGCGGCGCGGAAGGGGCCATCGGTGCTGATGTGGGCGTAGCGGGCGCTGGCAGACACCGGCACCGCCACCGGGCGGTTCTGATGCAGCGCCTGGCCCAGCTTGAACTGGGTGCCGCTGCCGTCGCCCTTCACCGAGGCGGCGGCGCCGCGGGCCAGCTGCATCAGCCAGGAGAACTGGCGGCCCTCATGGCCCACCGCATAGTTCCAGCCGTGTACGTGCGGCACATGGTCGTTGCCGAATCGGCTGTTGTATTCGGCGCTGTCGAGATAGGAATCGATCTCGGCGTCGTAGCCCTGCTCCTGCAGGATCGTGAAGTGGTGCAGCATCTCCTCGCGGTTGTGGGGAGCGCGGCCGAGCAGATGCTTGTGGTTGAGCTCGATGAAGCGGTAGGGGTTGCAGCTCTCAAAGAAGCGGGCGCGGTAGAGCGCGCTCTTGGCCACGGTGCGCACGAATTCGCGCACGTTGAGGTAGCCGTTGCGGAACAGCGATTCGGCGCCATCGAGGCGCTCGCTGCTCATCAGATATTGCCCGCCAAGCACCTGCTGATACACCGCGCGGATGATCGCGTTCTGATCACCACTGCTGGCGTGGGGCCGGTGTTCCTTGCCCTGGCCGGCGGCAAACCGCTCGATACCCAGGGCCGGTGCTTGAACGAGAGCCATAACGGTCGGACTCGCAGGAAAAGGTTCCGGCTGGACCGTAGGTGTGGCGACTGTGTTCGGCAGCACACTATTGCGAGCTCTTCATGAGCACCGCCCACGGGCTGCCGCCCTGGTTCAGGTTGGGCACACCTCTTCCAGCACCTGGCCGCTGACGCAGACGGTGCGGCAACGGCGCTGTTCCTGGCGGCTCAGTTTGCGAGCGGCGATGTAGGCCAGCAACGGGTTGGGATAGGTCTTGCGCGATGTCCAGCTGCCGTCGGTTCCCTGCAGCAGCACCTTGGTTTGCATCGATGGGCAGCTCCGAACTGTTCTGGGCGGACCCTATGGAGCCGACCTGCCCAGCTCAGGTAACAGCCACTACCGAATCCCAGACTGCTGCAGCTGCTCGGCGATGCGCTGACAACGGGTTCCCTGCCGAACCTGCGGCTCAGAACTGCGCACCTCCAGCTGGCATTCACGGCTGCGGCTGCAGTTCCAGGAGGCCAGCACCGTGACCCTCTGGGACATCGGCAGGCCGCAGCTGGGACTATCGGCAGCCAGCACCTGATTGGGACTGCTCACGTGGGGGTCCACCACCAGCCCCAGCTGCTGCAGGGGTTCGGACAGCACATCGAGCAGTGCATCGCCGTCCACGCTGGTGATCCAGGAGAACAGAGCCATCCACGACCTTGGGCTCCGCGCAACTTAAGGGGTGGCGTGGAGGAGCAACAAGTGCTTTTGAGCACGCAATGATTAAGAGACTATGAAAGTGGGCTTACAGCACGCGCCAGCTCAGCTGCTCTCCGGCGTGGAAGGGCACCAGCCGGCTGGGCTGATCGGTGCCGTTGGCCAGCTCCAGCAGGGCGGGAAGCCCTGCGCCATCCGGGTCGGGCGTGTTCTGCTCGATGGTGATCGTGTCTGGATTCAGGGGCAGGCCGTAGAAGCGCGGGCCGTGGATGCTGGCGAAACCCTCCAGTTGATCGATGGCGTTCTCCTCACCGAACACCTGGGCGTAGCTCTCGAGCGCATAAGGAGCGTTGTAAATCCCGGCACAACCGCAGCTGCTCTCCTTGGCCGCGCGCAGGTGCGGTGCGGAATCGGTGCCCAGAAAGAACTTCGGGTTGCCGGAGGTGGCTGCCGCCCGCAGGGCCAGGCGGTGCTGCTCGCGCTTGGCCACCGGCAGGCAATACAGGTCTGGCCGCAATCCGCCCTGGAACAGGGCATTGCGGTTGATGTGCAGATGGTGCGGCGTGATCGTGGCCGCCAGGGTGGCCGGACCCTGTTCCACGAAGCGCACGGCATCGGCGGTGGTGATGTGCTCCAGCACCACCTTCAGCTGCGGATGCCGCTCCAGCAGGGGCTTGAGGTGCCGTTCGATGAACACCGCTTCGCGATCGAAGATGTCCACGGCCGGGTCTGTCACCTCGCCGTGGATCAGCAGGGGCATGCCGATGCGCTCCATGCAGGTGAGCACCGCCGTGATCCGGGCAAGATCGCGCACGCCCGCATCGGAATTGGTGGTGGCACCGGCCGGGTAGAGCTTGGCGGCGGTGAACACCCCCTCGGCGTGGCCGCGCTCCAGCTCCGCCGGCTCGATCGTTTCGGTGAGGTAGGCCGTCATCAGCGGTGTGAACCGCGCCGCGGCCTCAGCTCCGGCGCTGCGCTCCAGGGCCGAGAGGATGCGCTCGCGGTAGCCGCGGGCCTGGGCCACGCTGGTGATCGGTGGCTTCAGGTTCGGCATCACGATCGCCCGGGCGAACTGGCGGGCTGTGTGACCCACCACCGCCTGCAGCAGCGCGCCATCCCGCAGGTGCACATGCCAGTCGTCCGGGCGCCGGAGCGTGAGCCGCCGGGTGCCGCTGCTGCTGGGAAACTCGCTCATGCGTTGCCTGCGGATCTGCGGTGGACCATTCCCAGAACCCTACGCAGCCCGGCTTGGTGGCGATCCGCCTGCAGCCCCGGGCCAGCCGTGATCAGGTGCAGGGAGAGCGGGGCGGCGCGATCGCCATCCAGCTCAAGGCCCCGCCGGTGGATGGTGCCGCCAACGCCGCCCTGCTGCGCTTTGTGGCGGAGCGGCTTGGTGTGAACCGCGCGGCGGTGGAGCTGGTGCGCGGCAGCACCAGCCGCTCCAAGTGGATCCGGGTGGAAGGCTGGACGGCGGATCAGGTGCGGGCGGTGCTGCTCAACTGATCAGAGCGGCGCTCCGCCAGCCAGGGGCCCAGTTCCGCCAGGGGCATCGGCCTGGCCACCAGATAACCCTGGCCCCAATGGAAGCCATTGGCCTCCAGCCAGCGGCGCTGGGCTTCGGTTTCCACGCCTTCGGCGGTGGTGTGCAGATCCAGCGCTTCGGCCATCGCCTGGATCACCTCGAGGATGCGGTTGCTGGGTTGTTGCGGGTCATCCAGCATGCGCACGAAGCTCATGTCCACCTTGAGGCTGTGGAAGGGGAAGCTGTTGAGCCGGCTGAGGGAGGAGTAGCCGGTGCCGAAGTCGTCGATGGCGAGCAGCACACCCCGCTGGTGCAGCTGGGCCAGTTGCGCGGCGATGGCGCTGTCGGGTTGCGCCAGGTTCACTTCCAGCAGCTCCAGCTGCAGCCGCCAGCCACTGGGCAGGGGGTGGCTGTCCACCAGAGCCACAAGGTCCTGGAGCAGCGCCCGGCTCTCGAGCAGAGCCCCCGAGAGGTTGAGGCTGAGCAGCATGGGCTGCTGCGGCTGGGCGGCCGCCATGGCCTCGCTGGCCTGGATCGCTTGGCGGATCATCTGCAGATCGAGCTCCCCCAGCAGCTCGGCCCGCTCCGCTGCAGCCAGGAACAGGCCTGGCATCAGCAGTTCGCCTGACCTGCGCCGCCAGCGCGCCAGGGCTTCCACCCCACGCACCTCCAGGCTCTGCAGGTCGAACAACGGCTGGAAATGGGGCTCGAGCTGGCCGCGGCTGAGGCCATGGCGCAGTTCCGATTCCAGCTCGATGTCGCGCTGGGCTTCGATCCGGCTGGCCAGATCAATGCAGCTGTAGTGGCTGCCGGGGCGACGGGCGGCGTTGCGCAGGGCGATGCCGGCATCGCTGAGCAGGTTTTCAGCGCTGCTGTAGTTGCCCTGCACCAGGGCCGCACCCACCGCCACCTGAGAGCTGAGCAGCTGCTGATCCACGCTCACGGATCCGTGCAGGGATTGCGTGATCGCTGCGGCCAGAGCGCAGAGCTGTGCTTCGGTGGCGGTGAAGGGGCTGAGCACAAGCCACTCCTGATCGCTGAGCTCGCAGCAGCTGGCGTTCTCGGGCAGCAGCTCACTGAGGCGCTCCAGTTGCACCTGGCGCAAGCTGGCGGCGGCGCTTTCGCCCAGGGCATTGGCGATGCGCCGCAGCTCCTTGAACTCGAGCCGCATCACAGCGAAACAGGCCTGGCTGTTCTGGGTGAGCATCAGCTCCACCATGCTGATCAGCTGCTCTCGGCTGGTGAGCAGGCCGCGGCCATCGGCCTGAGGCCTGTCCGCTGCGAGGGGCCCCTCCCGGTTCTGCTGGGCTTGCTCCAGCAGCCGGCCCTGACGCTTGAGCTCCATCTGGTGGACGGCCAGCCGCGCCAGCCGCTCCAGGGCAGCGATCTGCTGGGGCTCCAGCCGCCGGGGCCGTTGATCCACGGCGCAGAGGCTGCCCAGGGCGAGGCCATTGCTGGAGATCAGCGGGAAGCCGGCGTAGAAGCGGATGTGCGGTTGTTCCAGCACCAGCGGGTTATCGCAGAAGCGCGGGTCCTCGAGGGCGTCCTCGATGATCAATGGGCTGCGTTGCAGGATGGTGTGGCCGCAGAAGGAGATATTGCGCGGTGTCTGCTTGGCATCCAGGCCGATGCAGCTCTTGAACCACTGCCGGTTTTCATCCACCAGGGAAATGATGCCAATCGGTGTACCGGCCACGTCGCGAACCAGGGCGCCGATGTCATCAAAAGCCTGTTCGTCCGGGCTATCGAGAATGGCGTAACTGCGGAGCTCCTGCAGGCGTGCCGCCTCGCTGGCTGGAATCGGGGCCTGCAGCATCGGTGCAGGTTCGGCAAACGTTCTGAGGGAACGCTAAGCAGATCGGGCAGGAATGTCAGTTTCCATCTGAGCAGGTTGTGACAGATCGGGTTTGATCAGTTGCTCGAGGGCCGTGGAGGGCATCGGTCTGCCGAGCAGGTAGCCCTGGAAAAAGTCGCAACCGAGTGTGAGCAGCTGCGCCATCTGCTCCTGCGTCTCCACGCCTTCCGCCAGGCAGCTCAGTCCCAGCTCATGGGCCATCAGGATCGTGGCCTTCACGATGCTGCGGTCGGCGGCGTTGCTGGCCAGCTCGGTGACAAAGCAGCGATCGATCTTCAGCCGTTGCAGCGGCAGGCGCTGCAGGCTGGCCAGGGAGGAGAAGCCGGTGCCGAAGTCGTCGATGGCCACGCACACACCGGCCTCGGCCAGGGCTTCGAGGGTGCGGGCCGCCGCCGTGGGGTTGCCGATCAGGGCGGTTTCGGTGAGTTCCACCTCGAGGTGGCCGGGGGCGACCTCCCATTGCTCACAGAGCCCGAGCAACAGCTGATCGAGCGGTTCCTGATCCGGATCCAGCTGATGGCCTGAGATGTTGATGGCCAATCGCGGCAGCTGCAGCCCGCGGCGTTGCCACTGGCTGAGTTGGGCCAGGGCCCGCTCAAGCACCCAGCGGCCAAGGCTGTGGATCAGCCCGCTCTGTTCGGCCAGGGGAATGAAGCGGGCTGGAGGGATGTCTTCGCCGCGGTGGGTGTGCCAGCGCAACAGCGCTTCAGCGCCGATCAGGCGCTGCTGGCGATCCCATTGCGGCTGGTAATGCAACTGCAGTTCCTGCCGATCGATCGCCCGCGCCAGGCGCTGCTCGAGGTCCAGGTTTTCGCGGATCGCCTGGCTGATGGCCGTGGAGTACGTCCTGAGGCTGCCCTTGCCCTGGCGCTTGGCCTCGATCAGAGCCGTGTTCGCCCATTGCAACAGGTTGGAGGCGTCGCTGCCGTGATCGGGCGCGATGCTCACGCCCACGCAGGCGCTCAGCTGGATCGGCAGGGGAGCATCGAGCAGTGGCACGGCCTGATGCAGCACATCCTGCAGGTGATGGCCGAGCTGGATCGCTTCCGAGAGGTTGCCGATGTTGTCGCTGCGCACCACCAGAAACGTGTCGCTGTCCAGCCGGGCCAGCCAATCGTTCGCGTGCAGATGCAGGCGAAAATAGTGGGCACACCAGAGCAGGAGCTGATTGCCCACCTCCACGCCGAAGCTGTCGTTGATGCTCTGGAAATTGTCGAGATCCAGGCAGATGATGGCGGCTTGGCGGTTGTAAGGAAGCTCGCGGATGCGTTGGGTGAGATAGCGAATGGAGGCCAGGCGATTGGGCAAGCCTGTGATCGCATCCGTGTTGATGGCCTGTTCCAGTTCCAGCTGGCGGCTCTGTTGTTGGCTGAGTTTCTGAAGTGTGCCCAGTGTGTAGAGCGCACGGCCGGATGCATCGCAGATGGTTTCTCCGCGATGCAACACCATGCTGATCCGTTCATCGGCCAGCTGCAGGCGATGTTCGAGTTGAAAGGGTCTGCCGCTCAACCACGATTGCCGCACGCTGGCGGCTGTCAGCTCGCGATCGTCGGGGTGGATGCGCTCGAGCAGCAGCTCGAAGCTGGCCGCTTGCTGGGGATCGATCTCCAGCAGCCGATACGTTTCGGGCGACCAGACCATGGCGCCGCTGTCGTGGTGGATCCGCCAGCTGCCGCATTGCCGGAACCGCTCGGCCTCAGCCAGCAGCTCGGCCAGCGGGTCAGCCACATCTGTCCGGTCCGTCGGCCCCATGGCCCCAATCCTAGGAAGCCGATCAACGCTGTCCGCACGGGTCTTGTGCTTGTCAAATCAGGCACCATTCCTAGGCTGGGCCATGCTCATTCGCGCTGCCATTCGCTGCTGCAGCTGGCGCTCCGCCGCTCGCCTCAGGGCTGGCCTGCTGGTGGCCGGATTATCGGCGCTGCTGGGGTTCACGGCCGCCGCCTGCCGCCGCGCTGATCCCACCGTGGAGGTGCCGGTTTCCAACTGGCCCGGATACGAATACATGTATCTGGCCCACAGGCTGCAATTCGATCGGCGCGAGGGGATCAGGATCGAGCCGCTGCAGTTTCCCGATCCCCAGGCGATTGTTCACGCCTATCTGCGCGGTGACGTGGCGGTGGCGCAGCTCACCACGGTGGAAGCGGTGGATGTGTGCTCGCGGGCCCCGGACCGTTGTCCGGTGATCGTGTTGATCCTGGATGAATCCCGCGGTGGTGATCAGATCGCGGTGGCCGATGGCATTGGATCGCTGCAGGCCCTGAAGGGCCGGAATGTGGCGGTGTCGTTCTCCACCCTGGGCCCCTACGTGCTCAGCCGCGCGCTCGAACAGCAGCAGATGCGTCTGGCCGATGTGCACCTGCGCAACATGCCCCTGGCCAGCATGCCCTCGGCCCTGAGCCGGGGCGAGGTGCAGGCGGCCGTGTTCTTCCCGCCCTTCAGCACCTACGCCGCCCGCGACGGCGCCTCCCGCGTGGTGTTTGACAGCCGCTCGATTCCCGGTGAGGTGTTCGATGTGCTGGCGGTGGATCCGCGCTATCTCCAGCAGCATCAGGGCGAGATCACCGCGCTGATCCGGGCCTGGGCCGCCGCTCACGCTCAGGCCCGCCAGGAACCGGAGCGCCTTGCGGCGATGGCGGCCCAGCGTGAGCAGCTCAGCCTCGAGGAATACCGCCAGGCCGAGCAGGGCCTGCTGTATTTCAGCCTCAGCGAGCAACAGAAGCTGTTGCAGCCAGACGGCGCTCTGGCCCGCAACCTGGCGGCGGTTCAGGCCGTGCAGCAGGAGTTGCAGATCACCGCCCCCGGTGCCCCGGTGCCTGAGGTGTCGCCTCGCTATGTGGAGGCGGCGCAATGACACGCGGCCGGGCTGCAGTCACCGTTGCCGCCCTGGCTGCCCTGCTGCTCACCGGGTGCCGCTTGGCTTTCGCGCCACCGCGGTTGCGGCTCGCCATCGTGGACTGGCCGGCCTACGAATACTTCTATCTGGCCAGCCGCAGGAGCCTCGATCGCCAGCAGGGGCTCACCCTGCAGGTGGATCAGTTCGGCTCGCTGCAGGATCAGCGCCAGGCCTACAGCCGCGGTGATGTGGATGCGATCGCCACCACGCTGCCGGAGGCGATCGCCATCTGCCATCAGGCGCCGCAGCGCTGTCCTGCCATCGTGCTGGTGCTGGATCAGTCCAACGGTGCTGATCAGTTGATCGGCCGGGCCGAGTTCGCCGCACCAACCAGCCTGAAGGGCCGGCGGGTGGGCCTGGAGCGCAGTGTTCTGGGGGAGTTCATGCTGGTGCGCGCCCTCGGCGATTCCGGGCTCACCCTCGCCGATCTGCAGTTGCGCTATGGCAGTCCCAAGGCGCTGGTGGCGCAGTTGCAGGCCGGCCAGCTGGAGGCGATCGTGAGCTACGCACCCCACAGCGATCGGCTGCTGCGGGATCCCCGCTGGCGGGTGCTGTTCAGCTCCAGCCAGATCCCCGGCGAAGTGGTGGATGTGCTCGCCGTGGATCCGGCGCTGGTGCGCCAGAACCCCGGCCTCGTGCGCAGCCTGGTGAACACCTGGTGGGCCGCCCGCCGCCTGGCGGCGGCTGAACCGGAGCAGGCCGCGGCGGTGATGGCGCAGCGGCAGGGGGTGACGCCCCAGCAGTTCATCGCCTCCCAGGCGCTGATCAGCTACCCCGATCGCGCTGAGCAGCCCGCCCTGCTGGCCGCCTCGGGACCGGTGCAGCGCACGCTGGAGCTGCTCAGCCGCCAGATGCGTCAGGCGCGTCGCCTGCCGGCCGGGGTGCCGCTGCCCCGCCTGATGCCGGAGCTGGAACGATGATCGGTTCGCTGCTGCACCAGCGCGTGAACCGCAGCCTGCTGGGCCTGGCAGCCCTGGCGGCGGCGCTCGGCTCCACGGTGCTGGCCAGCGTCAGCGGCGTCCTGGTGCTCAATGCCACGGTGAACGAAGCCCAGAGGCATGTGCGCACGCTGGAGCGCGACCTCACCGGTGTGATCACCAGCTTTCAGCCGTTGTATGAGGTGCAGCGCCAGCTGCAGCTGGCCGCCTCCTCGCGGGAGCTGCGCTCGGCCCTGCTGCTCAACAGCAGCGGTCGCGTGATCGCCGCCAGCAACAGCGCTCTGGTGGGCCGCAACGTTCGCCACCTGGGTGACGACGACGGCATGGGTGATCTGCCGCGCCATCTGCAGGACTGCGTGATCGAGCCGGGTTCGGGCCCGTGCGCTGATCCGCGCGGCAGCAGCCTGTTTGATGGACCGCTGCCGTGGATCGGGGGCGATCACCTGATCCGCTTCGTGCGCACGCCCATGGCGCTGGAGGGGTTGCCGGCTTTCGGGCAGCAGGGGTTGCTGGTGATTGAGGTGGATCTGCAACCGCTGGTGCTGCGTGCGGTGCGGCTCACCCTGCTCGTGTTTGCCGCCGGACTTCTCCCCCTGTTCCTCACCGCCGGGGCGATGGTGCTGGTGGTGCGCCGCCAGCTGCTGCCCGAGCTGCTGGCTCTGGCACAAACCGATGGCCTCTCCGGTGTGATGAACCGCCGCGCCTTCCTGGAGGCGGCCGAGCAACGGCTGCAGCTGAGCGCTGAGCGGCAGCGCCCCTGCGTGGTGGCGTTGATCGACATCGATCATTTCAAGACGATCAACGACGTCTACGGCCATGCCGCCGGCGATGCGGTGATCCGGAGCATGGCGGATGTGCTCAATGGGGCCGTGCGGCGCACGGATCTGGTGGGCCGGCTCGGTGGCGATGAGTTCGCCCTGCTGGTGGAGGTGCCGCGCAGCCAGGCCTACGACCTGCTCGAGCGGTTGCGTCAGCATGTGGCCACGCACGACTGGATGCTCTCCGATGACGGCCAGCCCCACCTGAGCCTGTCGATGGGCATGGTGGAGAGCGGCGGTGAAACGGGCTATGCCCTCGATGATCTGCTGCAGGCCGCCGATGCGGCGCTGTATGTGGCCAAGGATCAGGGCCGCAACCGGGTGATCGATCTCCAGCGCGAGCAACCCGCCGGCTGGGTGGTGCACACGGCCTGAGCGGCGTCAGCCCCGCTGGTGATGGCTCAGGCGCAGTTCCATCATCCGCTGCACCAGATAGGCCAGCAGCGCCGTGCTCCAGCCGGCCATCAGCAGGCCGTTGAGTCCCACACCCACACTGAGCAGGCGCCAGCACTCCGGCAGGGTGAGGTCGCCGTAGCCCACGCTGGTGAAGGTGATGCCGCTGAAGTAGAAGCTGCTCTCCAGGTTGGTGAACAGGCCCAGGCCGCACAACAGCAGGGCCCAGAGCAGAATGTCGCCCACCAGGGCCAGGCCGATCACGCAGGCACCGCCCAGCACCATCATCGAGCGGCGGTGCCGGTGCGGTTCGCACCAGGCGATCACCGGTGGGTGGTGACTCAGCTCCGCCAGCAGGGTGGTGACCGCGAGGTGCAGCAGGCAGGTGATCATCAGCATCCCGCCGCAGAGCAGCAGTTGCAGCAGCGGTGCAGGCTCCTCGCACGTGGCGGCCTTGCTCGCCACGGCGGCGAGCAGGCCGAGGCTGAACAGGCGGAGGTGAGGGGCGGCTTTGAGCACGGCGTCGGTCAGGCAGCGGGGGGCAGCTGCGGTGCCGGCAGCCCCAGCCAGCGGGCCTCTTCGCTGGCCGCCGGCAGCAGGCCCTTGAGGGCGTCCACTTCCTCGGGATGCTCGGCGGTGGCGCTGAGGGCGTTGAAGCGGCGCAGGGCCGAGTTGGGGAAGAACAGCAGCCCCACGATCAGCGCCAGGCCGGAGCCCATCAGATAGTCGATCCAGCGGTTGGGGATGTACCAATCCACCAGCGGGCCGTAGCCAACGAAGGCCACACCGCTCGAGATCAGAGCCGTGCGCAGGTAACTGCGGCGGTTGAGGGCGGCCACCAGGGCGGCGGTGCCGCCCATCACCAGGCCGATCGAGAGTTCGCTGATCCCGATGGTGTTGAACACCAGCAGCGGCATGAGCACCCCCAGGCTCACGCCCACCATCCGATCGCGCACCCGCGCCAGGGTGGCGCCGATGCTGTCGTTGAGCAGCAGCACCACACCGAAGTAGAGGTATTTGGGCGTGGCGGCTCCCAGCCCTTCGCCGATGCCGAAGGCCAGGCTGGCGAACAGCAGCTTGCGCCAGAAGAACGGGGAGCGCAGCCCCGCCTGGATGCGCTCCATCACCGGGGGATCCTCAACCTCCGCGCTCTCCTCCTCAGCGATGACCAGATCGGCCGGGGTGAACACCAGCTGCAGCAGGGAGCCGCTGGCCAGGCCGATGGCGATGGCGAGCATCTCCTCGCGCCAGCTTTCCCAGCTGGGAATCGAGAGCAGCGGCAGCACACCGGCGCAGGCCACCACCCCGCTCAGCAGCCGCAACTTGCTCGGCAACACCAGGGTGATCAGTTGCATCAGGGCCGCCACCAGCCCGAACACGAACACGTGCGGGGTGTCCGCCAGGCCCAGCCCGAGGCTGACGCCGATCGCCAGGCACACCCCCACCAGCACCAGCAGCACTGGATAGATCGCCATGGGCCAGCGGCTGAAGTCGGGCCGCACCACCAGGGCGGCGATCACGGCGCCGTAGGCCACGGCTTCACCGTGCAGCCCCACCCCCTGGCAGATGGCATCGCAGAGGGCGGCCGAAAGGCCGATCACCAGGGCTGCCCTCAGGTCGAGGCGCAGGCTGCCGGCAGTGGTTTCAGCCGCCATTGGCGGGCGGACGTTTCAGGGCCTGCAGCCAGCCCACCAGCAGCACGATCAGCAGCAGGGCCAGCCAGAACCACAGCCGTGGCGGCTGGCTGGTGGCGGTGATCACCAGCAGCACAAGCGCCAGCCAGGGGGCCGGTTGGCGCCAGGGCTTGAGCCAGCGCTGCAGGGTGTGATTCGGTGTTCGGGTCATCGTTCGGTTCCTCCCAGCCAGCGCAGGAACGGCAGCACAAAACTCACCGGCCGGCGCCGCTCCACCTGCACCTCCGCCTTGGCGGGTGTGCCGTTCTCGAGGCTGATGTTGGGGCCGCGGCTGGCACTCCAGCGCAGGCCCGAGGGTGTGTCGGCTGTTTCCAGCTCCACAGTCACCAGCCGCACCGGCGAGGTGGCTTTGTCGGGCAGCACGGCGAGCGGATCACCGCCTTCGCCGAAGGCGGCCTGGCGGCTGCGGGCGATCAGGCTGGTGGCCAGGGTGAGATCGCCCACGGCGCGCGACACCTCCGCCAGGTCGGCCGTGGCTGGAGCGATCTCCACGATCCGCCCCTCCACCAGGCCGTAGCGCTGGGAGCTGCCGCCGTAGCGATCGCGCGTCTGCAGCTGCAGATCGAGCTGAATCGGCATGCCTGTGCGCAGCCGGGCGATGTCACCGTCGCTGAACAGGGCCATCGCCGTGCGTTCCCTGGCGCCGGCGCGTGGTTCAGGGCCCAGCCCCACCGTGCCGAGCCGTTGCCCGGGGATCACCGCCTGGCCCGGGTTCACGCTCAACCCCAGCAGCATGCCGTCGCGGGGGGCGAGCACCGATTGGCTCTCGCGCTGTGCTTCCAGTTCGGCCTTGGTGGCATCGAGCTGCGCGATCTGGGCGTGCAATTCCTTGATCAGGCTTTCGTTGCGCAGATAGAGATCCTGGGCGCCCACCCAGAGGGGGCTGTATTTGGGGATCACCTCTGCACGCCGCAGGTTCTCCAGCGCCTTGAGCTGTTGGCCCACCGGCTGATTGGCCACCCGCAGCGTGCCGATGCGCGAGCGCAGGGTGTCCTGTTGGCGATCGAGGGCCGCGATCTGATCGAGCAGCGCGTTGCTGCTGGGCCCCACGCCACCACCACCGGCCGCCTGCTGATCGATGCGGTTGATCGTGAGCAGCAGTTCGCCCTGCTGCACCTGATCACCAACCCGCCGGTGCAGCTTCTGCACCTGCCCCGGCGAACGGGCGTACACGCCCACACGGCTTTCCGGTGGCAGCAGCACAGCACTGCCTTCCACTTTCACCGGCACCGATGGCGCCAGAGCCCACACCACACACACCGCGCTCACGGCGGTGATGGGCAATAACTGGGGAATGCGTTCGCTCACCACCGTCATCGAGCCCAACGCACAGAAGAGCTGTTCACCGCCGGTAGGGTACCGGCGAATTGGTGTGGATGGCTTGCGCTGCTGCTCGCGTCGCTGGTTCAGGGCTCTGCCCGTCGTGCTTGGGCCGCTCGCTGCCCTGGCGCTGCGCCCGGTTGCCGCCATGCCGGCCAGCACGGCAGCGCCCAGTGCCACCGCTGTGGCCCCGCAGCAGCCCCTGGCGCTCACCCTCGATCAGGCGATCGAACTGGGCATGGGCCGTTCCCTGGCCCTGCGCAACAGCAATCTGCTGATCGATGAGAGCCGAGCCCTGCAGGGTCTGGCCCGTGCCCGCTTCATGCCCAAGCTCGATCTGGTGGGTCTGGGCACCTACGGCCAGGTGGGCACCGATATCGGCTTCATCTCCAATCTGCCCGCCATCGGCGACCTCAACTTCGAGTTGGGGGGTGATGGCTACGCGGTGGTGCAGAACACCTTTGTGAATGTGGGGCTTGCCCTCACCCTGCCGCTGGTGGATTTCGGCCGTGGGCCGCTGCAGAAGGCGGCCCGGGCCGGCGTGGCGGCGGCCGAGGCGGAGCGGAGTGAGGAGCAACGGCGCACCCGTTTCGCCATCCACACCGCCTACCTCAACGTTCAGCTCGCCGAGGCGTTGATTCCCGTGTGGGAAAGCGCGCTGCAGGTGTCCACCCGCCTGCTCAGCGATGCCCGCGCCATTCGCCGCGAAGGGCTGGCCGCCCGCATCGACACGCTTCAGGCCGAAGCCCTGGTGGAGACCGACCGCCAGGGCCTGGCGGAGGCCCGCTCGAAGCGCGCGATTGCCCTGAGCGCCCTGGCCCGCCGGCTCGACCTGCCGCCGGAGCAGCAGCTGATCATCCAGGACCCCTTGCGGCCGGGGCCGGCCTGGCCTCTCGGCCTGGACGTGACGCTGGAGAAAGCCCTGGAGGAGCGGCCGGCGCTGGAAGCGCTCGAGCAGCAGCGCCAGGCCCGGCTGGCCCGCGTGCAGGTGGCCCGCGCCGGTGCCATGCCGCAGCTGGGCCTGCTGCTCGGCGGCGGCATCAGCGGCGACTGGCTGAATGTGCCGGTGCTCAACACCAGCCCGCGGGTGAATGTGAACGGCACCGCCGGCCCGGATCTCCCCACCGTGAACACCAGCGGCAGCGCCTCCGGCAGCTTCTACGACTGGGGCGCCGTGCTCGCCCTGCGCCAGCCCCTGTTCGATGGCGGCCTCACCCGCCAGGCCGTGGCCCTGGCCAAACGTCGCGCCCAGCAGAGCGAGGTGGCGATCGAGCTGGCGGAGCAGGCGATCACCCAGCAGGTGGAAACGTTCTATGCCAGTCATCAGGCGGCAGGTCCGCAGATGCGGGCCGCGGCTGCCGCAGCCCGTGCCGGCGACGAAGCGGTGCGCGATGCGCTGCTGCGCTACCGCGCCGGTGTGGCCCCGATCACCGAGCTGCTGATCGCCCAGCGCAACCTGCAGGCGGCCCGCTCCGCGGAAGCTGTGGCCATTCACCGCTGGAACCTCAGCCGCGCCGGGCTGGAGCTGGAAACCGGCCTGCCGGAGGATGCGAGCGGGGATCAGGCGGCCATCTCTCTACAGTGATGGCATGACCAACCCGGCCGACCCCGCCAGCGTTCAGCCCGCCAGCGACCGCATCACCGAGCAGCTCGATCGCCTGATTCCCCTGGTGAACGGTCGCCGCCGCGTGGCCCGGGTGGGCTCCTCCCACGGCAGCGATGGCCTGCCCTCGCTGCTCAGCTGGGACGACGACGGTCAGCTGAAGGTCGATTGAACCGGGTACCGGCCCAGCGCCAGCTGCTGGTGCTGGCGGGAGGTGGCCACAGCCACGCCCTGCTGCTGCGCCGCTGGATCATGCGCCCCAGCCTGCGCCCCCCGGCCACGGCGGTGCTGCTCGTGAATCGCGCCAGCACGGCCCTGTATTCCGGCATGCTGCCGGGGCTGGTGGCAGGCCTCTACAGCCGCGACGCCTGCGCGATCGATCTGCGCGCCCTGTGCCGCCGCGCTGGTGTGGGTTTCATCCAGGCGGAGATCATCGGGGTGGATCCGCTGCAGCAGGCGCTGCAGCTGCAAGGGCGCCCGGCCCTGCACTTTGATCGGCTCAGCCTGGATGTGGGCTGCCAAACCCGCTGGAGCACAGGCGAGGCCGATCTGATCGCCAGGCCCCAGACAGTGAAGCCTCTGGAGCCCTTCCTCGCCTGGCTCGAGCGGCGTCTGCAGTCCGATCAGCCGGAAGAGTTGGCCATCCGCGGCGGCGGGGCGGCCGCCGTGGAGCTGGCCCTGGCTCTGCGCGCCCGCGGGCTCAGGCCCCGCCTGCTGCTGCGCCGTGGCGCCCTGCACCTGGGATCGGCGGCTGCCAACCGCGCCGGTGAGCGGCTGCTGGCCGCGGCGGCGATCCCTGTGCTCCGCCACGCGCCGGATCAGGCCGCTGCAGAGCTGGCCTGCACCGGCAGCGAGGCCCCCGGCTGGCTGGCCGACAGCGGCCTGCCGGTGGATCCAGCCAGCGGCCGGGTGCTCACCGAGCCCAGCCTGGTGGTGCAGGGGCTGCCGCATCTCTTCGCCTGCGGCGACTGCGCTCTGATCGCCGCCGATCCGCGCCCGGCTTCGGGGGTGTGGGCCGTGCGGGCGGCGCCGGTGCTGGCGGAGAACCTGCGCCGCAGCCTGGCGGAACCTGGCCGTGCCCTGCGGCGCTGGCGTCCGCAGCGCTGGGCGCTGCAGCTGCTGGGCGATGGCGGCTGGCGTGGGGCGGAAAAGCCGCCGCAGGCTCTGGCGTTGTTCGGGCCCTGGTGTTTCGGCCCCTCCGGCTGGCTGTGGCGCTGGAAGGACCGGATCGATCGCCGCTTCATGGCCGGCTTTCAGTCCATGCCGATGGCGGCCGCCGAACCGATGGCCTGCCGCGGCTGCGCTGCCAAGCTCGCGGCCGCTCCCCTGGAGGCCGCCCTGGCGCGCCTGCAGCCCGATGGCCTCTGCCCAGCGGCGGAGGATGCGGCCCGCCTCGATCACAACCGCGCCGGCGAGCTGCTGCTGCAGAGCGTGGATGGCTTCCCGGCTCTGCTCGATGATCCCTGGCTCAACGGCCGGCTCACCACCCTGCACGCCTGCAGCGATCTCTGGGCCTGTGGTGCCCGCCTGCACAGCCTGCAGGCGCTGGTGACCCTGCCGGAGGCGGCACCCGCCCTGCAGGAGGAGCTGCTGCTGCAGAGCCTGGCCGGGGTGCGTTCGGTGCTCGACCCCCTCGGGGTTCCGCTGATCGGGGGGCACACGCTGGAGGCACGCGATGGCGGTGGGCTGGCCCTGGCCCTGAGCGTGAACGGTGTGGTGCCGCCCCAGCGCCACTGGCCGAAGGGCCCGCTGCGCAGCGGCCAGCTGTTGCTGCTGAGCCGGCCGATCGGCTCCGGTGTGTTGTTTGCCGCGGCGATGGGAGGCCAGGCCAGGGCCGCCTGGCTCGATGCCGCCCTGGCCACGCTGCAGCAGAGCCAGGCGCCCCTGGTGGAGCTGCTGGCCGCCCACGGCTGCCAGGCCTGCACGGATATCACCGGCTTCGGACTCCTGGGCCATCTGGGCGAGATGCTCGCTGCAGGGCAGACGCTCGAGCTGGATCCTGAGGCGATCCCGGCGCTGCCCGGTGCCTTGCCCCTGCTGGAGCAGGGCGTGGCCAGCACGCTCGCGCCCGCCAACGCCCGCGCCCTGGCGGCCCTGGAGCCCGGCGGTTCGGTGCAGCTCAGCGGGCCGGCCACCGCGGCCCAGCAGCAGCTGTGGATCGATCCGCAAACCTGCGGCCCACTGCTGGCGGCTCTGCCTCCCGATCGGGCCACCGCTGCCCTCGAGGCCCTGCGCGGCGCTGGGTTCACCCAGGCTGCCCTGATCGGTCGGGTGCTCTGAGGGCTGTGCTGCGGCTGCGTCTGACTCAGTCGCGCACCAGCCAGCCCACGGTGAGGTCGTCGGGGTCGCTCTGGAGGTAGAGATAACCCCGGGCCCCGGAGCGCCCTTTCACCAGCAGAGCCCGGTAGTTGTAGGCGGTGTTGCGGGCATCCAGCTCGCGCAGGTTGCCCCAGCAGCTGCTGCGATCCAGCTGCAGCGAGCCGGTGTAGTTGGCCGTTTCACCCACGCCGTCGTAGCTGGAGAGGGCGATGCCCCGCACGCTGCCGGCGCGCCACTGCTCCCGCTGCACCACGGCGTTGGGGCTCCAGCCACCGTTTTTCCAGCTCAGGCCCACCTGGCTGCTGAGCACCAGGCCATCCAGATCGGCCGGCTGGCAGCTGCCTGAGGCCATCGGCAGCCAGCGGCTGGTTATCACGCTGCCGCTGCGGCGGCTGATGCTGTAAAGCGGCCGGCCGCGACCATCGAGCACCACTTCGCTGCGTTCGGTGCCCCAGGGCAGGCGCCGTTCCACCTCCAGCACGCAGCTCTCGCGCAGCCGCACGCTGCCGCTGTAGCGGCCACTGCGTTCCGTGCGGCCACGGCGCTGCACCATCACCCCTTCCAGCTGTCCGCCCGCCAGCCAGCGCTCCTCCAGCAGGTGGGCGGTGGGGGTGCTGCGGGTTGCGGCGTTGCTCCGCTCGAGGCCGCTGCCCATCACGGCGAAACGTCCCTGCACCGGTTGCGGGCAGCGCTCCTGCGCCAGGGCCGGAGCCGGGCTCAGCGGCAGGCTGAGTCCGGTGGTAAGGCCGAGGGCGGCGCTGAGCAGAGCCGGAGTACGGGTGGTCATGGCCAGGCACTGAGCTGCCCGCAGTATGGGCGGCTTTCAGATCTGCACCATGCCGCAGCGCATGCCCTTGAGCACCGCCTGCACGCGGTTGTTCACCTCCAGGGTTTTGAGCAGCCGCTTGGTGTACGTGCGGGCTGTCTCTTCGCTCACCACCAGCTGCTCAGCGATCTCCCGGTCGGTGAGGCCGCTGGCCAGCAGATCGAGCACCTCATATTCCCGGGGGGTGAGCCGCGGGCAGCTGAGGTAGGGCAGCTGGCCGGAGCGCAGCGATGGGCTGCGATAGGAGTGATGGCCCATCACCGCCATCACCGCCGCTTCGAGGGGTTTCTGGTCCTCGATGAAGTCGGCCTCGGCCACCACCGCCTCCAGCCAGCCGGCATCGGCGTATTCCACCGGGATCGCATCACCGAGGGCCAGCACCACCACCTTCAGCTCCGGTTGCAGCTCCCGCGCCTTGCGCGCCAGCTCAAAGCCGTTACCGCTCTCCAGAAAATCGGTGCAGATGAGCAGTTCGTAGCTGTCCTGTTGCAGATAGGTCAAACAACTCTGCTCATCGGTCACGGCGCAACCGATCCGCGTGGGTTCACTGAAGCTGTCGCACAGGCAGCGCAGGAAAAAACGCCCCTTCAGTGCCAGAGCCACCTTGCCCTGCACGGCAACGGAGAGCAGCACCTCGTCGAGATTGCTGCTGTTCAGGCTGTCGAGATAGGGCGTGAAGTCCATCGCTCAGCCAGGGCTGATGCCATCATCCCTCCACGGGGGCTCGCTCACGTGTGAGTTGGGCGTAGAGGTACTGAGGCGACTTGTAGTGCTTCGGCAGGCAATGGTGCAGGGTCTCCAGTCGGCCCCAGCAAACGGTGCGCTGGATTTTGTTGAGGGTTCGTTTCTCGGCGATCAGCATCTTCAGCGCCTTGCAGTAGAGCTGGTAGTTGGCTTCCAGCTCGCCGATGGTGATGGTGGCTTGGTTGCTCATTGTCTCAGTCGTCGTAGACGAGGCATTCGGGGGCGTCGGGATTGAGATCGCAGTACACCTCCAGCGGGGTGGGATCTTTTTGCTCGTCTGGGTGGTGGTTCCTGTAGGCCTCAAGGTCCTGCAGCTCCTGCCTGAGGTGGTTCACCTTGGCGTTGTCACCGCTCTGGCTGGCCTGCTCCAGCGCTGCCTTCAGCTCACTGAGGTGGGACTCGATGTTCTCCAAGGGGATGGCGCGGGCGGCCCGCCACAGCTACGAACGTCGGGCCCGCTCTCGATACCCCCATTTGGGGGCAACCCGGCAGCTCCCGCGAAATCCCTGTCAGAGTGGGGTGAGTCCCAGGCTGTGCGTGATCCGCCGACACCGGCTGCTGCCCCTGCTGGCCGTGGTTCTGCTCGCAGGCTGCGGCCCCGACCCCACCACCCTTGCCGAGCGCGAGCGGCGCGCTGAGCAGCAGCGCCTGTTGGAGCTCTGCCAACGGCAGCGCCAGAAGCTGCCGGAACTGCTGGCCCGCTTCGAGGCCGCCGAGCGCTCGTTGGCGGCAGTGCAGGAGGCCCGATACACCCCCACGCCAGGCCCCGCTCCCCTCGATCCGGAGGAGCAGCGCCGGCTCACGATCTACGACCAGCAGATTGAGCAGGACCTGCACGAGCAGGCCGTGGACGCCTGGCGCCGGGTGGAAGCGGAGCGGCGGGAGCGCTGGGAGCGTGAGCATCGCGCCCGCAAGCGCGCGGCTCTGGATGCCCTCAATGCCGCGGCACTGCCTCTGCGGCAGCTGCACCCGGAACTGCTCCAGGTGGGTGCACCGCCGCGGCTGAACAGCACTGAAGTGGAACGCTTCCGCGAGTGCAGCGCGGAGCGGTTTCGGTGATCGGGCGCAGCACCCTGTTGCAGCGCCTGCTTCTGTTGCTGCCCTGCTGCCTGCAGCCGGCTCTGGCGCAGGCACCACCGCCCCTTCCCGCTCTGCCGGGCGCCACCAGCCCTGAGCTGCGCAGCTGTGTGGCCAGCTATGGCCACACCGGCTGCGCGGCCAGGCTGTATGCCCAGCTGCTCTGCGACAACGTGGGCCGCTTCACCAGCACCGCGGCCATGGAATTCAAGCTGGCTGAGCAGTATGAGCAGGCCGGGATCGATTTCCGCGGCATCACACCCGAGCAGGTGGAAACCGCGGCCGTTCGCTATTACTCCCCGATGCTCTGCCCGCAGAAGAGCCGGCTGATCCGCCGGCTCTTTGAGGGCAGCTGAGTGCTCACACCATGCCGAGATGGAAGCGGAAGGCATCGAGAGTGCCGCTCACCTCATTGGCCACCAGCAGGTGACCACCACGGGATCCACCCTCAACCCAGGCCAGTCCTTCAGGCGACAGCGACTGCGCTGAGGTGAAGGAGCCAACGTAGTTGGGCTTGGCGGGATTGGTGATCTCGAACACGGGAATCAGCGTTCCCAGCTCCTCGGGATCGTTCTGGTTGTAGGGGCGCTCCAGGCCAATGAAGGCAAAGCGACGGTCTTTGATCGATGCGGTGATCACCGATTCAGGCTCAATGCTTTTGTCGTCGCTGCGTCCGTCGTCGTAGAAGCCAGCCGCCGCCGTGATCTGATCGAGCAGATTGCCGGAGTCGTAGATCAGGCTTCCCTGCTTGGTGTAGATGCTGAAGGAGCGGCCGCCGAAGCCTTTGATGCCTGTGATGGGGTCATTGGCATCCTTCACGGTTTTGAGACGTCCTTCCTCGATCAGGACAGCATCACCGGAATCCAGCTTGCCGGAGCGCACTTCATCGCTGTAGTAATCATCATCGCTCACGGGGCCATATTTCAGCGTGATGAAGAACTCATCGCCCTGGTCGGCTTCAAAGTTGCCAGCGTTGCCCACATCTGAGCTGCCGTAAACGTAGATGGTTTCTCCTGTGAGCTCGTCTTCGATGGTGCTCAGTGCTCCGCCGGCGTTGTTGTTTCCATAGGAGTAGGTGCTCCCATCGGGCAGCGTTGCTTCAAAGTTGACATCATCAGGCCGTACGCGGCCATCACCTTCGTTGGCTGTGATCACATAGGTTTTTCCTTTGTGCTGGAATGTGTCGATTCCATCGGCCATGCGAAGACCCATGAAGCTTCGCGCTCCGGGGTTGTAAGCCTCGTCGGAGTCTGTGGTGTCAACACTGATGCCAGACCAGTCTTTGAGCCCTTGGCTAAAGATGTCCTTGATCTTGCGGCGCTTCAGGTCGACACGGGCAATCGCGTTGTTTTCCTGAAGGCTGATGAAGGCGTCGCGTCCGTTCGGGCTGATGCTCACGTATTCAGGCTCGATGTCCTGAACTGGGATTGGATTCTCGCCGCTGATCCGAATGCCTTCGCTGCGCAGCCCCTCGGTGGTGAATCCGGAGAAGTCCAGGGTGGTTGTGCGTGAGCGACGTGGTTTCTCAGGATTGATGCGAAGGATGGAGATGCTGCCCTTGGGGTCCACGCCATCCTCGGTGCCGTAGAACTTGTTGGGTTCTCCTTCGTTGGCGCTCACCAGAAGGGAGCCATCCTCTGAGAATGCGATCGAATCGGGCAGGTTGCCCACGGCCACGCTGCCTTTTGCAGCCGCTTTGTTGTTCTTGCTCTGGTAGAAGAACACCCGCCCGTCGTTGTCGCTGTTGATGGCAACAGCTACCGCGATCAGGCCCTTGTTGTTGATCGCAACGCTCTGGGCCTTCCCGGGCAGTGTGATCTCGTCGAGAACGGTTGGAGTGTTGAAGCTTGCGCCGTAGCTCACCAGTGAAAGGCTGTCGCCACCGGTTACCACAGCAGCGAGCTTCTGTTTGGGATCGTAGGCAACGATTTCAGCTCCACCCAGTTCCAGGCTGGACTTGGGACCGCGCAGAAATGCCATCAGAGTGTGAATCTCTGAAGGGCATCCTCTTGGCTGTGTGCCGCGCTCTGGTTATGGCGCGATTAAATGGTTCTCATGGTCGCTTTAAGCAGAGCGTGCTTGCGTTGCCGGCAAGCGCGTGCTCACGCCAAAGGCCAGTGCCACCAGCAGCGACGACATCCACAGGCAGGCCTGCATGCCGCCGCTGAGAAACAGGGCGCCCGAGAGCAGGGTTCCCGCCAGTCGCCCGGCGGCATTGGCCATGTAATAGAAGCCCACATTCAGGCTCACCGATTCAGCATCGGTGTAAGCCAGCACCATGTAGCTGTGGATGGAGGAGTTCATCGCAAACACCACGCCGAACACAGCCAGCCCCACCACGATCGCGACGCCTGGGTGAGCCACCTGGCGCCACAGGGCGATGGCGATCAGAGCCGGAATCGCCGTGAGCAGGGCACTCCAGAACTCCACGGCCGCCACACCCGGCGGCCTGTCCTGGCCCCAGCTGCGCCGCAGGCTCGGTGCTGCGGCCTGCACGATGCCATAGCCGATCACCCAGAGGCCCATGAAGCCGCCCACCTCCCAGAAGCGCCAGCCCAGGGCGGCCTGCAGGAACACCGGCAGGGCCACCACGAACCACACATCACGGGCGCCGAACAGGAAAAAGCGGGCCAGGGACAGCACGTTGATGCCCCTGGATTTGGAGAGCAGCGCCGTGAATTTCGGCTTCTGCTTCATCCGGCCGATGTCGGCAGGGAGCACCAGGGTGAGCAGGAAGGCAGCAAACAGGCCGGCAGCCATGGCACCCACCGCGGCGTTGAAGCCGATCGTGGTGAGCAGCAGGCCGCCGAGGAAGAAGCCCACGCCTTTCAGCGCGTTCTTGGAGCCGGTGAGGATCGCCACCCACTTGAACAGTTGGCTGTCGCCACGGCTCTGATCCTCGGGCGTTTCCGGCACCACGGTTTTGATGGCGCTCTTGGCGCTCATCTTGTTGAGGTCCTTGGCGATGCCGCTGATCGCCTGGGCCACCATCACGTAGGCCACGCTCCACCACTTCGGCCAGGTGTCGGCCACCGGGATCAGCATCAGCAGCGCCGCCACCTGCATCAAGGTGCCGCTCCAGAGGGTGAGCCGCAGGCCGAAGCGGGCCCCCAGCCAACCGCCGTAGAGGTTGGTGATGATGCCAAAGAACTCGTAGAAGAGAAACAGAAAAGCGATCTCAAGTGTGCTGTAACCCAGTGCGTGAAAGTGGAACACCACCAGCATGCGCAGGGCGCCATCGGTGAGGGTGAAGGCCCAGTAGTTGGCCGTCACGATCGCGTATTGCTGCAGCGCCGTGAGGGAGCGCTGGCCCGTGGAGAGGAGGCCCATCAGCGTGCATCCAGCGCCGCGATGTGGCAGGCCAGATCCGCCATGCGGCTGCTGTAGCCCCACTCGTTGTCGTACCAGGCGTACACCTTCAGCTGGGTGCCGTTCACCACCATCGTGGAGAGGGCATCAATGATGGCGCTGCGGCTGTCGTTCACATAATCAACCGACACCAACGGCCGTGTTTCGTAGCCGAGGATTCCCTGCAGTTCACCCTTCGCTGCTGCTTCAAAGGCGGCATTCACGTCCTCCACGCTCACCTCCCGCTCCAGCTCGAACACGGCATCGGTGAGGGAGGCATTGAGCAGCGGCACCCGTACGGCATGGCCGTTGAGCTTGCCCTGCAGTTCCGGGAAGATCAGTCCGATGGCCTTCGCCGATCCGGTGGTGGTGGGAATCAGGCTCTGCATGCAGGAGCGGGCCCGGCGCAGGTCGCTTTTGAAGCCATCCACCACCACCTGGGTGTTGGTCACATCGTGCAGGGTGGTGATCGAGCCGTGCTTGATGCCGAAGCTCTCGTGCACCACCTTCACCACCGGGGCCAGGCAATTGGTGGTGCAAGAGGCCGCTGTGACCAGCCGGTGCCGATCCGGCTCATACAACTGGTGGTTGATGCCGTACACGATGTTGAGCGCCTCAGCTCCGGCGATCGTTCCCTTCACCGGGCAGGCCACCAGCACCCGTGGCAGGCCCGCTCCATCGAAGTAGGGCTCAAGTTTTTCAGGTGTTTTGATCTTGCCGCTGCACTCGAGCACCAGGTCCACGCCGCGCTCACGCCAGGGAACGGCGATGGGATCGCTCAGCTGCGTGGTGCTCACGTGCTGCCCGCCCACCTTGAACCCATCGCTGCCCTCGGCCTCCACCGTGTGCTGCCAGCGGCCATGCACCGAATCGAAGGCCAGCAGATGGGCTGCAGCGGCAGCATCACCGGCGCTGTCGTTCACGTGCACCAGCTCGATGCCGGGCCGCCCCCAGAGGGCGCGGAACACCAGGCGGCCGATGCGGCCGAAGCCGTTGATGCCGATCTTCATCGCTGCTGCAGCCAGGGCCGGGGATGGGAACGGTTTGAGAATAAATCAACTAAAGTTGATGGGTCTTGTGTTCCAGGTCACATGTCCGTTGCCGCAGCGCCGCTCAGCGCCGAGAACGCGCGCCTGATGCTCAAGGCCCTGGCGGAGCCGATCCGCCTGCAGTTGATCGAGGTGCTCGGCAGTGGCGAGCGCTGTGTGTGTGACCTCACCTCCGAGCTGGGCATGGCCCAGTCGAAGCTGTCGTTTCACCTGAAGGTGCTCAAGGACGCTGGCCTGCTCAACGCCCGCGAGGACGGCCGCTGGGTGTACTACAGCCTGGAACCGCAAGCCCTGCAGGAGCTGCGCGCCTGGCTGGGGGATCTCGCCTCGCGCTGCACCACGCCCGCCGCCCCCTGCTGATGGGTTTTGCCCGCGTGATGGTGCTGCACCACACCAGGGGCTGTGGCGCACAACCAAACATTCACGCACCCTTAACCCATCGCTAATCTCCGGCCTTGGGCTGCTCTTTAGACGTTGGGTGCTCCTGAACGGTTGCTTCCAATGTCCTTCGCGAAGAAGGCTCTCTGCATCGGCGTCCTCTCCAGCCTGGGCGTTGCCGCTGCCGCCTCGGCCCAGAGTTCTCTGAACGGCGCCGGCGCCAGCTTCCCTGCTCCCTTCTATCAGCGCGCCTTCGCTGGTCTGGCGAGCAAGGGCATCCGTGTGAACTATCAGTCCGTGGGCTCCGGCGCCGGCGTGCGCCAGTTCGTGGCCGGCACCGTGGACTTCGGCGCTTCCGACGAACCGATCAAGGCTTCCGAAGCCGCCAAGGTGAAGCGCGGTGTGGTGCAGTTCCCCGCCGTGGGCGGCACCATCGCCATCGCCTACAACAAGCCTGACTGCAAGAGCCTGAAGCTCAGCCAGAAGCAGGCTGTTGATGTGTTCCTGGGCAAGATCAAAACCTGGGATCAGCTCAAGTGCGGTAAGGGCCCGATCACCGTGGCCCACCGTTCCGATGGTTCCGGCACCACCTTTGCCTTCACCAACTCCCTGAGCGCCTTCTCCTCCGAGTGGAAGAGCAAGGTGGGTGAAGGCAAAACCGTGAAGTGGCCCGTGGGCGTGGGCGGCAAGGGCAATGAAGGCGTGGCCGGCGTGCTCAACAACACCCCCGGCTCCATCGGTTATGTGAACCAGGCCTATGTGAAGGGCAAGCTCAAAGCCGCTGCCCTGCAGAACAAGGCTGGTAAGTATGTGCTGCCTTCCGTGGCCAGCGGCGCCGCGGCTCTGAACAACATCAAGCTCAACGCCCAGCTGGCCGGCGAAGATCCCAATCCCGCCGGTGCTGGCAGCTACCCCATCTCCACCCTCACCTGGATCCTGGCCTACGAAAAGGGCAACGGCGCCAAGGCCGGTGCCATTCGCCAGGCCATGCTCTACCTGCTGGGCCCCGCTCAGAATCAGGCCGGTGGCCTGGGTTATGTGCCTCTGAAGGGCGAGATCCTCAACAAGGCCAAGGCCGCTGTGGCCAAGATCGGCGCCTGACGTTCATCGTTGCCGATCGATGCGGGGGGCTTGCAAGCCCCCCTTTTTTTGACCCTCTCCCCCACCTGGTGCTGCCTCAATGGCTGCCACTGTTCAGCCTGCGTTGATTCAGCTCGTTGCCGATGATCCGCTCTGGCGGGAGCAGCTGCATCTGGTGCTCGAGCAGGAGGGCTTCCGGGTGCAGCAGCAGCCGGTGCCTCAGGTGCTCAGATCGTTGCTCGTCAGCCACGCCGGGGCGGAACGGCCGGCCCTCTGGGTGGTGAATCTTCCCAGTGAACGCCACGATCTGATGGCCACCCTGGCGCTGATCCAGCGCTTCCGCCGCCGCGACCCTCACACCCCGCTGCTGCTGCTGGCGGAACAGGCCGTGGAGCAGGAGCGGGCCGAACTGCTCGACACCGGCGCTGACGATGTGCTGGTGAAGCCCTTCGGATTGCGGGAATTTGTGGCCCGCTGCCGGGCTCTGTTGCGGCGCATCCGGCGCCTCGAGCAGGGAGCTCGCGCCAGCGAGACCGGCCGGGTGCTCAGGGCCGGCGGGCTGGAGCTGTTCCGGGATCAGTGTCGCGTGTGCCGGGATGGCTCAGAGGTGAGCCTCACCCCCCGGGAGTTCCGCCTGTTGGAGTGCTTCATGCTCCAGCCGGATCGCGCCCTCAGCCGTGATCAGTTGATCGAACAGGTGTGGGGTCCGGACTACACCGGCAACAACAAGAGCGTGGATGTGCATGTGCTCTGGCTGCGCCGCAAGCTGGATCGGGAGGGCGAGCCATCCATGTTCATCACTGTTCGCGGTATCGGCTATCGCTTCGCTGCTCCTCATCCGTGATCAACGACACCAGATAGCGCTGGCGTTGCCGTGAGATCAGGGCTTCATCGCAAGGGCTCTGCCCGGGTTCAGTGCTGCTGCCTGGATGCCGGTGGGGATGCAGCGTCGCTTCGTTCGTGGCTTGTTCTGTCATCACTGTCGGAACGGAGGGGAGGTGGTTGCACAACGGAATTCACCCAGCAGCAGCCGGCAACGAAGCTGATGCTGCCCAGGCCTGTTTTCACCAGCATGTCGTTCTGTTCGCGTTGTTGCAAGCTAAGACTGATGAGCGGCAGGCGTGTAGCAGGCGCGACAGTTTGCTCCTGATCTGCCGCTGGATGTGATCTGGGCGACAGGGCGGGACCTGCCTGTTGGCCTGGTGTTCAGCGGAACTGAGGCTTCTTGTGCTCGTCGAAGCTGCGCTCCAGCACCTGGCCCACCGTGAGGCCGATGGGCAGTTTGCCAGCGAAGGCACTGCCGAGCACGTTGCGGTAGAGCTTGTTGGTGACCAGTCGGTAGGTGGAATCCTGGAGTGGGATCACCCCGGCCTGCCTGGCGATCTTCACACCGCGCTGCAGCGTGAAGTTCACCATCGCCCGAACCACGGGTCTGGTTTTCAGGGCCTGATCATTCACATAGAAGAACAGCGGACGCGAGAGGGGCAGGTAGCGGGAATCCTGCACGCTCTGCACGCTTGGGAGCACAGTGCCGCGCATCCCCTGCACCGCCAGGGCCCGCAGACGGTTGCGGTTGGCCTGGTAATAGTCGTAGCCGAAATAGCCCAGGGCGCCGGGATTCTCGGCCACACAGCGCACCAGAACGTTGTCGTCCTCGCTGGAGGTGTAGTCCTGCCTGGAGTTGGTGGTGCTGCCGTTGATCGCCTTGTTGAACGTGTCGTAGGTGCCTGAATCGCGGCCGGGCCCGCACAGCTTGATCGGCTCGGCTGGCCAGGCCGGGTTCACCTGGTTCCAGCGCTTCACCTTGCCCTGCGCCTGCCGGTTCCACAGGGTGCGCAGCTGGGCCGTGCTGATCTGGCGGGCGAAGCTGTTCTTCGGGTTCACCACCACGGTGATCGCATCGAAGGCGATCGGCAGCTCCACGAAGCGCACCCCATTGGCCTTGCAGCGGCTGAGTTCGGCGCTGTTGATCGGCCTGGAGGCGGCAGCGATGCTCAGGCGGCCGGCACAGAAATCACGGAATCCGGCGGTGCTGCCCACCGCCTGGGCCTTGAAGCGCACGCCGGCGGGTGTTTTGGGGCGGAACTGATCGATCGCAGCCAGGCTGAACGGGTACACCGTGCTGGATCCCGAGATCAGGATCGTTTCCTGCCGTTGGCCCGCCTGTTGGCCCGAAGCAGCGCTGGTGTGGAGCAGCGGAACGAGGGCCAGCAGCGCAGTGGCCGGAACGAAGCGAGCAGCAGACCGGGCAGCGATCACAACGACGGAACAGCGCATGCCCCGACTCTGCTCAGGGCTCGGCCGGCGCCGTTTAAGCGGGGGTTAATGGTTGATTGACTCTGGGCATCGATAAGCAATCCCGCGCGTCCCCTTAACCGCTCCTTAAAAACGTTCGCGCTGTTGCGTGGGACGTTGGTGGTGAAGGACTTCTTGCCGATGGCGGTCTTCGAACCAAACGATCTCTTTGCCCTGCGGCGCAGGCCTCCCCAGGAGCGGCTGGTGGATCAGGGCTTCAAGCAGCTCTCGATTCTGCTCGCCTCGATCGTGGGTCTGGTGCTGCTGGGCATTCTGCTCACGGTGATCAATGGCGCGCACGAGGCCATCGGTGCCTTCGGCCTGCGCTTCATCACCACCTCCGACTGGGATCCGATCGCCAACCGCTACGGAGCCTTCACCGCCATCTACGGCACGATCGTCACGTCGATCCTGGCCCTGGTGATCGCCGTGCCCCTGGGGGTTGGCACCGCGATCTTCATCACCGAAAACCTGATCCCCAGCTGGCTTCGCCATGGGCTGGGACTGATGGTGGAACTGCTGGCCGCCATCCCCTCGGTGGTGCTTGGTTTGTGGGCCATCTTCGTGATGGAGCCCTTTCTCCGCCCGATCCTCGATGCCTTGCATCGTTTTCTGGGCTGGCTTCCCTTCTTCTCCACCAACCCGATGGGGCCTGGCATCGCCCCGGCCATCCTGATCCTGGTGGTGATGATTCTCCCGATCATCACGGCGATTGCCCGCGATTCGCTGCAGCAGGTTCCACCGGAGCTGCGCCAGGCGGCCTACGGCGTGGGCACCACCCGCTGGGGCGCGATTCTGCGGGTGATCCTGCCTGCCGCCGTGAGCGGCATCACGGGCGGGGTGATGCTGGCCCTGGGCCGCGCCATGGGCGAAACCATGGCGGTGACGATGATCATCGGCAACTCCAACAACTTCAGCTGGAGCCTGCTGGCTCCCGGCAACACGATCTCCTCGATGCTGGCCAACCAGTTCGGTGAGGCCGATGGCTTCCAGGTGTCGGCCCTGATGTATGCGGCCCTGGTGTTGATGATCCTCACCCTGGTGGTGAATGTTCTGGCGCAGTGGATCGTGCGCCGCCTGAGCCTCAAATACAGCTGATCGCCATGACCTTCTCCGCAACCACCGGCGTGGGCTCCAGCTCGGGCTTCAGCCGTTCCTCACTCCGCTTCAGCGCTTCCCTCGCCCGCAACCGCTGGAACTTCCTCTTCACCCTGGTGGCCGCCAGCTTCGCGCTGATCGCTGTGCTGCCGCTGGTGCTGGTGCTCGTTTATGTGCTGATCAAGGGTGGTTCCCTGATCAGCCTCACCCTGCTCACGCAGCTGCCACCTCCGCCAGGCCTTGAAGGCGGCGGCATCGGCAACGCCATCGTGGGCACGGTTGTGGTGACCCTGATCGCCAGCCTGATCGCGATCCCCGTGGGTGTGGGCGGCGGGATCTACCTGGCCGAATACTCCCGCTCTGGCGGGTTCGCCCAGTTCGTGCGCTTCGGCACCAATGTGCTCGCCGGCGTGCCCTCGATCATCTGCGGCG
>CAJXSQ010000002.1 GCA_913061215.1 uncultured Synechococcus sp. | reverse complement strand
CCGCCATCTGGAGACCGCCGGCTACCTGGCGGTGGGTCTGGTGGGTGTGCGGCTGTTGCTGCGTCTGGCCTGGCCTGCCCTGGTGCCGCCCGAGTGGGCTCTGCTGCTGGCGGTGGGCCTGCTGTTTGCCTGGGGCTTCTCCAGCCGTTACCCCAGCGCTGAACCCGGTGAACTGAACCCCTGAGCGCCATGCATGTGGAACTGCGCCAGGCCGGGAGCAATCGTTTGCTGGAGCGGCTGGAGCTGGAGGAGATCCCACAGCCCGGTCGCTGGCTCGTGGTGGACAACCGCAGCTTTCTGGTGCTGCAGCGCCATCACCGCTATCAGCTGCGCAGCGGTCGCTATGAGCTCAGCGCCATTGCCCTGCAGGTGAAGGTGCAGCAGCAACCGGCTGATGCCCGCTGGTGGCAGGGCCGCTGGGTGATCGGCGATCCCAGCTGCCGCTTCAATGCCCGCAGTCCGCTGCTGCGCTGCGCCGTGCTGCCCGAGGGTCCCTGTGAGCGCTGCGCCCACTACAGCGGGGCGGAGGTGCCGGCTTGAGCCCGCGGGAGAGCTGCTGGCAGGGGCGGCTGGTGGGCGGCCACGGGGTGGCTTCCGGCCGCGCGGTGGATAGTCCCTATCCGGCTGGCACGATCGCCCTGCAACGGCCCTGCTTTGCGGCGTTGGGGCTGGATCTCAGTGGTTTTGCTGCCGCCACCCTCAACCTCGATTTCAGCCCGGGGGAATGGCGGCTGCAGCAGCCGGATCACCGCTTCGAGCAACTGCGCTGGACGGAGCTGCATCCACCGGAAACCTTCTCCTTCTGGCGCTGCCGGATCCGCCACCTGGCTCGAACCGAGGGATCGCCGCCCTGGCACCCCGCACTCATCTACTACCCGCACCCGGACACCAAGCAGGTGCACCATCAGCCGGCCAGCGTGTTGGAGGTGTTGGCGCCGCCGCTGGGCACCGTCACCCCGGGTGATCGCTTCGAGCTCTGCCTGGATAGCCGGCGCTGCCGGCTGATTCAGCCTGCCCGGCTGCGGGCCCAATTGCTCGAGTTCCTCAAGTTCCGGGTTCTCGCGGCTCAGGAGGCGTTCTTCACCGGCGGAGCCGCTGGTGATGCCGCTGCGCTGCGCCCCTGGCTGCAGCAGCATTGGCCCCAGGCCTGCGACCTCAGTGATGCCGATCTGCAGCTCACGCTGGAGCAGGCGCGCTTCCTCTACACCGAGGGATGAGCGGCGGGCAGACCCTAGGGTGAAGCGAACCGCTGGGCTGTTGTTATCGCACTGACGTCTCACCCCGGTCCCCGTCGCCGCCGCCGTGGAGGCAGCCGGCCTGCGGAGGCAGCCGCCTCCCGGCCCACACCGTCCACGCTGACCAGGGTGCAGCCGGCCGCGCCGTTACCCGATCCCCCCAGTGACGAGGAGATCAGCAGCTCCACCTTCACCACCCTTGGCCTGGGCCGGCCGATCGTGCAGGCCGTGATCGAGAAGGGCTACACCACCCCTTCGCCGATTCAGGCGCAGTGCATTCCGGCGGTGCTGGCTGGTCGTGATGTGATGGCTGCCGCCCAGACCGGCACCGGCAAAACCGCTGGCTTCACCCTGCCGATGCTGGAGCGGCTGCGCCACGGCCCCCATGCCCGCAACAACGTGGTGCGGGCCCTGGTGCTCACCCCCACGCGTGAACTGGCGGCGCAGGTGGCCGAGAACGTGGCCGCCTATTCGCGCCACCTCGATCTGCGCTCGGATGTGGTGTTCGGCGGCGTGAAGATCAACCCGCAGATGATGCGGTTGCGCGGTGGCGCCGATGTGCTGGTGGCCACGCCCGGGCGGCTGATGGACCTGGCCCAGCAGAACGCCGTGAAGCTCGATCGGCTCGAGATCCTGGTGCTCGATGAAGCCGACCGCATGCTCGACATGGGCTTCATCCGCGATATCCAGAAAATCCTGGCCCTGCTGCCGCCCCGGCGCCAGAACCTGCTCTTCTCCGCCACCTTTGAGGCCTCGATCAAGAAGCTGGCCACAGGATTGCTGCACAACCCGGTGCAGCTGCAGGCCACTCCTGAGAACCGCACCGCCGCCACGGTGGAGCACCTGCTCCATCCCTGCGACATGGCGCGCAAGCCGGATCTGCTCTGCCACCTGATCGCCACCAACAACTGGCAGCAGGTGCTGGTGTTCTCGCGCACCAAGCACGGCGCCAATCGCATTGCCGATCGGCTCAACCAGGAAGGGATGGCTGCGGCCGCCATCCATGGCAACAAGAGTCAGGGGGCTCGCACCCGGGCGCTGGCCGGCTTCAAGAGCGGTGAGCTGCGCGTGCTGGTGGCCACGGATATCGCCGCCCGCGGCATCGACATTCACCAGCTGCCCCATGTGGTGAACCTCGATCTGCCCAATCAGGCCGAGGATTACGTGCACCGCATCGGTCGCACCGGCCGCGCCGGTTGCAATGGCCATGCGGTGTCGCTGGTGGCGGCCGAAGAGCATGAGCTGCTGCGGGCGATCGAGCGGCTGATCGGCAACCGCCTGCCCCGCGAAGAGGTGCCTGGCTTTGAACCGAAGGTGCTCTCGGCTCCGCCCCTGGATCTGAGCGGCGGTCGCGGCCGCGGCGGTGGCCGTTCGGGTGGCGGTGGCGGCCGTGGCCGTGCTCCGGCGGGACGCGCCCGCCAGCGTTGACGCCGGCGTTGGGGATCCATGGGGTTTGACCCGCGGCAGTGGCCCTCCGGGGCCCGTTCCTCGCGGCCGGTGACCGGCAACCTGGATGCCCTGCTCGAGGAGAACGCTGCCCTGAAGCAGGAGGTGCTGCGGCTGCGGCGCCTGCTCGATCGCTATGAACGGCTGGAGCGCGAGCCTCGCGCCAGCACGCACACCCTGTGGGTGTCGGCGGAGCAGGCGCAGCACTGGGTCCGGCAGCTCATGCAGCAGCCCGGTTGGACGCAGCTGCGGGCCGGTGATGCTGAGAGCGGCCTTGAGGGCCTGATCGTTCAGCTGAACCGCTCCAGCTTTCTGCCGCAGCTGAGCCTGGAGCAGCGGTTGGATCGGCTGGCGCCTGGCCTCGGCAGGGATCTGCAGAACGCTGTGGCGGGATTGCGCAGCAAACAGCGCCTGGCGGTGCTCTGCGCGTTTGCGCTCTATGGCGTCAGTGCCCGCGAATGGCTGGCCGATGATCCGCGGCGGGTGGTGGCGGAACTGCGCCAGCGGGTGCAGCAGCTCGAGCACCGGGGCAGTCGCCGCACGCGCAGCGACCGGCGCAGTACGGACCGCGAGAGAAGCAGCACCTCCGGCTCCACCAGTGCTGGCTCTGCCCACAGAGATCCCCGTCGCCAGGAGGCATACCGGGTACTTGGGCTCAGTTGGGGCGCTTCTCGGGAGGCGATCAAGAAGGCGCATCGCCGCCTGGTGAAGCAGCATCACCCCGATATGGGCGGCGAAGCCGAGGCGTTCCGCCGCATCAACGATGCCTATCAGCTGCTGATCGCCTGAGCGCCGGCTCCCAGCTGATCGCCGGGACTGGCCTGCAGCTGTTGGAGCAGAGCCGTGCCGGCCGCCGCTTTCTTCCCTTCCAGCTGGGCTTCCCGCAGCAGCAGCGGGCAGCCACCGCTGGCCACCACCAGCCCCACACCCGGCACCAGTTCCAGCACCGTGCCCCCCGCGGGTGCATCGGCTGCCGGAGCGCTGCCTGGTGGCATGCCCCAACGCTGCGCCAGCGCCGCTGCCTCCGGGCTGAGCTGATCGGCCAGGCGTTGCACCAGCGGCTCGGTGGCCAGCAGCTTGAGCCGCTTGCCCTGCCAGGTGCTGGTGGCCCCGGGGTACAGCCCCATCACCCGCCGGTGAATTGCCAGTGCCGATTGCGTCCAGTTGATCTGGAAGTCGTCCTTGCTGAGCATGCGCGCGTAGGTCATGCCCTCCTCGCTCTGGTGGCGGACCCCCAGGCGTGCCAGCCGCTCCGCTTCCGGGCCGGGGCCAGCCGCTTCGATCCGAGGCATGGCTTCCACCAGCAGCTCAGCGGTGAGTGCCGCCAGGCGGCCGGCCAGCTGCTGGGCGTTGTCCGTGAGCCCGATCGCCAGGGAGCGCTCCAGCAGCACAGGCCCGGTATCCAGGCCGGCTTCCATCGCCATGATCCCCACCCCCGTCTCGGCGTCGCCTTCGATCAGGCTCCACTGGATCGGGCCGGCACCACGCCAGCGGGGCAGCAGTGAGCCATGGCCGTTCCAGCAGCCCAGCGGCGGCTGGGCCAGCACCTCCGGCGGCAGGATCTGCCCGAAGGCCACCACCACGTAGGCATCCGCCCCCAGATCGGCGAGTTGGCGTTGGCAATCCGGTTCGCGGCGGATCCGCTCGGGTGTGAACACCGGCAGCCCCAGTTCCAGGGCCCGTGCTTTCACCGGGGAGGGCATCAGGGTCTTGCCGCGGCCGCGGCGGCGATCGGGCTGGGTCACCACACCCACCAGTTCATGGCCGGCGGCCACCAGCGCATCAAGGCTGGGCACGGCGTAGGCCGGCGTGCCCCAGAACAGGATCTTCATGCCGCCATTGTCCAGAATCAGCCTGGCCAGAGGCGCGGCCAGCGCAGCGGGAACCGCACCCGCAGCGGCAGTTGATCCACGCGCCAGGCCGCCGGCAGCGGTTCGAGAAAGCGAGCAGGCACCTGCAGGGCCAGGTTGTTGCCCCCCACACCGCTGCTCAGTCCCGGCGGCAGCCGCCGCGCCAGATCCGGTTGACTGATCACCGCGGCCTCCAGCCAGCTGCCATCCGGCATTTCCACCTCCAACAGTTGGCCCGGGCGGGCCTCACGTCCCTGCTTGGGTTGCAGATACACCCACAGCAGCGGTTCCTCCGCCTGCTCGATCCGCATCAACAGCGTGCCGGGTCCCACGTTCTCGCCCTGGTTCACCAGCACCTCCGCCACCCGTCCAGCACTGCCGGAGCGGAGGCTGAGCAGCTTGATGCGGCCCTTGATCCACTCGCGCTCACGGGTATCGCGCAGGTTCTGGATCGGCTCGCCCTCATAAGGGAAGTCGTCCTGGCGCAGCCGCCGCTGCAGCTCCAGCAGCGCCAGTTTCTGGGCGTTGAGCTCCACTTCCGATTGCAGCAGTTCGGCCGAGCTCAGGCCGCCCTGGCGTTGCAGGCCCTTGTAGAGGTGCACCATCTGGTCCTGCAGCTTCACCGTGCTGGCGGCGATCGCTTCCGCAGATCGGCCCAGGCTGTCATCGCGGTGCAGATCGCCCGGTTGCAGTTGTTCAAGCCGCAGGCGCCATTCCGGGTTGTCGAGCTGCACCAGCAGTTGCCCGGGTTTCACCGTCTGGCCGGTCTTCACCGGCAGGTCGCTGATGGTGCCGCTCACGCTGGCCCGCAGTTCCGTGCTGGGCACCGACAGCTGGGCCGGCATCTCCGGGCGCAGCTCGTCGAACAGCAGCCGGCCCGCGATCCACAGCAGTGGCGAACTCACCAGCGCCACGATCAGATACCAGCGCAGCTTGTAGGCCACCCGTTTGCCTGGGCCGTAGAGCACCCGCAGGCCGTTGTCCTGATCCGGGGCTCGCTCCTTGCTGCTGGCGAAGCGCACCTTCATCGTTCAGGGCTCCTTGGGGTATGCCGCCCAGTCCTGCCAGTCGATTCCGCCGATGCCATCCGCAGCTAATGCACCGCGCCAGCGTTGCATCTGCAGCTGCAGGGCGCCAGCGCTGCTGCCATGCCAGCTGAGTCCGGGCTCCAGTCCGGCTTCCACGCTCTGAGCCAGCCGGAAGTGCAGCTGCGGCCAGCGCCGGGCGATCGCCAGGGTTCGCTCGTTCACGCGAGCCGTGTTGCGTGAATAGAGCATCAGGCTCACCGATGCCAATCCCTGCAGGTTGCAGGGAACGCAGGGTTCCGTGGCACGCTCCTCGCCGCTTGCTGGCTCGAACCAACGCGGGTGGGAGGAGATGCTCAGCGGCCAGGGACTGGCCTGCCGGGCCACCGTCAGCGTGTCGAGCCACTGCTGCAGCCGTTCGGCGGGAACCGGCCAGCCCAGCTGTTCCACCTCCAGGTCCAGGTGGAGGCCGTCGAAGGGCACGTGGCGGAAGCGGCGGATCAGCGCCACCAGCTCAAACCGCTGGGTTGGGGTGATCCAGGCCGGATCACCCAGCAGCAGCAGCACCCGTTGGCCGCTGGCGTGGGCCTGCCCCACCAGGGCGTTCAGGGCCGCAGGACTGTTCGGGTCGCGCGCTTGCGCGGCCGAAAGTCCCACCAGCAGAT
Organism: uncultured Synechococcus sp.; assembly: GCA_913061215.1. Taxonomy (GTDB): domain Bacteria; phylum Cyanobacteriota; class Cyanobacteriia; order PCC-6307; family Cyanobiaceae; genus Vulcanococcus. The sequence goes on along the minus strand of CAJXSQ010000002.1, from coordinate 46,410 downwards.
GGGTCATCCCCTGCTGCCGAAGCTGTTGCAGCTCCCGCGGCCGCTGTTGTTGATTCAGCAGCGCCCGACTGTCCCAGATGTACGTGCCCTGGCTCCACGGTTGGCGGGCGCAGCCCGAGAGCAGCAGGCTGAGCAGAACAGTGGCAGCGGGCTGGAACAGCATCAACCGGGGCATTCAGAAGCGCGTTGCGCGGCGCAGCACCCACCAGGGGGCCATCGACGATTCCTCGTGGCTGCGACGCCACAGTTCGTTGAGGATCGCCACAGCGCTCCAGCAGCGGATCAGCAGCATGGCTATCGGGAAAAGCGGCAGAATCGGAATCAGCCTCACATCCTGCTGAGGACGCTCGGACACCAGCAGAAGCATCAGCAGAAACTGCAAGCTGAGTACCACTAGATACACCACATACACCAGCACGGACAGTGCCAGCACGGTGGGCCAGGGCAAGGTGATCGCTGTTATCGCCGTATAACCAACGATGATGAAGGGAAGAACAACCTGGATGAAGAGGCCGCTGATCACAGTCATCAGAAAGTTGGGCCAGCCCATCAACCGGGGAGCGATGCTGCCAGAATGTTTCCTTGCATACAGAAACAGCAGATCGCCATCCCAGCGCAATCGCTGCTTCAGCAGGCCCACCATGCTTGTGGGACCATCGGTATGTCCGATGGCTCTTGGCTCGAACGGAATGCGCAGTTGGCGATGCCGCCCGAAGTAACTCTTGATCCGCAGCGTGATGTCGAGATCTTCGGCGCTGTGGGTATCCCAGCCGCCAAGCTGCTCAATGATTTCGCGGCGGAATGCACCGAAAGCGCCAGAAATATTATTCACAAGATTCCATTCACTCAAGCCTGTCTTGGCCATCTGAATTGAAATCAGATACTCGACTGCCTGCAGCGCTGTGGCCAGAGAGGTCCAGGTGTTGCGGATCCGTAGGCTGCCGGCCACCGCTGGCACATTCGGATCTTCGAAATGCCGCACCATCGCGCTCACCATCGTGTTGTCAAAGGAGGTGTCGCCATCCAGAGCCATCACGATGCTGCCGGTGCTCATCGACAGTCCTGCATTGAGCGACGACACGCGGCCACCCCGCTGCCACTTGGCAATCGGCCGCACGCGGCGGGTGCGGCGCCATTCCTCGCGCAGTTCAAATCCGCGTACGGCTGCCAGTGTGTGCTGATTGGCAGCAGCTCCATCCACCACCGGGATCAGCTCAATCTCACCGGGGTAGGTCTGCTCGCACAGGGTTTCCAGCGTTTTACGCACATCGGCCCCTTCGCTGTAGCAGGTGATCAGGCATGACACCCGCGGCCGGTAGAGGGACCGCCTCGGGGGTAGCGTCTGCTCGCGGATCCACCAGCGCAGAACCCCCAGAACGACCACCAGGGTGAGGGGTAATTCCACTACCAGGAAGAGTGGAAAGAGCTGCAGAAGCAGGAGCGCCAAGCCGTCTTCCCCACGCAGCTGCTCCAGCAGGAGGGGCAGATTCAGGGCCTGTTCCAGTACGGGTTCCATGGCTGACTGAGGCCGCCCGGTTCAGCGGAGATCGCCCGCGAGGCGCGCCAGCATCAAGGCAGCATTCTCATCATCCTGGATCTGCTCGGGCAGAACACAGCCCACGAATTTCAGGCTGAGTTCAGCTGCACCAGCACTACTCTGGATTCGCTCCAGTCCCTCCTGCAGCCGTTCCCGCACACGATCCAGGCCCCTGGCGGAGGTGTGAGGCAGCAGCAACCAGAGGGTGTCCTCGCGGCCGCGCATGCAGCGGTCTGTGTCGCGGATGATCTGCTGCAGCCGCTCCAGCAGGCCCTCGAGCATGGCTGTGGCGCGCGCCTCCCCCACATCCACGAACAATTGCTCGATGTTCTCGATGCGCACCCCCAGCAGCGCGGCGATGGCACTGCCGCTGCTCTTGCCGTAACGCCTGGCAATTGCCATCTGCCAGTCGAGGGCCTTCAGGAAGTCACCCCGGTCCATCAGTTTCAGCCTGCGGAAGTAGCTACCGATCGCGCCGTTATCGCCGAGGCCCTGCCGGCAGGCCAGGGCACCGGCTTCACTCAACCGGAAGCTGCGGATTTCGCGCACGCGCAGGTCATTCGGCTGATTCACGTCGCAGCAGTCGAGGCAGCGCACGTCCACATCCGCATCCACGAAGAAGGCTCCGCAGCCGCGGCAGCGGTAGTTCTCCAGCGGCCGGTCGTAGTCGCTGCCGATATGGCGCAGCTGGCTGAGGCAGTTCGGGCACACCAGCGCATCGCCCTTGAGGAAGTTCTGCTGGGGTGCTACATGGCCACACACGAAGCAGTGCAGCGACGGTTGCCGCACGATGTCGAGCCCGTGACATTCCGGGCACACATCCACATAGTTCAGGCGGCTCGAGCTGCAGGCGGGGCACTGGCGGATCCGGTCGATCAGATCACCGCCCTCCAGCAGGTTCTCCTGTTCCTTCTGCCGCAGCCAGCCGTCGCTGTTCAGGCGCTCGTCGGCCGTGATCGCCTCCACCAGCGGGTAGCGGTAGATCTGGGCGTGGCCGGGATCGCGCACCGGCTGGATGGCGGCGCCGGGTCGTTGCCACAGCCAGCAGAGCAGGCTCTGATCCACCCCCTCGGGCGCCTGGCCGCGGTTGAACAGGGGCTGCCGTTCCTGCCATTGCTGCCAGGCCGTTGCGATTGCTGCGCCGTCGCCGGGAAGCTCGCCGTCGCAGAGGGCGGCGCACCAGGGATCGCCGGCGCGGGAGGTGTAGATCAGCCCCAGTTGATAACGGTGATCAGCCCGCAGGCGTCGTGCCGCCGTACCCATCGCCTCCGGCGGCCCATCCAGCACCACCACATCACAGCCTTGCGGCTGCTCCAGCAGCGCCTCAAGCGAGGGGAAGGTGTTGAGCTCCAGGCCCTCAACCGACCCGGGCGGTGCGAGTGCCGGGCTCAGGCTCACCCATCCCAGCCGCGCCATCACCTCTCCCTGCCTCAGGCCTCGCCGGTGACCGAAAGACCCTCCACCCACACCATCGGGCAGAGGCCATCGGGGGTGACCTTCGCCTCGCCCTCAAAGCCCACGATGGCCTTGAGCACCTGGCGGATGTCGCCGGCCACCGTGGCGGCTTCGATCGAGCGGGGTTCACCGCCGCTGATCAACCAGCCATCGAAGGGCAGCGAGAAGGAGCCCTGGCTGGCCTTCACGCCGGCGTGCAGGGCCGAGAGCGAATCGATCCACACGATCGGCTGGCCGGCCTTGAAGCGATCCAGGCCGCTCTCACCGCCGTTGCTGCCCGGGGTGGGGCCGATCTCGAACCAGTCGGGTCCCACCGACACCTTGGCGCCGAGCCCGGCGTGGCCGGTTGGGGCAACGCCGAAGGCACGGGCTGTGGCTTCCGAGTGGAGGAAGTTGCGCAGCACGCCCCCTTCCAGCAGGGCGAGGCGGCGGGTGGGGGTGCCCTCGCCATCGAAGGCGGAGGCGCCGATGTTGGCCGGGTGCAGGCCGTTGTCGTGGATGTCCAGGAACGGCACCGCGAGCGTCTCGCCGATCGAGTCGCGATGGCTCAGGCTCACCCCATCGAGCACGGCGCGGGCGTTGAACAGGTTGCTGAAGGCACCCACCAGATCGAGGAACGCCTCGGGGCTGAACACGCAGGTGTAGCGGCCGGTGTCGATCGGGGCGTAGTCGAGATGGCTGATCGTGCGCTCGGCCGCCTCGTTCACGCAGCCATCCACGTCGAGCTCACCGGCGCCATAGGCCAGGCGCACGGCTCCGGCGCTGCGGGGTTTGCGGCCGGTTTCCTCGGCGCGGGCGTAGAGGTAGAGGCTGGCGGTGCTCAGCTGTTGCTGGCGGCAGGCACCATCGCTGTTGAGGTAGATCCGCTCGCTGCTGCGTTCGGCCAGGCCGTTGTAAGGCACGGTGCTGATCGCGGCATGGCGGCCCAGCAGGTCCTGTTCGGCCCCCTTGAGGGTGTCCAGCAGGCGCAGGATGCCCTGCGGCGCGTGGATCGGTTGGTGCAGCTCCGCCAGAGGAGCGGTGGCCAGGGGTGAGAAGGCCGGGATGTCGTCGGCATTGCCGAAGGCGCTGGCGTCCTTGGCGCCGGTGAGGGCGCGCTCCAGGCCTGATCCGCTCAGATCGGAGGTGCTGGTCACTCCCACCAGCCCCTGCTCGTTCCACACCCGCACCGTGATCGAACTGCGCTGGGCCCCCTTCATCTGTTTGGGTTCGCCGCGATCCACCTGCACGGAGATGTCCGTGGAGCAGGCGGCGCCCAGATCCCAGCGCTGGATGCCGTTGGCCGCGGCGATTTGCTCGAGGCTGCTGCGCAGGTGTTCAGCGTTGAGGCCGTTGCTGTTCTGCTGTTCGCTCATGCTCAACGGCCTCCCACCGTGATCGAATCCACCTTGATGTGGGGCTGACCCACGGTCACGAAGATGCTGCCGCTCACCGAGCCGCAGAACCCGGCCGCCAGTTCAAGATCGTTGGCGCACATCGAGATGCGCGGCATCACCTCCTTGGCTTCGCCGATCAGGGTGGCGCCCTTCACCGGTTTGGTGAGCTTGCCGTTTTCGATCAGGTAGGCCTCCTCCACGGCGAAGTTGAACTGGCCGGTGGGGCCCACGCTGCCGCCACCCATCGATTTGCAGTAGAGGCCACGCTCCACCGAAGCGATCAGTTGCTCGGGTGTGTGCGGCCCGGCGGCGATGTAGGTGTTGCGCATGCGGCTGGCCGCCGCGAAGGTGTGGCTCTGGCGACGGCCGCTGCCGGTGCGGGCGTGGCCGGTGCGCATCTCACCGGCCCGATCGCTGATGAAGCGCTTCAGCACACCGTTCTCGATCAGCACGGTGCGCTGCGCTTCCATGCCTTCGTCGTCCATGGAGAGCGAACCGAAAGCTCCGCCGGTGAGGCCCTCATCAATGGCGGTGACGGCCTCGTGGGCGATCACCTCGCCCACCCGTTCGGCAAAGGGGGTGGTGCCGCGCTCCACCTGGGTGGTTTCCAGCAGGTGGCCGCAGGCCTCGTGGAAAATCACGCCGCCGAAGCGGTTGGCCAGCACCGCCGGCATCTGGCCGGCTTCCACGTAGTCGGCGTAGAGCATCGTGCCGGCGCTGGCGCACACCTCAGCGGCGGAGGCTGTGGCATCCCAGCGGCGCAGATCATCGGGTTGATCAGCGGTGCCGTAGCGGCGACCCACACCGGCCCGGTGCTCACCATCGGCGGCGAGCACATTCAGCCCCACCGACTGATGCAGGCGGATGTCGCGGCCGAAGGTGCCATCGCTCGCGGCCACCAGCACCTCCTGCCAATCGCGGGCGTAACTGCCGCGGCGCGCCTGCAGATGGCTGCCCTGCCGCTGCAGTTGATCGGTGCCCTCCAGCAGGCGGCCGGTGGCTTCCTGAAGCTGCGGGCAGCGCTGCAACCAGTCGGTCTTGGCTGCGGCGAAGTCGCGCAGCGCCGGCAGTCCGTCGAAGCCGCTGCGGCCGTTGGCGGAGGGCTCCAGGCCGAGCATGCCCAGAGCCTGTTCCAGGGCCCGGCGCAGGCCGGCGGGGCTGAGGTCGTTGGTGCTCACGAAGCCGTCGCGGCGATCGCGGAACACCCGGATGCCGGCTCCCATGCCGAAGGCCGGGGTCACGCTGGTGATCGTGTCCTGCTCCGCCAGAACGCCCAGGTGGTCGGTGCGCTCCAGGAACACCTCCACCAGATCAGCCCCGGCGGCCCGTCCGCAGGCGAGCAGGTCTTCCAGCGAGGCCGTCCAGCGGCTGTCGAAGGCGCCGGCTTCCGGCGGGGCGGTGGCGATCACGCGATGGCTGATTGGTGAGGGTGGAGGCCCGCAGGCCTGGGCCGGGGCCTGGCGAAACAGGTGCGCGGGACGTCAGCGCACGGCGGGCTGGAACTGTTCGCTGCGGATCGGGCTCATCAGGAACAGCTTGGCCATCTCGGCGGCGTTGGCAATCCAGTAGGGCAGCTTGCGCAGCAGCTTCACCGGTGCGATGGCGCCGCTCTCATCGGCGGCGCTGAGCTTGGCGTTGTTGCGCACGAGTTGCTCGAGGCCGGCGTAGAAGCTGGGGTGCTCCACGTTCAGCACCACGGGGAACACGCGGGCGGAGGTCTCGTTGGTCTTGGCGATCACGTACTTGTCGTACTCGCGGGCATCCAGACCGAGCGCCTCATAGAACTCCTTGCGGGCCACGTCGCGCACGTACATGGTGGCGAACACAGCCAGCAGGAAGAAGCGGCACCACAGCCGGGCCTTCAGGCCGGTGACGCTCTTGGGCTGGGCCTTCATCAGGGCGTCGAAGAAGTCGCCGTGGCGGTTCTCGTCCTGGCACCAGTTCTCGAAGAAGTTGAAGATCGGGAAGATCTTGCTGTCGGGATTCTTCTCGAGGTGGCGGAAGATGGCGATGTAACGCCAGTAGCCGATCTTCTCGCTCAGGTAGGTGGCGTAGAAGATGTACTCCGGCTTGAAGTAGGTGTAGGCCTTGCTGGCGGTGAGGAAGCCCAGATCCAGCTGCAGGCCGAAATCGCTCATCGCCTTGTTGAGGAAGCCGGCGTGGCGGGCTTCATCGCGGGCCATGTGGGCGAAGCACTCCGCCAGCAGCGGGTTCTTCTCCTTGATGCGGCGGCTCAGCTCTTTGTAGAGCAGGAAGCCGGAGAACTCAGAGGTGCAGCTCTGCTCCAGGAACTCCACGAACACGCGCCGGGTCTCGGGATCGAGCTTGTCGGCAGCGCCTTCGAATTCCTCGTTGCGAACGAAGTGATGGCGGTTGTAATCCTTGCGGAACTCCTCACAGATCGCCTCGAGCTCAGCCTCGTTGGGGCTGAGGTCCATGGCCGCCATGGCCTCGAAGTCGGTTGTGTAGAAGCGCGGGGTGAGGATCGTGTCCTTCACCGGGTCCTTGATCGCCGGCGCGTCAGGAGTGCCGATGGCTGTTGCGGCGTCGGGTGTGGCAACGGCGGGAGGCACCATCGGGTTGCAGCTGTGGTCGTTGGGAGCATCGTAGGAGGCCTGCGGCGCAGCCGAGGCCTGCCTTCATCAGTTGGCACCAAGCCACTTCTGGCCGTTGAGGCGCTGCACCAGGCGCGACACGATCAGCGCCAGGGTCATTTTCTTTTCGTCGATCAGAAACGACTCGAGCAGGCTGGGTTCGGCGCCGGCCTCGGCCACGGCGATGGTTTTGGCGGAGGTGATCGCCTCGCCGGTGAAGCACAGCCAGAAGCGCCGGCCGCCGGGCAGTTCGCCGATCACCATCCAGCAGCTGCTGCCCACCACCGGCATCGGGCCCTGCTCGAAGCTGAGGCTGCAGGCCGGTCCGCCGTAGGCCTCGATCTCCTTGGCGATCGCCGGCAGCAGCAGCTGCGGCACAAATTCAGCGAAGGGCTTGTCCTCCGGGGCCGGCGGCTTGGCCGGTTTGGCGGCGGGGGCAGCTGCAGCAGGCTTGGCCTGAGCGGGCTTGGCGGAATCGGTCACCGTCGCAGGCCTCGGGCAGTACGCACGCGAACTCTAGGGATCACCCGGGATCACCAGTCGTCGCTCACCGGGCTGCCCCAGTCGTCGTCCGCTGCGCTGCTGGCGGGTTGGCCGGCGGCCGCTGTGGTGCTGCGGCTCGCTGGGGCTGCAGCAGCGTTATCGCTGGCGCGCTGCCCCTTGCGGATCACCCGGAACGGCACGGACACCGTGGGAGCCGGGTCGGTGGCGCTGCGGCTCGGCCCAGCCCAGCCAGGCGCCGGCTGGGGCATCCAGGGTTCGCCTGGCTCGCTGCGCGCGCCGCTCTCTTCCGGTTCGTCATCGGCCCGCCGGCGCACCTGGCGCCGGGGCGTCAGCTCGGCCCCGGCGTCCTGCAGGGCCAGGGCTGCCCCTGCCGCACTCATGGCCGCGCCCAGGCCCGCTGCGCTCGCCATCCAGGCCCCGAGGGGCCAGCTGGGGGAGGTCCAGGTGAGCAGCCGCAGCTTCACCCAGGGTTTCGGGTTGATCGCGGCCACCAGCACCACCGCCAGCAGGGGTGAGAGCAGGGGCAGCAGCAGGAGGCGATGCAGCACGGCAGAGGAGGCGTTGGCTCAGGACTGGATCGGGCCGCTCCAGCGCTGCAAGGAGCCCAGGTCGTAACCGAGGCAATCGAACACCCGGATCACCAGAAAGTCCACCATCTCGTCGAGGCTGGTGGGCTGGTGGTACCAGGCCGGCACCGGCGGTGCGATGCGGGCGCCCGCTTCCGCCAGGGCGGTGAGGTTGCGCAGGTGCACCAGGTTCCAGGGTGTCTCGCGCGGGCAGATCACCAACGGTCGCCCTTCCTTGAGGTGCACGTCGGCGCTGCGCTCCAGCAGGTCGGTGGCCACGCCGGAGGCGATCCGGCCCACCGCCCCCATCGAGCAGGGCAGGATCACCATGCCGCGGGTGCGGTGGCTGCCACTGGCGATGGCGGTGGACTGATCGTTCCAGCGGTGGCAGCGCAGGGTGCCGCCGCTGCAGCCGGTGCGCTCACGCCAGAACCGCTCCTGCGCCTCCGGCTCGGAGGGCACGCGCACCCCCAGCTCCGCCTGCCACACGCCGATGGCGCCGCGGCTCACCACCAGATCCACGCTTTCACCGGCCTGCAGCAGCAGCTGCAGCGCCCGCTGGGCCAGGGGCTGCGCGCTCGCCCCCGACACCGCCAGCACGATCGGCAGGCTCAAGCTTCAGTCCTCGTCGGTGTCGGTTGCCTGATCAGCGTCGCCGGCATCGGGGGTGTACTCCTCGTAGCCCTCGGGCAGCACCACGGCCAGATCGATCTGATGGCGGAGCACATCCACCTTCTGGATGATCACCTCCACCGCATCGCCGAGCATGTAGGTGCGGCGGTTCTTGCGGCCCACCAGGCGGTTCTGGCGTGAGCGGTACTCGTACCAGTCGTCCTTGAGGGAGCTCACGTGCACCAGGCCCTCCACCTGGGAGGGAGGCACCTCCACGAAGAAGCCATAGCTCTGCACGCCGCTGATCACACCGGTGAGGGTCTGCCCCACCAGCGGTTCGGCCTGGCGCGCCTGGGCCATGGCCAGGGCATCGGCCTGGAGCTCAGCCGCGAAGCGGCAGCGGCCGTTGAGGCGATGCAGCAGGGCGATGCTGCGGCCCTCCTCCAGGGGCTGGATCTGGCTGGGGGGCAGCAGGGGCCAGTCGATCAGGCCATGGCTGCTGTCGCCGGCGATGTCCACCCGGGTCTTGTGGCGCACGGAGGGGCGGTCCTTGCCCTCGCTCAGCAGCAGGGCCAGCACGTGCTGGTTCCAGAGGTCGGCGTAATGCAGCGTTGGGCAGCACCAGGGGGCCAGCGCCACGGGCTCCGCCGCCAGGGCATTCGGGCCCGGCTCCGCCGCCAGGGTCACCGGCTTGAGCGGGTCGCGCAGCTGCTGCTGCAGCACCCGGCAGCGGTCGCTGCCGGCGAAGGCCTGGGCCAGCTCCTGGGCGCTGACGTTGCCATCGGCCGAGAGTTCCAGGGGGATCTCCAGGGCCAGGGCCGCCTTGGCCACATCGTTGAGCGCCTCGGGATCGGGGGCCGGGTTCTGGGCGTAGATCGCCGGCAGTTCCAGCGCCGCCAGGTGACGCCCCAGGGCGCGATGGGCGGGCAGCACCAGCTCCCGCAGCAGGCCGGCCGGCTGGCTGGCCGGGTCGAGCTGCACCAGCCAGCCCTGGCGGGTCTCATCCGGTTCGGGAATGGCCAGATCGCCGAGGCCATCGATGGCCGGCATGGCCAGATCAAGCTCGATCGAACCGGAGGCCAGCCGCTGTTGGCGCAGCAGCTGGGCCAGGGCGATCAGCTGCTCCAGCATCGGCAGCTGGTCTTTGATGCCCTTGAGGGCCGCGGGGGTGGTGCGGGCCTTGGGCTTGCGCTCCGCCAGGGCCTGCAGGGCCTTCGCATCCACCGCCCCATCCACGCGGATGCTGCTGCGGCAGAAGCGGTAGTGCTCAAGTTCGCCTTCGGCGTTGAGTTCCAGCAGCACCGATAGGGCCGCCTCGGTGCCGCCGGCCTTGAAGCCCGCTGCTTTGCTCAGGGCCGCTGGCAGCAGAGGCAGCCAGCTGTTGCCCAGGCAGAGGGCCTCGGCCTGCTCGCGCAGGTGCAGATCGAGGGCGCTGCCGAAGCCCATGCGCTCGGCCACGGCCGGGGCGTGCACCCAGAGCCGATGGCCGCTTTCGCTCGATTCCAGCGAAACGGCCGGCAGACCCGGTGCGTCGCTGGCGCTCCAGCCCTGCAGCAGCAGGGTGGGCAGGGCGGTGAGGTCGTCGCGTTCCTTGGCCTCGAGGCTGCGCAGCGAGGCCCGGGGGGCTGCGGGCCGTTCACCCAGGCCGTGCTTGGTGATCAGCAGATCGAGATCCGCTTCGGGGCCGGCGTTCACGGCCAGGCTGCGGGCCACATGCCCCTGCGAGGGCAGCTGGCCCACGGGGTAGCGGTCAACCTTCACCTCCACCACGGCCTCATCGGCCGGCTTGAGGTATTGGCTGTCGCTGGCCGGCAGTTCGATGCTGGTGAGCAGGCGGTCGTCGAGGGGCACCGCCACCAGGCGTTCGTTCTGCTGCTCCACCTGGGCCAGCAGGCTGGTGGTGCTGCGCTCGAGGATGCATTGCACGCCTCCTTCAGGAGAGCGGCGCCGGCCCCCTTCGCGGGTGATCCGCACCAGCACCCGGTCGCCGTTCCAGGCGTGATTCAGCTGGTTGTCGCGGATGTAGATGTCCTCGCCGCCGTCCTCCCGCAGGGCAAAGCAGAAGCCCTTGCTGCTGCAGCGCAGGCGCGCCTCGATCAGCCCCTCATCGGCGACGCGGCTGATGCCCTCTTCGGTTTCCTGCAGAACACCCACGCGCACCAGCGCGGAGAGCGCAATCCGCAACTGGGCCTGATCGCTGCCACTGCTCAGGCCCAGCGCCTTCTCAAGCTTGCTCAGGCTGAGCTGCTCCTGCGCGGGCAGCTGGTCGATCAGATCGGCGACCGTGAATTTCATGGTGTTCAGGGGGCATCAGTGGTGGGTGGAGCCCCGGTGTTCTGGGTGCCTGGCTCTGGAGACGGCCAACGCCTCCGGAACTGCACGAACACCATCAATCTAAACAGCGGTCTCCTCTTCGGCTTCGCTGCCCGCCTTGAGCAGCAGGCGCAGGCCGATCACGAGGAAGCCCACCGAGGCGGCCAGCTGCAGCGCATCCGCCGGAATCACCGCCGAGAGGGACCCTCCCGCCCCGGCGCCGAGCAGGCTGGCCAGCACCAGCGCGGCCGAACTGCCGGCAAACACCGCGCCGCTGCGGCTGGAGGTGCCGCTGATGGTCACGATCGCCAGCTGGGTCTTGTCGCCCAGTTCCGCCAGGAACACCGTGGCGAAGGTGGAGGCCAGGAGAGGCAGCTGCATCGGATTCAGGTGGCTGTTTCAGGTGGCGGTGGGGAACATGCTCATCGCGGCCTGGCGGCCGAGCCAGAGGCCCAGCCCGATCATCAGGATGCCGGCGAGGCGCTCCAGCTGCTGGGGCGGCAGCACCCGCGAGAGCCAGCGGCCCAGCAGCACCCCCACCAGGCTGGAGCTGATCAGGGCCAGGGAGGCCCCCACGAACACCAGCACAGGCCGGCCGGATTCAGCCGAGAGCAGCAGGGCCGCCAGCTGGGTCTTGTCGCCCAGTTCCGCCAGAAACACCGTGGTGAAGGTGGTGAGAAACACCGCCCCGAAACTGCCGGCCTTCTGCTCGTCGGCGGCTTGTGAGTCGGCGCTCTCGTCTGGGGTGGTCGCGGTGTCGCTCGGGTCGGCCATCGGCTCGCAGGGGCTGTCGGGCGCTCAGGCCGGCGGCTGGCGGATCGCCTGCTCGAAACGCTTCATCACCATGCCACGACCGCCATGCTCGCAGCGGATCTGCTGACGGCAGCAGGCGATGGCGAAGTCGTTGGCCTCTTCCGGCGGCACGCCGAACAGGCCGGCCAGGTTGTCCACCCGGCAGAAGAAGGGCCGGTCGTCGTAGATGCGGCAGCTGCTGGAGCCGGTGTCGTAGTGGATGCACCAGCCGTCCTCGCCCACCATCGCGATGTACTGCTCCCGCTGCTCCGGGCTCAGGGCATCGAGGGCCTCATGCCGCTCGCCCGGATCCAGGCGGCAGCAGGATCCGCAGCCGCTGATGCAGCGCCAGTGCAGCTGATCACTCATCGCCCGTGCTGTGACAACCCGTCACAGCAGCTTGCAGCAGCGCCACCCCAGCGGGGGAGCAGACCGTATGGTGAGCCTCGATTGACGCCCCCTTCAGAGCCGCTCTCCCATGGGAATCGATTTCCATCTGATCGCCAACTTCGCGGCCCTGTTCCTGATCACCATTGCGGGCCCCGCTGTGATCTTCATCCTCTTCTATCGCCGCGGCGCCCTCTGACCCTCCGGTGCTGCTGCACCCCTCAGCCCCCGCTGGAGCCATCGCTCCAGCGGGGGTTTGCCGTTTTCAGGCGGCCAGGCCCATGGCCATCGCGGCGTCCTGCAGCAGGGCCTGCACGTAGGGATGGTCGCTGCTGGGGTGATCGCTGCAGATGCCTCCGTCGCCGGGTTGGCCACGCAGTTCGTCGCCGGCGGCGTTGCGGATCACCAGCGTTTCGCCCTCGCGGCTCACCCAGTAGCTGCGGTTGCTGCGTTGCAACACCAGGCTGTCGCCGCTGCTGGCGCGCAACGCCGCCAGCTCCAGCTGCAGCCGCTCCTGACCGTTCCAGCGGTTCAGCCGCAGGTGGAACGCCACATCCACCTCCGCCGGCAGGGTTTCGCCGCCGCTCCAGCGCCAGGCGATCGCCCGGGCCATGGCCTCACCCTGGCGCAGGCTGAGCTGCAGATGGCCTCCCCGCAGCAGCCGTTGCTGGCTGATCCGGCAGCGGCTGCTCCAGAACAGCGGTGTGGCGTGTCCGCTGCCGAAGGGCTCCAGCCGCTGCAGCTGCTGCCAGAAGCGTGGGGTGAGATCCTCCAAGCGCACCAGGGCCTCAGGCTCCACCAGGCGCAGCCCCCCCTGCTGCTCCAGCCACAGCCGGGCCCGCTCGTTCAGCCGCTCATGCACGGCATTGAGCTGCTCGGCCCGCACCGTGAAGCCACCGGCGGCCGGATGGCCCCCGTGGCGCTCCAGCAGATCGCTGCAGCTCTGCAGGGCCGCATCCACCGCAAAGCCGCGTGGTGCCCGAACGGAGGCGCGCAGCCGGCCATCCCCTTCGCTGGCCAGCAGCGCCACCGGCAGGCCGAAATGGTCCACCAGCCGGGCGGCCACGATGCCGATCACGCCGTGATGCCAGTGGGTCTGCGCCAGCAGCAGGAACGGGCTGCGCTGCTCGCCATCGGCATCCACCAGGGCGCGGGCCTCCGCCTCGATCGCATCGCAGAGATCGCGGCGCTGGCGGTTGAGCTGCTCGCATTGGCGGGCCAGCTCCAGCGCCTGCTCCCGATCGTCGGTGGTCAGCAGATCCACCACCAGCTGGGGGTCGCCCAGCCGTCCCACCGCATTGATGCGGGGTGCGATCTGGAAGCCCACGGTGGACGCATCCACGGGGGCGTCCTCGAGCCCGGCCATCTGCTGCAGCGCCTGCAGGCCCGCCACCCGGCTGCGCTTCAGCTTCGGCAGCCCATCCATCAGCCAGCGCCGGTTCACCCCCTGCAGCGGAGCCATGTCGGCGATGGTGCCGATGCAGAACAGATCGCGGGCCATGGACAGCCCGGCTTCAGAGTCGAACGTGCGGGCCAGGGCCATGGCGAGCACATAGGCCAGGCCCACGCCGGCCAGTCCCCGGTAGGGGGAATCCTCGGGAGTGCAGGCCGGATGCAGCAGGGCCAGCAGCGGCGGCATCCGCTCGGGCAGGGTGTGGTGATCGGTCACGATCACATCCACCTCCAGCTCCCGGGCCCGCTCGAGGGCGTCGTGGGCGGCGATGCCGTTATCCACGGTCACCAGCAGGCGTAGGCCGTCGCTGGCCAGACGCTCCACCATGCCCACGTTCAGGCCGTAGCCATCGTCCAGCCGGCTGGGGATCGCCGCCTGGGGCCTGGCGCCAAGGTGGCTGAGCACACCCACCAGCAGGGCTGTGCTGGTCATGCCGTCGGCGTCGTAGTCGCCGCAGATCGCCAGGCGCTGGTGCTCGCGGCAGGCTTCACGCAGCCGTTGCACGGCGGTGTCGAGGTCGGCGAAGTGGGAGCCGGGATCCGGAGCCTGCGGGGGATCCAGCAGTGCTGCGATCGCAGCGGCATCGGCGAAGCCCCGGCGCTGGAGCACCGCCAGCAGGGCGTCGTTCAAGCCGCTGCTGCGCAGGGCCTCAGGGATGCGGATCGGTGCAGGCAGTTGCCAGCGCTGCTCGGGTTGGGTTGGCAGCAACGGGCGCAGGAGGCGATCGCTGCATTCTGGAGCGTGCCTGAGCGGCGTCCACTCCGTAGCCTGCGCAGCACGCGCGTGGAACCCGATGGCGGCTGGCCCGCTGGCGTTGCTCTGGGATGTGGATGGCACCCTGGCGGATACGGAGCTCGATGGCCATCGCCACGCGTTCAACCGCGCCTTCGCCGAGGCCGGCCTGCCCTGGCACTGGGATGTGGGGCTCTACCAGGAGCTCCTGCGCATCAGCGGCGGCCGCGAGCGCATCCGCGCCTTTCTCCAGCAGGTGGAGGCCGCTCCCCCGGATCCCGAACGGGTGGAGCGGCTTCAGGCCGCCAAGCAACGCCACTACAACGCCCTGGTGCAGGCCGGAGCACTGCGCCTCCGCCCCGGTGTGGAACGGCTGATGCGGGCGGCGGCCGGCCAGGGGCTGCGCCAGGCGATCGTTACCACCAGCAGCCGCGCCGCCGTGCAGGTGCTGCTCGAGCGGCTGCTGCCGGAGCACGCTTCCCTGCTGGAGTTCTGGGTGTGCGGTGAGGATGTGCCCAGGAAGAAGCCTGATCCCGCCGCCTATCGCCAGGCGCTGGAGCAGCTGCAGCTGCCCGCCGCAGCGGCGCTGGCGGTGGAGGATTCCGGCAATGGTGTGGCTGCCGCCGCTGCCGCCGGCCTGGCTGTGCTGGTGACCCGCAGCAGCGCCAGCGCTGTGGAGCCGCCGCAGGCCTTTGCCGCCGCCGCCGCCGAACTCGATCAGCTGGGCGGGCCCGGGCAGCCCTGCACGGTGCTGCGCGGACCGGCTTGCCCCGGGGGCTCGGTCACGCTCTCCTATCTGCAGCAGCTCGTGTCGCCATGACGCGCCTCCCGCTTCAGCGCACCCGCTTTGATCGGCTGCAGCGGCGCCTCGGCGATCAGCTGCTGGGGGGCGTGCGCGGCAGCTGGCGGCGCCGCAGCCTCAGTGTGCTGGCGCTGCTGCTCGGGTTCTACGGGGGCGAGAACGTCACCGCGCTCTGGCTGGAGCGGGTGGGCCAGCGGCCGGTGGTGGTGCTGACGCTGGTGCTGCTGCTGGAAGTGGTTGTGCGCGTGCGCACCCGCGTGGTGCGCGAGCAGCCCGGGCTGGGCTGGGTGATGGCCGACAATCTGCGCCTCGGCCTGGTGTATGCCGTGGTGCTGGAGGCTTTCAAGCTCGGATCATGACCCTGGAGCAGCGGCTGGCGGCCTGGTGCCTGGCGCGGCGGCAGGCCGGCGAACGGGTGGTGATCGGCCTGAACGGCCCGGTGGGGGCCGGCAAGAGCACGTTCTCGCGGCAGTTGCAGCAGTGCTGCCATGCCCTTGGCCTCGATCTGGCCATCGCCTCCATCGACGACGCCTATCTCCCCTGGCAGGCGCGCATCACCGCCATGGCCGGCAATCCTTTCGGGGTGAACCGCGTGCCACCGGGAAGCCACGATCCGGAGGCCCTGGCGGCGCCGATTCGCCGCTGGCGCGCCGCTTCAGGGGCCCGCCTGGAGCTGCCGCGTTTCAACAAAACCCTGCGTGAGGGCGCCGGCGATCGGGTTGAGCCCTGGCAGGGCCCGGCCGACGCAGTGCTGCTGGAGGGCTGGCTGCTGGGCTGCCGGCCCGTGCCCGAGAGGATGCTGAAGGCACGGCTGCAAACGGCCGAGCAGCTCAGCGCGGCTGAGCGCCAGTGGGTGCTGCGCTGCAACAGCAGCCTGCACGCCTACCAGCCGCTCTGGGACGAACTGGATCAGTTGGTGATGTTCTGGCCCCTGCGCTGGGATCTGCCGCGTCGGTGGCGTCTGCAGGCGGAGGCCAGGCAACGGCGCAGCGGTGGTGGCTGGATGCGGCCGGCCGCCGTGGAGGCGCTGGTGCAGGCGAGCCTGCGCTCCCTGCCGCCGGATCATTTCCAGGGGGATGTGGCCATCCGCGCCGATCTGCTGCGGGTGCTGGATGGTCGTCGCCGGGTTGTGTGGGAGGGCGGCGGTGGCGCCGCCCTCCGCTGGCTGGCGCAGCCTCAGCCTTCGGTTTCGTCCTCAGCCACGGGGTAAACGAAGCCCTGGGCCCGGCCGCTCAGCACAGCCTTGCCGATGGACAGAGCTTTCTGGGCAGCGATGGCAGCCTTGCCTTTCCAGGTGGCGTGGCGCTGGTTGCGCTTGCCCTTGGACGTTTTCTTCTTGGGAACAGCCATCCCGCTTGATTTCAGCCAAACCAAGAGTTTCCATTGCCGCCTTCCCTTTCGTCAAATCGCTAAACTCAGCCCAGCCACAGATCCCAGTGAGCAGCAGCGGGTTTATGGGTCTGTCACGGGCGCCTCAGCCCAGTTACAGCCAGCTGCTGGAGCAGCTGCGCCAGGGCGAGGTGAAGGAGCTGTTGCTCTCGCCCGGCCAGCGCCAGGTTTCGGTCACCTATGCCGACGGGCGGCGGGTGACCGTGCCTGTGTTCAGCAACGATCAGGTGTTGCTGCGCACGGCCCAGGAGGCCCGCGTGCCGCTCACGGTGCGCGACGAGCGCCAGGATCAGGCCACCGCGAGCCTCGTGTCCAACGGCCTGCTGCTGCTGTTGCTGTTCGGTGGCCTGGCTTTGCTGATTCGCCGTTCGGCTCAGGTGGCGAATCGCGCCATGGGCTTCGGCCGCAGCAAGGCGCGCATGGTGCAGGCGGAAGCTGCCGTGCCGGTGCGCTTCGAGGATGTGGCCGGCATTCAGGAGGCCAAGGAAGAACTCCAGGAAGTGGTGGCTTTCCTGAAGGAGCCGGAGCGGTTCACGGCGGTGGGAGCCCGCATCCCCAAGGGTGTGCTGCTGGTGGGCCCCCCCGGCACCGGCAAAACCCTCCTGGCCAAGGCGATCGCCGGAGAAGCGGGCGTGCCTTTCTTCTCCATGGCCGCCTCGGAATTCGTGGAGCTGTTTGTGGGGGTGGGTGCCAGTCGCGTGCGCGATCTGTTCCGCCAGGCCAAGGAGAAGGCGCCATGCATCGTGTTCATCGATGAGATCGATGCGGTGGGACGCCAGCGCGGCGCCGGCATCGGCGGCGGCAACGATGAGCGGGAGCAGACGCTCAACCAGTTGCTCACGGAGATGGATGGCTTTGCCGAGAACTCCGGCGTGATCCTGTTGGCGGCCACCAACCGCCCCGATGTGCTCGATGCCGCTCTGATGCGGCCCGGGCGCTTCGATCGCCGCATCCATGTGGATCTGCCCGATCGCCGCGGGCGCGAGGCGATCCTGGCGGTGCATGCCCGCTCACGCCCGCTTGATCCGCAGGTGTGCCTGGCCGACTGGGCCAGCCGCACGCCGGGCTTCTCCGGTGCCGATCTCGCCAATCTGCTCAACGAGGCGGCCATCCTCACGGCCCGGCGCCAGCGCGACTGCATCGATGAAGCTGCCATCGGTGATGCCCTCGAGCGGATCACCATGGGCCTCACGGCCGCTCCCTTGCAGGACAGCGCCAAGAAGCGCCTGATCGCCTATCACGAGATCGGCCATGCCTTGCTCACCACGCTGCTGCCGGCGGCCGATCGGCTCGACAAGGTGACCCTGCTTCCCCGCGCCGGCGGTGTGGGCGGTTTCGCCCGCACGATGCCCGACGAGGAGGTGCTGGATTCCGGCCTGATCAGCAAGGCCTATCTCCAGGCGCGGATGGTGGTGGCGATGGGCGGCCGGGCGGCGGAGCTGGTGGTGTTCGGCCCGAGTGAGATCACCCAGGGTGCTGCCGGCGACCTGGAGATGGTGAGCCGCATCGGCCGCGAGATGGTGACCCGCTATGGCTTCTCATCGCTGGGGCCGGTGTCGCTGGAAGGGGAAGGCCATGAGGTGTTCCTCGGGCGCGACTGGTTGCGCTCTGAGCCCCACTATTCCCAGGAGACCGGCAATCGCATCGATGCCCAGGTGCAGCAGCTGGCCCGCGCGGCCCTGGATCAGGCCGTGGCGATGCTGGCTCCCCGCCGTGAGCTGATCGATCTGTTGGTGACCCGGCTGATCGAACAGGAAACGATCGAGGGCGACGACTTCGCCGCCCTGGTGGAGCGCCACGAGCGTGGCGCCGAGCCCTCAGGCGAAGCGGATGTCGAGGCTGCGCAGGTAGGTCTGTAGGCCGGCATCCTGAATCGGCAGCAGCCAGGCCGTTTCACCGCTCTCGTTCACGTGGGCATGCCAGTGGCCCGGGGGAGTGATGAAGGCGCCGCCGGGCTGCCAGTCGATCCGCTGGGGATTGCGGATGCTGCCATCGTTGTTCAGCTCGGTGCCCACCAGGGTGTACACACCGGGCTGGCAAGCGATGATCAGATCGAGCGCCACCGATTGATGCCGATGCGGTGCCTGCGTGGCGCCCGCCGGCACCAGGCCATACATCGCCCAGAGCACGTGGGTCACGGTGCGGGTGCTGGGCAGGTCGCGGTTGGCGAGCAGCAGGCTGAGCCGATTGCTGTTGCGGCTGCCGGGCTGAGCGGCCAGCGCCAGCAGCTCCTGCTGCAGCCACGCGCCGCTGTAGTGGGTGGGCTCGAAGCGCGGTGCCGACGGTGCAACGCCCAGATAGGTGAGCAGGGGCGCGTCATGCACCCAGTAGAGAACGCTGTCTGTCGAGGCTTCCAGCAGCGGTGTTCCACCGGCCGGCAGCACGAACAGGTCGCCGGCCTGCCAGTGGATCTCGCTGCCACTTAACTGATCCCGGCTGCGGCACACACCGCTGCCGGAGAGCACATAGAACAGGGAGCTGGTGGCGGTGGCGGCGGCCCGCACCCCCTCGCCGCCCACGATGCGGATGAAGTGGGCCGCGAGGCCAGGGCTGGTGGCCGGGCCTGGCACGCCCAGCGCATCGCTCAGGTCGAGCGGCAGGATGGCGCTGGGCCCCTGGGCATGCAGCTCAGGGCCCCAGCAGCGATAGGGGATCGGTTCGGTGAGGCCGGGGCGCACCGGATTGGCGGCCTGGCGGTAATCGAACAGCAGGGCTTTGCTGGCCGGATCTGCATCAGCGCTGCGGCGCCGTTCTGGAGTCTGGGTCATCGGGCCTCACCTCCCTGCAGTGAGATCGGTTCACACTATTCAGCCAGCCGCCGCGCCTGGCGACTGCAGGAACGGCTACGACGGCCTCTCAACCACCGGCCACGGCGGGAACGATGCTCACCTCATCGCCGTCCTTGAGGGCGGTGGCCTGGTTGTCGAGGAAGCGGATGTCCTCGCTGTTCACATACACGTTGAGGAAGCGGCGCAGCTTGCCGGCCTCATCGCACAGGCGACCCTTGAGGCCGGGGTAGCGGGCGTCCAGGGCGTCAACCAGGGCATCCACGCTGCTGGCCTCCAGCGCAACGCTGGCCTCGTCGTTGGTGAACTTCTGCAGGGGGGTGGGGATCAGAACCTGAACGGCCATGGATGGTGGGGGTGAAAGGGAAGGGTTGTGGGCTTTGGGGATCAGGCCTGGCCGTGATCAGCCTGGGCTTGCTGCCAGGCGGCGTTGAAGCTGTCGAGCTGAGCTTCGATCGTGTAGGGCTTGCCGATGGCATCCACCACGGCCTCGGTGGTCTTGAGGCCGTTGCCGGTGATGTAGGCCACGGTGCGCTCTTCAGGGTTGATCTTGCCCTGCTCCACCAGCTTCTTGAGCACCGCGATCGTGGTGCCGCCGGCGGTTTCGGTGAACACACCCTCGGTTTCGGCCAGCAGTTTGATGCCGTCCACGATCTCGGCATCGGTCACATCGGCGATGCTGCCGCCGGTGCGGTTGGCGATGTCGATGGCGTAGGGGCCATCGGCGGGGTTACCGATGGCGATCGACTTGGCGATGGTGCTGGGCTTCACCGGGGTGATGAAGTCGCGGCCTTCGCGGAAGGCTGTGGCGATCGGGTTGCAGCCCTCGGCCTGGGCGCCGCTGAAGCGCACGGCCTTCTCATCCACCAGGCCGCACTTGATGAATTCATCGAAGCCCTTGCGGATCTTGGTGAACAGGGAGCCGGAGGCCAGCGGCGCCACGATGTGGTCGGGCAGTTCCCAGCCCAGCTGCTCGATCACCTCATAGCCGAGGGTCTTGGAGCCCTCGGAGTAGTAGGGGCGCAGGTTGATGTTCACGAAGCCCCAGCCGTAGGTGTTGGCCACTTCCGAACACAGGCGGTTCACCTGGTCGTAGTTGCCCTTCACCGCCATCAGGGTGGGGTTGTAGATCAGGGTGCCCAGCACCTTGCCCAGCTCCAGGTCGCTGGGGATGAACACGCAGCAGTCGAGGCCGGCGTGGGCGGCGATGGCGGCGGTGGAATTGGCCAGGTTGCCGGTGGAGGCGCAGCTCACCGTCTTGAAGCCGAGCTCCCGGGCGCGGGTGAGGGCCACGCTCACCACCCGGTCCTTGAAGGAGAGCGTCGGCATGTTCACGCCGTCGTTCTTGATGTAGAGGCTCTTGAGGCCAAGCCGCTTGGCCAGGTTGTCGGCCTTGAGCAGCGGCGTGAAGCCCGTGCCCACATCAATGGGATCACCTTCGATCGGCAGGAAGTCGCGGTAGCGCCAGATCGAGGCAGGCCCGGCTTCGATCGTGGCGCGGCTGACGCGGCTCTTGATCGCTTCGTAGTCGTAAACCACCTCCAGCGGCCCGAAGCACACGTCCTCGCACACGTGGCGGGCGCCGGCTTCGTAGGGCTGGCCGCATTCCTTGCACTTCAGACCCGTGAAGGTGGGGCCCAGGGTGGAGCGGGAGAGGGTGGCCGTCACGATCACACCGGTTGAGGTGAAAGGAAGCTAGCAGCGCCATTTGCCTGGTCGAATCAAAGCCGATCTCTGAGGTCGGGTATTTCTTCGCTTGATCCTGGCCGTCCGTTGCGTCTTGACCCACTGGTGCAGCTGCCTAGCCTCGGCCTGTGCACGCTTCACGCCTTGGGGCTTTCCGTTAACGCCCTCCAACGGGGTCTGCGCTGGCTGGGCTGGCTGGCCATCGGTCTGGGGTTGCTGGTGCTGCTGCCGCGGCTGGTGATCGAAGCCCAGTGGTTTGCCCAGTTCAACAGTCAGTCGGTGGTGCTGCGCCGCTGGTTGCTGCAGCTGCTGGCCTTTGCGCTGGTGTTCGGGCTCGGCGTTCCACTGCAGCTGCAGCAGCTGCAGCGTTGCTGGCGTCTGCGCCAGCAGGCCGCCCGCAAGCCCCTGCCCGCCGATCCCCTGATGCCCCTCGGCCCGCCGCTGCTGGTGACCCTGTTCGCCGTGCTGTTGCTGCTGCTGGCTGGCGGGCTCACCTATCTGATGGTGCAGGCCAGCGATCTGATCGCCGCTCCCTTCAGCGGGGATGTGATCACCGGGATTCCAGTGCTGGCCGATCTGCCCCCCTGGTTGTTCCTCGGGCTGGCGGCAGCGTTGCTGCCGCTGTTGCTGATCTGGCCCTACACGAGCCTGCGGGTGGCTCTGGCGGCCGCCCTGGCCGGCTCGGCCACGGCCGTGGCCCGCGGCTGGAGCCTGTGGCTGCCCGCCCTGCTGGCCGTGCCTTTCGGCGAAGCCGACCCCCTCACCGGCTTTGATCTGAGCTTCACGGTGCTGCGGTTGCCGGCGCTGCATCTGCTGGTGAGCGTGGTGCTGGTGCAGGGCCTGGTGGGCCTGGCCGGTTGCCTCTGGCTCACCTTCAGCGAGGGCAACAGCCTTTCGGAGCTGCGTTTTCCGGGCCTCAGCCGCGAGCAGCAGCGGGTGCTGCTGCCCCAGCTGGCGGTGCTGGCCTTGATGGCGGCCCTCAGCAACGCCCTGGCCCCCTTCGATCTGATGCTGCACGGCAGCGGTGTGGCCGCCGGTGCCGGTTTCGTGGATCTGCATGTGCGCCTGCCGCTGCGCCTGCTTCTGGCGCTGCTGCTGCTGTTCACCGGGATCGGTCTGCTGCTGCCGATCCCGCGGCGCTGGCTGCGGCGCGGTGTGCTGCTGCCGCTGCTCTCCACCACCGCCCTGGTGCCGTTTGCCGAGTGGGTGGTGGCGCCGGTGGTGCAGCGCGTGTGGGTGCAGCCCCGGGAGCTGGTGCTGGAAACCCCCTATCTGCGCCGCACCATCGCTGCCACCCGCCGCGCCTTCGGCCTGGAGGCCGTGCGCGAGGTGGACCTGGCTCCGAGCCAGCAGCTCACCCCGGAGGATCTCAAGGCGGCGCCGGGCACCCTCGCCAATGTGCGCCTCTGGGACAGCGGCCCCTTGCTGGAGGCCAACCGGCAGCTGCAGCAGCTGCGGCTGTACTACCGCTTCCCTTCGGCGGCGGTGGATCGCTATCCGCTCAATGCCGATCCGGAGCGCCAGGGCAAGCAGCAGGTGCTGATCGCCGCCCGCGAGCTCGACAGCTCCGCCCTGGCCAAGAACTCCCGCACCTGGCTCAACCGCCACCTGGTGTTCACCCATGGCTACGGCTTCACCGTGTCCACGGTGAATGCCTCCGGCCCCGATGGGCTGCCGCTCTATTTCGTGAAGGACCTGGGCCGCAGCGGCAAGGTGCAGGGCATCCCGCAGCTGGGCATCAGCGATGCCCAGGCCCAGCGGGCGCTGCCGGTGGGCCGGCCCAAGCTCTACTTCGCCTCCGACCGCGCCCCCTACGCCATCGCCCCCACCCAGGTGCGCGAATTCGATTACCCCGAGGGTGATCTCAACGTCTATTCCCACTACGACGGTGCGGCGGGGGTGCCGATCCATGGGCCGCTCGATCGGGTGATGGCGGCGCTGTACCTCGGTGAACCGCGGCTGCTGTTCACCGGCTCGCTCACGTCCGAGTCGCGCCTGTTGATGCGCCGCCAGGTGAACGAGCGGCTCACGGCCCTGGCCCCCTTCCTGCGCTTCGAGAGCAAGCCTTATCTGGTCACCGCCCGGGTGAAGGACGTGCCGGGCTTCAAGAACGACCATCACCAGTACTGGCTGCTGGATGGCTTCACCGTGAGCCGCAGCTATCCCTATTCCGATCCCAACCCCAGCGGCATCCGCTATTTCCGCAATCCGGTGAAGGCGGTGGTGGATGCCTACAACGGCCATGTGTGGCTGTATGTGAGCGATCCCACCGATCCGGTGCTGCGCACCTGGAAGCGGGCCTTCCCCGATCTGTTCAAACCGCTCTCGGCGATGCCACCGGAGCTGCTCGCTCACATTCAGGTGCCCCAGAGCCAGTTCCAGGTGCAGGCCGAGCGGCTGCTCAGGTATCACGTCACCGACGTGCGCACCTTCTACAACGGTGACGACGTGTGGGCCATCCCCCAGGAGATCTACGGCGACAGCAACGCCCCTGTGCGGCCGTATCACGTGACGATGCAGCTTCCGGGGGAGACGCGCCCGGAGTTCGTGCTGTTGCTGCCGTTCACACCGCTGCGGCGCGCCAACATGGTGGGCTGGCTGGCGGCCCGCAACGACACTCCCAATTACGGCGAGCTGCTGCTGGCCCGCTTCCCGCAGCAGCGGCTGTTGCTCGGTCCCCAGCAGGTGTCTGCCCTGATCGAGCAGGACCCGGCGATCAGCTATCAGTTCGGCCTGTGGAACCGCGGTGGTTCCACCTTGATCCGGGGCAATCTGTTGGTGCTGCCGGTGGGCAAGGGCCTGCTCTACGTGGAGCCGATTTACCTGCAGAGCAACAACAACGGCTTGCCCACGCTGGTGCGGGTGGTGGTGACCGATGGCCGGCGCTTCGTGATGGAGCGCAATCTCGACGAGGCCCTCGAGCAGCTCGTGGCGGCGCAACCACGGCCTCAGGCCCTCACCCTGCCGGATCCGGCCTCCGCCTTACCGCTGCCTTGAGCAGAAGCAGTGGCAGAACAATCGGCATAAAAAAAGGGGCCCTCAGGCCCCTTGCAATCTGTGTGTAACCCGTAGTCGGTGCTGATCAGGCGGCGACAGCGGTCTTGGGGTCGAGTTCGCCCTTGGCGTACAGACCGGCGTAGTAGTTGATGTCGCGCTGCTTGATCTTGCTGGCGTTGCCGGCGCACCAGAACTGCTGGTAGCGATCCAGGCACACCTGCTTCATGTAGGCCCGGGCGGGCTTGTTGAAGTGGCGGGGGTCGAAGTTGGCGGGATCCTTGGCGGCGGCTTCACGCACAGCGGCGGTGAAGGCGAGGCGGTTGTCGGTGTCGATGTTCACCTTGCGCACGCCGTTGCGGATGCCTTCCTGGATTTCTTCCACGGGCACGCCGTAGGTCTCGGGGATGGCACCGCCGTACTTGTTGATCATGTCCAGCCACTCCTGGGGCACCGAGGAGGAGCCGTGCATCACCAGGTGGGTGTTGGGGATGGCCTTGTGGATTTCAGCGATGCGGCTGATGGCCAGCACTTCACCGGTGGGCTTGCGGGTGAACTTGTAGGCGCCGTGGCTGGTGCCGATGGCGATGGCCAGGGCATCCACCTTGGTCTTGGCCACGAAGTCGGCGGCTTCGGCGGGATCGGTGAGCAGCTGGCTGTGGTCGAGCTTGCCCTCGAAACCGTGGCCGTCCTCGGCTTCGCCCATGCCGGTTTCCAGGGAGCCGAGGCAGCCCAGCTCACCTTCCACGCTCACGCCGATGGCGTGGGCCACGTCCACCACTTCCTTGGTCACAGCCACGTTGTACTCGTAGCTGGCGGGGGTCTTGGCGTCGGCCATCAGCGAGCCGTCCATCATCACCGAGGTGAAGCCGTTGGCGGCGGCACCGAAGCAGGTGGCGGGGCTGTTGCCGTGGTCCTGGTGCATCACCACCGGGATGTCCGGATAGGTTTCCACCGCAGCCAGGATCAGGTGGCGCAGGAAGTTCTCACCGGCGTACTGGCGGGCACCGCGGGAGGCCTGCAGGATCACCGGGGAGTCGGTTTCATAGGCCGCCTCCATGATCGACTGCACCTGCTCCAGGTTGTTCACGTTGAAGGCAGGGATGCCGTAGCCGTTTTCAGCGGCGTGATCGAGCAGCAGCCGAAGCGGGACGAGCGCCATGGGGACACCGGGAGAGTGAATGCGGGCGATCCTAACTGGCGCGTTTCCGACTAAATCCCTCGCCGGATTCCGCCATCCGCCGACTCCAGGGCCCGATCGCAGATCGCCTGGCTGTGCACGGCTTCCGCCAGGCCGGGGATCATCGGCCGGCCCTCCAGCGCGGCCTCGGCCCACCACTGGGTGAGGCGGCGCACCGGTGCCAGGCGCCCATCGGGCCAGGTGCGCTCGAACGCCAGCTGGGGATCCGGGGCCAGCTCCTCCAGCGGCCCGCCGGCGCGGGATTGCCAGAGCTGGAAGCCATGCACATAGTCGCTCTGGTTGCTGGAGCCCAGCACCAGGGTGCCCTCGCTGCCGTACACCTCGATCCAGTAGCCCCGCCCGGGCCGGGTCACCGAGGCCAGGCTCACCTGAGCCGGCAGGCAGCGGCCGCTGCTGGTCTCCAGCTCCAGTTGCAGCAGAGCGATGTCCTCGGCGTCCACAGCGGCCAGCCGTCCGCTGCCGTCGGCCAGGGGCCGGTGCGGAATCGCCATGCTGCGCAGGCAGCTCACCTGCCGGGCTGGCCCCAGCAGCCAGTGCAGCGTGTCGAAGGCATGGGTGCCCAGCGATCCGAGCACGCCGCCGCCGGCCGCTCGCTGGGAATACCAGTTCCAGGGGCGGCTGGCATCGGCGCGGCTGCCCATCAGCCAGTCCAGCTTCACCAGCCAGGGGGTGCCGACGGCGTTCTGCTGCAGCAGTGCGGCCAGCTGCATGAAGGCCGGTACGGCCCGGTATTCAAAATCCACCGCCACCGTCACCCCGGCCGCCAGGGCCTGGCGTTGCAGGGCCTCGATCTGGGCCGTCTCCAGGGCCACGGGCTTCTCCAGCAGCAGGTGCTTGCCGGCGGCAATGGCCGCCTGGGCCAGGGCGAAGCGGGGCTCCGGCGGCGTGGCGATCACCAGCGCGTCCACACGCGGATCGGCCAGCAGCGCATCGAAATCACTGAAGCCCGGCAGTTCTGCCGCCGCGCAGGCCTGCTCCAAGCGCTCGGGCCGGTGATGCCAGAGAGCCACCGGCTCGGTGAGGGGGCAGTCGCGCAGCGCCGGCAGGTGAATCTTCTCGCCGAAGCCCAGGCCCACCAGGGCCACGCCGAGGGGTCGCTGCGTTGAAGGGGTTGCGGTCACGGCGGCGCGGGAAGGCTTCAGAAGCCTGCCAGCAGGCTGTTCCCGGCTGCGCACACGGCGTTGATCGTGGAGCTGATCAGGTCATCGCCGCCGGCGGCCTGCCAGCTGCTGCCCCACTGGGGAATGCCGTTGATCGAGGTGTCGCGGTAGAGGCTCTGGCCGCAATCGATCTCCATCACGTAGAGGTCGCTGGCGGGCGGGCGCGCTTCGCTGCCATCCGGATTGCGGGCCTGGTCGTCCGGCGGCGCGGGCTGGAAGCGGCTCAGCACCGTGAGGTTGCCGTTGCGGTTCACCCGCAGGCTGCCCGCATCCCACCACTGGCGTCCCTCGCTGGTGGCGGCCACCTCCTGCCAATCCACAGGGCCGGCCCAGACGGGCGAAGCCGGTAGTGCCAGCAGCAGGGCGGCCAGCAGGGCGGCCAGGCCCCGGCTCAGCAGGCTGCGGATCCCGTGTGCGCTGCTCATGCCGCCACCGTTCATGCCGCCACCGTCTGGCCGCAGCCGTGCATCTTCAGCAGGCTCACCAGCGTGCTGCGCAGCCGGGTGCGGGGCACGATGTGATCCACGAAACCGTGATCGCGCAGGTACTCGGCGGTCTGGAAGTCGTCGGGCAGCTTTTCGCGCAGGGTCTGCTCGATCACGCGCCGGCCGGCGAAGCCGATCAGCGCTTTGGGTTCCGCCAGGATCAGATCCCCGAGCATGGCGAAGCTGGCGGTGACCCCACCGGTGGTGGGGTGGGTGAGCAGCGGCATGTAGAGCAGCTCGGCCTGGCGGTGGCGCTCCAGGGCGCCGGAGATCTTGGCCATCTGCATCAGCGAGAGCATGCCCTCCTGCATGCGGGCACCGCCGGAGGCACACACGATCAGCACCGGGTAGCGGCGGGCGGTGGCCTCCTCGATCAGGCGGGCCAGCTTCTCGCCCACCACCGAGCCCATCGAGCCGCCCATGAAGCGGAAATCCATCACCCCCAGGGCCAGGGGCAGCCCATCCACGCGGCAGAGGCCCGTGATCACCCCATCCTTGAGGCCGGTGGCGCGCTGGCTGTCGCGGATGCGATCGGCGTAGCTGCGCCGGTCCTTGAAGGCCAGCGGATCGGTGGGGGCGAGATCGGCATCGAGCGGCTCGAAGCTGCCCTCATCGGCGATCAGGCGGATGCGCTCCTCGCTGAAGATGCGGTGGTGATGGCCGCAGCCGCTGCACACGCTGGCGTTGGCGGCCAGATCCTTGCGGTACACCACCAGGCCGCATTCGGGGCACTTGCTCCACAGGCCGTCGTCCTCGTTGACCTCCTGGGCATTGCGCACCGTCGGTGCGGTTTTGCGGCGGTCGGCGAACCAGTCGAACAGCGACATCGAGGCAGCGGTGTCCGCGGATGCAGGTCAGACCATTAAAGGGCGCTCCATCCCAGCCACTGGCTGAGGCGTTGCAGCCAGAAGGGATTGCCGAGGCACCACACGGCCAGGCCGCCGCCGGCCAGAAACGGGCCGAAGGGAAAGGGTTGGCCGCGGCGCAGGCGGCCGCTGATCAGGCCCAGCAGGCCGAACAGGGCTCCGGAGAACACGGCCAGCACCACACTGAGGCCGAGGCCGGTGAGGCCGAGCCAGGCCCCCAGCAGCGCGGCGAGTTTGGCGTCGCCCAGGCCGAGGGCCGGTTTGCCCAGCAGCTTCTGTGCCAGGGCACTGGTGGCTTCGAATCCCAGCAGCCCGGCGCTGGCCGCCAGCAGGTGCCAGAGCAGCAGGCTGCGCCCCGGCGCGTCGCCCTGGCTGAAGCCAGCGATGGCGCTGATCAGCAGGCCCAGCAGCACGCCCCAGCGGCAGAGGGGTTCCGGCAGCCAGAGCTGATCCAGATCGATCAGCACCATCGGCAGCAGCAGGGCGATCAGCAGCCAGCCGCCGATCAGCACCAGCAGCGCCGGCGCCCCGGGCAGGCTCGAGCCCGTTGCCGTGATGGCGGGTATCGCGGCCGCCGCCGCCACAAACAGTCCCGAGCAGAGCAGCTCCACGGCCGGATAGCGCCCGCTGATGCCCGCTCCGCAGTGGCGGCAGCGCGCCCGCAGCAGCAGCCAGCTGAGCAGCGGGATGTTCTCGAACCAGGCCAGCCTGGATCCGCAGCGGGGACAGTGGCTGCGCGGGTGCACCACCGATTCCTGGCGTGGCAGGCGCCAGGCCACCACATTGAGGAAACTGCCCACGCAGGCCCCCAGCAGGGCCGACCAGAGGGCGAGGACAGGGGAGAGCGGATCCAGCATCAGCCGCGATAGGGCGATCGGGAGGAGCGGCTGCGGCCGGGGCGGCCCCGCACCAGCTCCAGGGGAATGAACTGCTCATCGGGGAGCAGCACCGGCAGCTCGAACACCACCCGGCCCTGGCCGGTGTGCGGCTGGCTGATCACGATGCCGAGCGGATCGTGCGCCAATCCGGTGCGCTCCAGATACGTGAAGTAGATCCTGCGGGCCTGGGCGATCACCTCAGCGCTGTTGATCCGATCCCAGCGTGGTTGCGGCGTTGAGCCCTGTACAGGAGAACCCACCGCCCCCCGGATCTCAAAGGATGGGGAGGCCGGTGGGTTGAGGCGCCGGGGCGTCCCGGTGCGATCGGGCTGAGGTGCAACCGAGATGGGAGGACCATGTCCGCCAGCTGCGCCCCAGCCTAGTTGCAGCGCAGGCTCAGGCCAGCGTCTTCTTCTCCTCGATCATGCGGTGAATGATCGGTGTGAGGATCAGCTCCATGGCGAAGCCCATCTTGCCGCCGTTCACCACGATCGAGGTGGGGCTGGACATGAACGAATCGTGGATCATGTCGAGCAGGTAGGTGAAGTCGATCCCCCACTTCTCGCGGGCACCCTTGCGGAAGTGAATGATCACAAACGATTCATCCGGGGTGGGGATGTCGCGGATCATGAACGGGTTCGAGGTGTCCACGGTGGGGACACGCTGGAAGTTGATGTCCGTCTGGCTGAACTGCGGGCAGATGTGGTTGATGTAATCCGGCATGCGGCGCAGGATCGTGTCCACGGTGGCCTCAGCCGAGTAGCCGCGCTCCTTGTTGTCGCGGGCGATCTTCTGGATCCACTCCAGGTTCACGATCGGCACCACGCCCACCAGCAGGTCGGCCAGGCCGGCCACGTCGTAGCCGTCACCCTTCACGCCGCCGTGCAGGCCTTCGTAGAAGAGCAGGTCGGTGCCAGCGGGGATGGGTTCCCAGGGGGTGAACTGGCCGGGCTCGAGGTTGGTGCCGAGGCGGGCGTTGTGCTCGGCGGCCTCCTCCACGGAGTGCAGGTAGTAGCGCTTCTCGCCGGTGCCGGTCTCGCCGTAGCTGCGGAACAGCTGCTCGAGCTTGTCGAACAGGTTGGCCTCAGGGCCGAAGTGGCTGAAGTTCTCGCCCTTGGCCAGGGCGGCGGCCATGGCCTCCTTCATCGGGCCACGCTCGTAGCGGTGGTAGCTGTCGCCCTCCACCACGGCCGGGGTGATGCCTTCGCGCTTGAAGATGTGCTCGAAGGCGCGCTTCACGGTGCTGGTTCCCGCGCCGGAGGAACCGGTGACCGACACGACCGGGTGACGCTTCGACATGCGCGAGATCAGCAGAACTGCGGCGAGTTTGGCAGGTCGTGGTGCCGGCTCCCCAGATCGCTGATGCTCAGGCCTCCAGAGCGGCCAGCAGTTGGTCGCCCATGGCCTTGCAGCCCAGCTGGGTGCAGCCTTCGGCCATCAGATCGCCGGTGCGGTATCCGGCGGCGAGCACCCGGTCCACACAGGCTTCCAGATCGGCCGCAGCGGCGTCCTGCTTCAGGCCCACCCGCAGCATCATCGCGGCACTGAGCACCATCGCCATGGGGTTGGCCTTGTCCTGGCGGGCGATGTCGGGGGCGGAACCGTGGATCGGTTCGAACAGGCCGGGGCCGCTCTCGCCGAGGGAAGCGGAGGGCAGCATGCCGATCGAGCCGCTGAGCATGGCGGCCTCATCGCTGAGGATGTCGCCGAAGAGGTTGCTGGTGAGCAGCACGTCGAACTGGCGGGGGTTGCGCACCAGCTGCATGGCGGCGTTGTCCACATACATGTGGCTCAGTTCCACGCCGCTGTAGCTGGCTGCATGCAGGGCTTCCACCCGGTCGCGCCACAGCTGGCTCACATCGAGCACGTTGGCCTTGTCCACGCTGCAGAGCCGGCCGCTGCGCTGCTGGGCCAGATCGAAGCCCACCCTGGCGATGCGGTCGATCTCGTCGTCGAAGTAGGCCATGGTGTTGAAGCCGCGCACCCGGCCCTCGGCCTCCACCCGGCCCTTGGGTGTTCCGAAATACACGCCGCCGGTGAGTTCGCGCACCACCATCAGATCCACCCCTTCGATCACCTCGCGCTTGAGGGTGGAGGCATCGATCAGGGCGGGGATGATCTTCACCGGCCGCAGGTTGGCGAACAGCCCCATGCCGGCCCGCAGGCCCAGCAGGCCGGTCTCCGGGCGCTTCTCCCGCGGCAGCGTGTCGTATTGGGGTGAACCGATGGCGGCCAGCAGCACGGCATCGGCGGCCTTGCAGGCTTCCAGCGTGCTGGCGGGCAACGGCTCACCGGTGGCATCGATGGCGGCACCGCCCATCGGCTGCTCGTCGTAGACGAGCTCGAAGCCGTGCCTCCCGCTCACGGCATCCAGCAGCTGCCGTGCCACCGCTGTGATCTCCGGGCCGATGCCATCGCCGGGGAGCAGGGTGATCCGGTAGCTGGTGGTCATGGCGGCGCTGGTGCTGGGCGCGAGGCTACGCGCCGGTGTGCAGCGGCCTCAGGGGGTGCGGCTCTTCTCCAGCTGGCGGATCGCCCTGGCCAGCTCAGGCAGCTTGTTGAAGGCAGCGGAACAGCGCAACCAGAGGCGGTTGGGGATGGCCGGGTAGCCGCTCACCACCTCGCCGGCGGCCACCTCGCCATGGATGCCCGACTTGGACGAGGCGATTGCGCGATCGCCCATCACCGCCTTGTTGGCCAGGCCCACCTGCCCCGCCAGGATCACGCCATTGCCCAGGCGGGCGCCGCCGGCGATGCCCACCTGGGCCGCCAGCGCGCAACCCTGGCCCGTGGTCACCCCGTGGCCGATGTGCACCAGGTTGTCGATCTTGGTGCCGGCACCGATGCGGGTTTCGCCCACCGAGGGGCGATCGATGGTGCTGCCGCAGCCCACCTCAACGCCGTCCTCCAGCACCACCAGGCCGGTCTGCGGCATCTTGCGCCAGCCCTGCGCCGTGGGCACGAAGCCGAAGCCTTCGCTGCCGATCACGGCCGTGGAGTGCACCACGCAGCCGCGGCCGAGGCGGGAGCCGGGGTGCAACACCGCACCGGCATGCAGCTCGCAGCCCTCGCCGATCTGCACGTCGTCGTAGATCACCACGTTCGGGTGGATCGTGCAGCTCGCACCGATCTGCACCCGGGCGCCGATCACGGCATGGGGGCCCACATGGCTGCCCATGCCCACCACTGCTTCGGGGTCCACCACGGCTGTGGCATGGATGCCCGGAGGTTTGGGCTGGCGGGGGTAGAGGGCATCGAGCGCTTCGGCGAAGGCCAGGCGCGGATCCTGCAGCGCGATCCAGGCCTGGCCCCGTTCGCTGGCCTGCTGCTGCAGGGCTTCGGCTTCATCGCCCCGGGCCGGCAGGAGCACGGCGCTGGCGCCGCTGGCGGCCAGGGCCGCCGCCAGGGCATTGCCGGGCTCCAGGAAGCTCAGCTCAGCGGGGCCCGATTGATCGAGGGCGGCGGCTCCCTGGAGTGCGGGATCCTCAGCGAGGCTGTGGCTCAGGCCCTGGGGCCCACCGGCGGCCTGCACCTCGCTCAGGTGGCTGAGCAACTGGCTGAAGCGCATGGGGGCCGCGAAAACCGGGGTGGTCGCGCGGATCGTAGGTGGATCATGCGGCAGATCCCAGGTGTCCGCCGCTGGTTGGGTCGTTGCGGCGGTGTGTCCATAGCCGGATATCCCTGGATATCCGGCTATGGACAGTTCTGTGCGGCTCTGTCCCGGCCCCGGATGCCCCAGTGATCCTTTGCCGTGGCTCAGCCGCCGCTGAGCATCGAGTCTGTGAGCACGAGGTGGTCGCGGTGCACCACCAGGCCGCGCTGCCCCTTGCACTGCAGCAGCTCTTCGCTGTTCATCGCGCTCAGGCCACGCGCCAGTTCCCGGCCATCGAGGCTGATCACCCGCACCGCCTCACGCCGGCCGAAGTTCCCTTCCACCGCCTGCACACCCACCGCCAGCAGCGAGGCCCCCTGCTCCAGCAGCGCCCGCTCCGCTCCGGCATCCACCGTGAGGCTGCCCTTGGGCAGCAGCGCATGGGCCAGCCAGCCCTTGCGGTTGCTCAGGGGGGTGTCGCTGGGGCGGAACAGGGTGCCGCGCTGTTCGCCCTGCAGCACCGCGTTGAGCACGGCGGGATCGCGGCCGTCCGCCAGACGCACCTGGATGCCGCTGGCGGTGGCGATGCGGGCGGCGGAGAGCTTGGTGGTCATGCCGCCGGTGCCCCAGCGGCCGCCGCCCTTGGCCACGCCGCTGAGTGCCTCCAGCTCGGCCAGGTTGTTCACCTCGGCGATCGGGCGGGCATCGGCGTCGCTGCGCGGGTCGCCGGAGTAGAGGCTGTCGATGTCGGTGAGCAGCACCAGTTCATCGGCCTGCACCGCCACGGCCACCAGGGCGGAGAGGGTGTCGTTGTCGCCGAAGCGCAGTTCGTCGGTGGCGAGGGTGTCGTTTTCGTTGATGATCGGTGTCACCCCCCAGGCCAGCAGCTGTTCGAGCGTGCGGCAGGCGTTCTGGTAGCGGCGGCGGGAGGCCAGGTCGCCGCGGGTGAGCAGCACCTGGGCCACGCAGCGGTGATGGCGGGCGAAGGCCTGGTCGTAGAGGGTCATCAGCCGGCCCTGGCCCACAGCAGCGGCGGCCTGCAGGCCCTCCAGTTCGCTCGGACGCCGGCTCTGCCCCAGGGCTGTGCAGCCCAGCCCCACGGCACCGCTGGTGACGAGCACCACCGGCTCCTGCCGCTGCCAGAGGCTGCAGAGGCTTGCTGCCAGGTCGGCGATCACCTGTTCCGTGTCGCGCCCGCCGGCACCGCGCAGCACGCTGGTGCCCACCTTGATCACCCGTCGCATCGTCACCTCAGCCGAGGGAGGCGCCCGCCAGTCGCGCCAGCCGCACCTCCAGCCGCTGCCAGTGGTCGTGCTGGCAGGGTTGGCCCTGAGGGTCCACCGGTTTCACGAGCACGGTGTAGAGCCCGAGCCGGTTGCCGGCCAGCACATCGGTGAACACCCGATCCCCCACGATCGCCACCTGGCCGTGGGGGAGATCGAGCTGTTCGATCACCCGCCGCAGCGGTCCCCGTCGCGGTTTGCCGGCGCTGGTGGTGAAGGCCACTCCCAACCGCTCGGCCACGCCGCCGATGCGGCTGCGGGAGGGGTTGTTGCTGAACAGATGCAGCGGCAGGGTCTGCTGGGCCCGCCGCAGCCAGGCCTCCATCGGTTCGGGCAGCTCGGTGCCGCGGCGGGGCAGCAGCGTGCGATCCACATCCAGCACCAGGGCGCGGATGCCCTGGGCCAGGAGCTGATGCAGCGGCAGTTCCGCCAGGGTGCCGGGGGCCACCAGGTTGGGCTGGAGCAGTTCGGGGAGGGAGAGGCGCTTCACGGTGCGTGGCTGTGGGGCGGGGCGATCAGCTCTCGCCCAGTTCGCGCTCGTCGAGTTCGGCTTCGATGCGGGGCTGCACCCGCTCGAACTCCTCACCCTCCACCAGGATGCCCTCGCCGTTCTGCATGCGGGCCACCACGAAGAAGGGATCCAGCGGGATGAACAGGCCGTATTCCTGACCCTCAGCCCGGAACTGGATCAGCATCTCGTAGAGATCGCTGTCGTCGTCCTCCTCTTCGGCGGCCAGTTCCTCATCGAGCTCCTCGGGATCGGGCTCTTCGAGCTCGCCGCTCACGGTGAGGGTCACGGCCGAGCGCACCAGGGTGAGCTCGTGCTCCTGCAGCACCACATCAGCCACCGAGAGGATCGGCTCGGCGCCATCGAGCTCCTCGATCACCTCGTCGTCCTGCTCGTCGTCCTCGCTGATGCGCACCAGGCACACCGGGGTGTCCACCGGCGTGAGCAGGGCGTAGTCGTTGCCCTCGAGCGGAATCAGTTGCTCGAGGAAGCAGAGCAGCTGACGGCCCTGGCCGTCGCGCACCAGCACGGTGGGCACATCGCCCGCGCCGTTCATGCTGGGACCGTCTGAGCTCATGGATTGTTCCTGGGTCTCTTCAGGATGCCTGGGCATCCCCCCCGGAGCCAACGGCTGTGGCCTGCGCCGCCACCGGCGCCGGTTCCGGCCCCTCCTGCAACCACTGCTCCAGCAGCAGGGCCGCGGCCGCGCTGTCGAGGGCACCGCTGCGGTCGCCATGCAGTCCGTGGCGCTCGCCGGCAGCCCAGCTGCTGGTGTGTTCATTCACCAGGGCCAGCGGCAGCTGCAGGCTGCGGGCCAGGCGTTCGCCATAGCGGCGGCAGTGCTCCGCCTGATCGGTGGGTTGCTGCGCCGCATCGAGCGGCAGCCCCACCACCAGGGCCGTGCAGCCCCGGCGCTGCACCAGGGCCTGCAGCTGCTCGAGGTCGTTGGGCCAGCGCCCACGCCGCAGGGCCGAAAGCGGCGTCACCGTGATTCCCAGCGGATCGCAGCCCGCCAGGCCGATGCGCCGGCGGCCCACATCGAGGGCCAGCACAGAGCGTGGCGCCGGCGCGGCCACCTAGCGCCCCAGGGGGGTGGGTATCGGGCGCTGGCCGGGCTGAAGCCGTCCCAGCACCGCCTCGAGCCGGCGTGCCACCTGCTGGTTCTGCTGCGGGCTGTGGCGCCGCCACACGCTGCGGGCCATCACCACCTCCTCCCCCTCCGGCGCCATGCCCAGGCTCTGCAACCAGCGGCTGCGCTCGCCATCGAGCACATCGCTGCGCACCAGCAGCTCATCGGCGTCGCCGGCACTGCGTTCCAGCAACAGCTGCAGCGGTTCCCCCAGCAGGTGCTGCCAGCCGGGATGCAGGCTCAGCTCCAGCTCGGGCAGGCCGCGGCTGCCGGGCCGCAGCCGCCTGGCACCGGCCACAGCCTGCTGACGGTTGCTGTCGAACAGCATCAGGCTGGGCTGCTCGCTCTGATCGAGCAGGTCGTCGATGCGGCGATCGAGCAGCTGGCGCAGCTGGGCGGGCAGGGCGGCCTGCTCCAGCTGCCACATCGCCGCAGCGGTGCGGCGGTTCAGGGGGCGCAGCTGCAGATCGCGCGGCAGGGGGCGCTGGGGTGTGGGGCGCAAGGGCTCCCAGCGCCAGAGGGTTTCGCGGCGCAAGGGCTGAAAGCCCTGCTGACGCAGCAGGGCAAGCCGGTCGTTGTCGGTGCTGGCGGTGGTGGCGATCCAGCTGGCGGCGCCGCGGCTGCGTTGGATCGCTTCGCGCACCAGGGCTGATTCGATCGCCATGCGGCCCGCCTCACCGGCGGCCAGGCTCGCTTCAGCGCTGCGCAGCTCCTGCAGTTGCCAGCAGCTGCCGCTGCGGTTGAGCCGCTGGCTGATCACCAGCCCCAGGGGCTGCTGGGGATCCCGGTAGGCCAGCAGCACATCCGGCGCCAGGGCCGGGCGGGCCGTGATGCTGTTGAGCAACCACTCCGGACCCTGCAGCAGCACCGCCCGCTGGAGCAGTGGCAGCAGGTCTGCAAAGCAGGGATCCTGCAGCAGCGGCAGGTGCCAACCGCGCAGGGGCACCACGTGCAGGCAATGGGCCTGGGGTGAGGGGGCCTGGGGGGAGGACTGGCCTGAGCGCGGAGCTGGAACCACGGGTGCTCAACCTCACGTGGGCCTGCTCCAATGTTATGGGCGCACCAGCACCAGCGGCGTGCGCTCG
Source organism: uncultured Synechococcus sp. (assembly GCA_913061215.1). GTDB lineage: Bacteria > Cyanobacteriota > Cyanobacteriia > PCC-6307 > Cyanobiaceae > Vulcanococcus. Next base: position 10,245 of record CAJXSQ010000002.1, on the reverse strand, counting down.
TTGGCGTTGCCGGCCGGGTTGGGCCGCAGGGCCCGCATCAGCAGCGCCTCGTCGCAACCGGGGCTGGAGGCCAGCACCTTCACCCGACCGAGATCGTTCACATCCACCACCGCCACGGCCACGCCCAGTTCGGCCGCGAGCTGGCGGCACACAGCGGGGCTGTCGGCTGGTCCCAGCACGATCGTCTGGTCGTAGGGCGGCGTGGTGCCGGTCACATCGTCGATCAGCCGCGCCTGTTCACCCGCCAGCCGGTAGAACCAACCCTTCGATCCCACCAGTTTGAGCGCTGTGCCCAGCAGCCAGGCGCAGAGCACCCGGGCCGGGCCCACGTTGTCGATCAGGGTCTGCAGGCCGCAGGCCGTGGCCAGGGAGCTGGTGGGGTGGAACACGCGGCAGAGCAGCCGCGCCAGCGAGGAGGGTTGCAGGTTGGCGGGGTGGTTGTAGCGGCCCTGCATCACCGCCAGCGGGGTCTCACCGATGGTGAGCACATCGCCCGGTTGCAGCACGGCACCGGCGTAGTGGCGCAGCACCTCGGCCGGATCGTCGAGCGTGCCGAGCAGATGGGTGCGGATCGGCAACACGGAGCAGCGATCGCCGTCCCGCCAGCGGGCGTTGGCGGGGCTGGCAGGAGCCGGGCGCCGAAGGGGGATCAGCACGCCGTCGCGCTGCTGCAGCCGGCCGAACGGCCCGTAGTTGGTCCAGAGGATCTCCAGCCAGAGCGTGTCGAGCAGGGCCTTGAGGTCGGTGCCTTCGGGGGCCGTGATCCGCACGCGGGCCTGGGCCTGCGTCTGCTTGTGGCCCTTCACGATGTAGGCGAACCAGTAGCCGTCGGCGCGGGCCTGCTCATCCGGGTGCTGCGGCTGCAGTTCGGTGTGGATCTGAAGGCCCGAGAGCTCGCCGCGACCGAGAAGGGTGGGCTTCAGCTCGATCTCCGGCACGAACACCTCCATGCGCCCGTGGGGGTTGCGGATGGTGAGCGTGCCCTTCACGAGCCATGCGTGATCGCTCTGGCGTGTCACCTTCCAGCCGGCGCTGCTCAGCCGCAGCGGTGAGGCCGGCCGCAGCCGATGGCGGGCCTCCAGCCACAGCAACGCCAGCCCGAAGATCAGGGCCGCGATCAACAACACAGCGAGCGGAGCAGGCAACAACGGCGTTTTGCGTTCCGCCGGAGCGTAGGGCTTACAGCCGGAAAAGCCGCTTAGCGTGCGGGCAACTCCACCGGATGGCCGGTATGCGCAAGACCTTCGTTCTCGATACGAATGTGTTGCTGCACGACCCCCAGGCCCTCACCCGCTTTGAAGACAACGCGGTGGTGATCCCGATCGAGGTGGTGGAGGAGATCGATCGGTTCAAACGCGATCCGGCCGAGAAGGGCCGCAATGCCCGCCAGATCTCGCGCCTGCTCGATGCCCTGCGGGAGAAGGGCAACCTCGCCGATGGTGTTCCCCTCGACGACAACAGCGGCGGCACGCTCCAGGTGGTGTTCTGCCGCAGCGAAACCCTGGCGCAGCTGCCCCCGGAGCTCAAGGGCGGCAACGGCGACAACAACATCCTGGCGGTGGCGCTGGAGCAGCTCCGCTCAGGCCTGATCGCCGATCAGCCGCCGGTGGTGCTGGTCACCAAGGACACCAACCTGCGGATCAAGGCCGATGCCGTGGGGCTCACGGCGCAGGACTACACCACCGACAAGGTTGATCTCGCCGACCTCTACCCCGGGGTGTGTGAGCTGATGGCCAGCGCCACGGCGATGGAGCAGCTCAACGGCGAGGGCAGTTTGCCTCTGGCCGAACTGCCAGCAGCAGCCGGCGTGGCACTCCAGGCCAACGAGGGTGTGACGCTGGTGGATCAGGCGCAGCCCAATCACACCCTGCTGGCCCGCTACGACGCCTCCCAGCAACGCCTGGTGCCGCTGCTGCGCGCGGGCAAGGTGCGCCTCGGCAAGGTGAGTTCCCGCAATCGCGAGCAGACCTTCGCTCTGGATCTCTTGCTCGATCCTGCGGTGCAGCTGCTCACCCTGGTGGGGAAGGCCGGTACCGGCAAAACCCTGCTGGCGCTGGCGGCTGGTCTGCACCAGGTGGCTGATGAGCACACCTACGAGCGGATGCTGGTGACGCGTCCGGTGATCTCACTCGGCAAGGAGATCGGTTTTCTGCCTGGAAGCCTCGAGGAGAAGATGGGCCCCTGGATGCAACCGATCATCGACAACCTCGATTTTCTGCTCGGCGGCAGTCCAGAGGATGAAGGCCGCGGCGGTTCCCGTTCCACAGGCGGTGGCGGCGGTGGCCGGCCGGGTTCACACCGTGGCGCCCGCAGCAACTGGACCGACCTCAAGGGCATGGGGCTGCTGGAGGTGGAGGCGATCAGCTACATCCGTGGCCGCTCGATCCCGCGGCAGTTCATGGTGGTGGATGAAGCCCAGAACCTCACGCCGCATGAGGTGAAAACGATCGTGACCCGCGTGGGCGAGGGCACCAAGATCGTGTTCACTGGCGACCCTTACCAGATCGATAACCCCTATGTGGATGCCGAGAGCAACGGCCTCACCTGGCTGGTGGAGCGCTTCAAGGGCCAACGCCTGGCCGGCCACGTGACCCTGATCCGCGGCGAACGCAGCGAACTGGCGGAGCTGGCAGCGAATCTGCTGTAGATCACACCATCCGTTCGGGCCTGACCCACTGGTCGAATTCGTCGCCGCTGATCTCGCCCAGCACCAGCGCCGCTTCGCGCAGGCTGAGCCCATGTTTGTGGGCGTGTTTGGCGATGCCGCTGGCGCGGTCGTAGCCGATGGCGGGGGTGAGGGCTGTGACCAGCATCAGGCTCTGATTGAGCAGCCGCTCGATTCGCTTCTCATTGGCGCGCAGGCCTTCGATGCAGTGCTCGCGGAAGCTGCTGCAGGCACCGGCCAGCAGTTCGATGCTCTCGAGCACGTTGTGGGCGATCAGGGGTTTGAACACATTCAGCTCGAAGTTGCCCTGGCTGGCGGCCATCTGCACGGCGGTGTTATTGCCCATCACCTGCACGGCCACCATCGTGAGGCTCTCGCACTGGGTGGGGTTCACCTTGCCCGGCATGATCGAGGAACCGGGTTCGTTCTCCGGCAGCACCAGCTCCCCCAGGCCGCAGCGCGGGCCGCTGCCGAGCCAGCGGATGTCGTTGGCGATCTTCATCAGGGAACCCGCCAGCACGGTGAGGGCGCCGTGGGCTGAGGCCAGCGCCTCGTGGCCGGCCAGGGCCTGGAATTTGTTCGGAGCACTGCTGAAGCCGGTGCCGAGCCGTTCGCTCAACCGCGCCGCCACCGCTTCGCCGAAGCCTCTGGGGGCATTGAGCCCGGTGCCCACGGCGGTGCCACCGATCGCCAGTTCGCGCACCCGCGGCAAGCTTTGGCGGATGGCTTCGATGGCCAGCTGCAGCTGGGCCACATAACCGCTGAATTCCTGTCCGAGGCTGAGGGGGACAGCGTCCTGCAGGTGGGTGCGGCCGATCTTCACCAGGCCCGCGTAGCTGGTGGCCTTGGCCTGCAGTGCCGCCGCCAGCTGCTCCACCGCTGGCAGCAGCGTGTTCTCCAGTTCGAGCACCACAGCGATGTGCATCGCGGCCGGGAAGGTGTCGTTGCTCGACTGGCTGAGGTTCACATGGTCGTTGGGGTGGACAGGGCTCTTGCTGCCCAGCTCCCCGCCAAGGGCCTCAATCGCCCGGTTGGCGATCACCTCGTTGGCGTTCATGTTGCTCTGGGTGCCGGAGCCCGTTTGCCACACCTTCAGCGGGAACTCGGCATCCAGTTCACCGCGGGCCACCTGTTCGGCCGCCGCCACGATTGCGCCGCAGAGACCGGCATCGAGCTTGCCCAGATCGCGATTGGCTTCGGCGCAGGCCGCCTTCAGCTGCCCGAAGGCATGCACGATCGCCAGCGGCATGCGCTGGCCAAAGGGGAAATTGCTGATCGAGCGCTGGGTCTGGGCGCCCCAGTAGTGCTCGGCGGGCACCGCGATGGCGCCCATGCTGTCGGTTTCCTGGCGGGTGTTCATCGGCTGGCTTGGCTGATCAGCTGGAGGGAACGATTTCGCTGTTGAGCTCGTTCACATCGCGGCTCAGGCTCAGCTTCACGTCGCCCTGGGGCTTGAGGCCGGTCACCTCGGTGAGGGCGGCATTGATGGCATCGATGCTCACCGGGCCGCTTTCATCGAGCACGGGCTTGCCGTCGGTGTTGAACACCACCACCTGGGGAATCACCCCCGTCCAGTAACTGGCGGGATCGGTGGGGCCGTGGGTCTCGCGGTTCTGCAGGGGGTCGGTGGAGAGCAGGATCAGCTCGGCGCTGCGCCCCCAGAGGCGCTGCAGTTCGTTGAACACCACCGCGTACTGCTTGCTGGCGGCGCTGTCGTCGAGGAAGAAGCCGAGCACGATCGGGCGATGCTCCGCCATTGCCTCGGCCAGGGTGCTGCGGGGCGGCACCAGCGAGCCGTTGCCGGCGTAGAGGGCGTAGATGTTGCCGTCGTAGCTGTTGGTGTCCCGGGCGGCCTGGGCGGCAGCGGGAGCCAGCCCCAGCGCCAGCATCACAACCATCAGCGCGGAGAGGGCCAGAGCTGCGGTGGAGTGCAGCATCCGCGCCAGGGGGGCGGGCATCAGGGGCTCGAACAGGCTGGGGCCATTGTGGCCTTCAGCTGCGACCGACAGTGCGGCCCATCCCCTGCAGGATGCCCCGGCCCACCAAGCCGATCGCCCGGCCGATCACCTGGGTGAGCACCACCACCACCAGATCACCCAGTCGCCGCACGAAGCTCTGCAGCTGGGGGGCGAGGGCGTCGCGGGCCTCCAGGATGAGGGTGACCAGCTGCTGGCTCCAGCTCAGCTGGCGCAGTTCAGCATCGCGTGGCTCGGTGAGCAGCAGCGGCGTGATCGCCCCCTGGTGAACCGTGTAGAGCAGCCGCTGGCTCTCATAGAGCTGCACCGGCCGTTCGAACAGATTCCCCCAGCGCTGCTGGGAGTTGAGCTGGTTGCGCAGGCGCTCGAGGTTGCGGGTGGCGAGCAGATCCGTGCGGAGCAGATAGCGGCGCAGCTCCGGCCAGGTGCTGCAGCACGCCAGGATTTCCGCGCTGATCAGCTCAGCGCTGCGGATCAGCCAGTTGGCGATCAGCTGCTCGAGATGCAGCAGCGCCTGCGGTTCATCCGGCGCGAGCAGGCGGCCATCCACCAGCAGCGGTTGAGCCTGCACCAGGGCCGCCAGCATCGGCAGGGCCAGGGGGAGATCCGGATCAAGCCCCGTGAGCTGGCTGGCCTGGCTGAGGCTGTCGGCCACCGGCAGCAGGCCGCCCTCCTGAGGCAGCTGCACATACTCCCCGGCCATGGCCCGCAGCGACAACCGCCGCAGATCAGGCTGCTGTTGCAGCCAGCGCTCCTGCAGCTCCTCGCCCCGCAGCTGCTCATGGCGCAGGCGGGTGATCAGCAGATCCAGCTGGCTGAGCAGGGCCAGCAACAGATCGCGGCGCTGCTCGGCTTTGAGGCCATCGAGGGCGAGCAGCTGGCCGCTCTGGTTGCCCACGCCGGCTGTGATCGCGCTGTTCAGCCGTTCACGGATCGCCTGCCACACCCCCTCGGCGGTGCGCTGGCGCAGGCTGATGCCCAGCTTCGGCCCGGGCACGATTGCGGCACTGGCTGCCGGTGGTTCCGGCGGGAAGGCCATGCTCAGCGGCCCCCAGAGCCAGAGCAGCAGCCGGCGGGCAGCGGCCAGCTCCCGCAGCCGCCCCCGCAGCAACATCGCGCTCAAGCCGCCATGGCCTTGCTCCAGCCAGGCCAGGCAGCGCTGCTGTTCAGCCTGAATCTGGTTGAGGCCGCTGTGCAGCAGCCATTGGCCGAAGCCGAGCGGCACCGGTTCTGCCGCTGTGGCGCTGAGCGGCCGCAGCTCCACCACCCGGCCACCGGCAAGCAGGGTGCTGACGGCCGCCGGGATCTCCTCGGGTTCAGCCTGCTGCAGCAACCCCTCACAGGGCAGTTGCAGCAACGCCTCGCTGCTGTAGGCGGCGTGTCCGCTCAGCAGCAGCAGCACCGGCGCGGGGTGCCAGCGCTCCCGCAGCTGCAGCAGTTCGTGCTGCAGGGTCTGCAGGGGAAGGTCTGGATCGGCACTCCAGATCACCAGCTGCGGAGCGCCCTCGCTCTCTCGGTTGATCGAACAGCCGGGCTCCAGCAGCCGGATCAGACCTTCGCGCAGCAGCGGCTCGGCCAGGATCAACAGTGATGGTGCGGCCTTGGCCTCCGGCACGTGCCCCGGTTCTGCAGTATCGGCGGCACGTTAACGGGCCTGCACCGGCTTCTCCAGCTCAATCCGCACCACGTGCGCGTGGCCGTCCGCTCAGATGCAGGGTGTAGCTCTCGATCGCAAAGCCGGTGTGCTGCTCGATCTGGCGCAGCAGCTCGGGCGGCAGTTCCACATCGAGATCCTGAATGGCGCCGGTGTCGAGGCAGGTGATGTGGCTGTGGGGATCGCTGCGGTAGCCGTAGAGGCGGCCGTTGGCCCGATCGAGGCATTCGATCACCCCGGCACTCTGCAGGGCCTCGAGGTTCTGATACACCGAGGTGTGGCCGATGTTGCGGCCGCGGGCGTTCAGCTTCTCGAAGATGTCGCGGGCACTGAGGTGATCCTTCACATCCCAGAGCAGCTCAAGCACCATCCGCCGCTGCCGCGACAGCCGCATGCCCAGATCGCGGCAGCGGGCGATGGCGCCCTCCAGTCCGCTCTGGAGCGCCGTGTTGGCTGGCTCAGTGGTGGGTGTCGCCGCCAAGACAGGCGTGTGTGGCTTATCCCGTTATAGAACCCGTAGGCGAAGTGAGTGCGTCTTGTAAGCGTTCCGGACCGATCGCCTGCAACGCCTCCGCCAGATCCACGGTGCCGTCGTAGAGGGCGCGGCCCACGATCACACCTTCCACGCCGAGGGGCGCGATTGAGAGCAGCGAGAGGATGTCCTCCAGGGTGCCGATGCCGCCCGAGGCGATCACCGGGATGCTGCTGGCCTCGGCCATGGCGCGCAGCGCTTCGAGGTTCGGGCCCGCCAGGGTGCCGTCGGTGGCGATGTCGGTGCTGATGATCGCGGCCACGCCGCAGCCTTCAAAGCTTTTGGCCAGATCGGTGGCTTTCACCGTGCTGGTTTCGATCCAGCCGCGGGTGGCCACCAGGCCGTCCTTGGCATCGATCCCCACCACCACCTTGCCGGGATGGCGCGCGGCCAGCTCCTTCACCAGCTCGGGCTTCTCAATCGCCACGGTGCCGAGGATCACGCGATCGAGGCCGCAGGCCAGCAGCTCTTCGGCGCGCTCAGCGCTGCGCACGCCGCCGCCCAGTTGCACCGGAATGGAGAGGGCTGCGGTGATCGCCTTCACCGCCTGATCGTTCACAGGCTGGCCCGTCTTGGCGCCATCGAGGTCCACCAGGTGCAGCCGCTGGGCGCCCTGGCGCTGCCAGTCGAGCGCCTGGGCCACCGGGTCGTCGTTGAAGCGGGTCACCTGGTCGTAGTCGCCCTGGTGCAGCCGCACGCACTGGCCGTCGAGCAGGTCGATGGCGGGGATGATCTGCATGGCGGCCGGCTGGCGCAACGACTGCCAGCCAGGCTGCCAGAGGCCCCGATCCTTCAGCTGGCGCAGGGGCACCAGCAGCCGGCACTGGCGATCGAGCACCGCTTCCAGGCGGGCTGCCCGGTCGGCGCCTTTGCCTTGCTCCCCCAGCAGCTGGAAGTGGCGGTAGCCCTGGCTGAGGCCGAGGCTGGCGGGCTGGGCCGTCCAGCGCTGGGGCAGCTTCATGGCAGCTGGGCGGCCAGGCCGTAACTCTCCGCGTCGGCGGGATCGCTGATGCCCAGCTCCAGGCGCCATTGGCTCACCGGTTGTTCCCAGCCCTCTTCCCAGCGGGCTGCCGCCAGGCAGCTGGCCTGCCGCGCGATCGCCTGGCCATGGCTGATGGCGCGGCTGATCGCTTCAAAGCGTTCAATCTGGAAGCGGAAGCTGGCCAGCTGGCTGGCGCTGGTGAGCAGCACGTAGGCCGGGAAGCCGATCTGGGCGGCGGTCACCGCCAGCACGCCGCCTTCCCCCTGGGGCTCGGTGCCGAAGCCGCACACCACGTGATGGATGTCGTGGGTGGTGGCGATGCGTTGCGTGAGCCACTGGGCTTCGCTGTCAATCGGCCGCGGGCGGAAGAACTCCGGGTCGTAGCCGAGCTTCGTGATCAGGCGGGCGTAGCGCTCCCCGAGGCTTCCCTTGGGCAGCTGCGCCAATCGTTCGATGTCGGGCTGCAGGGGCGGGTAGCGCTGGTCCATCAGCTCCGCCCCGCCCGGCAGCGCCCGGAAGCGGCGGATGCAGTCGGCCATCTGGGGGCTGTCGATGAAGCTGTCCACCAGATCAGCCACGTTGCTCAGGTCGCCGCCGCTGCGCCCGATCGCCGCCAGCAACTTGAGGTTGTTGAGGGAGCGCACAACCTCTTGAAACCGTCCCATCGGCCGTCTGCCTGTTGATCCCCAGTGTGGGGCGGCAAGGCTTTGAATGGCCGCCTGTTTGATCGGCTCCGGCGTGAAGATCCTCGTGATGGGCGGCACCCGCTTTGTGGGCAAGCCCCTGGTGGCGCAGCTGCTCTCCGAGGGCCATGAACTCACCCTGTTCACCCGCGGCAAGAACCCAGTGCCCGCCGGTGTGGAGCACCTCTGCGGCGACCGCAGCACCGCTGAAGGCCTGGCGGCCCTGCAGGGCCGCAGCTTCGATGTGATCGTGGATAGCTCCGGCCGCACGCTCGATGACAGCCGCGCCGTGATCGAGCGCACCGGTGCCCCCAGCCACCGTTTCCTGTACGTGAGCTCCGCCGGCGTCTACGCCGACAGCGAGCTCTGGCCCCTCAACGAAGACTCCCCCACCGATCCCCAGAGCCGCCACAGCGGCAAGCTCGACACCGAGGCCTGGCTCACGGCCGAGAAGATTCCTTTCACCAGCTTCCGCCCCACCTACATCGTGGGCGCAGGCAACTACAACCCGGTGGAAAGCTGGTTCTTCGATCGGATCGTGCACGGCCGTCCGGTGCCCCTGCCCGGCGATGGCAGCACGATCACCCAGCTCGGCCATGTGAATGATCTGGCCACCGCCATGGCCCTGAGCCTCGGCGTGGATGCCGCTGCCAACCGCATCTACAACTGCAGCAGCGTGCAGGGCATCACCTTCCGCGGCCTGGTGGCAGCGGCTGCCCGCGCCTGCGGCAAGGATCCGGCGTCGGTGGAGATCCGCAGCTTCGATCCCTCCGGACTCGACAAGAAAGCCCGCAAAGCCTTCCCGCTGCGCATGGCCCATTTCCTCACCGACATAACCCGCGTGCAGCGCGAGCTCGCCTGGACCCCGGCCTACAGCGTGGAAGCGGCCATGGCCGATAGCTATGCCAACGACTACGCCGGCCGCATGCCCACCAGCCCGGACTTCAGCGGTGATGCAGCCTTGATCGGCTGACGTCCTGCGGACGTCTTACAGGTCGTCTGACGCGAGGGGGTTGATCAGCTGCAGCTGGCCGATTCGCCCCCCGTGGTTGAAGTCTTCGCTGAACAGAACGTCGCAGCGGCTGCGCAGAGCCGCTTCAGCGATCAGAGCATCGAACCAGCTCAGTTGTTCCTGCCTGGCCAGGGCATGGGCATCCAGCACCAGGTTGGCTTCGGTGCTCACTACCTCAAAATTGCTCAGTGCTGCCAGCAGCGCTGCGATCTGCTCGTGAGAAAGGGCAGGCTTGAGCTTGCGGCTCGCCACGGATCGCAGTTCGATCAACACCTGCGTGCTGATGACTACCTCATGCTCGGCGGTCACCTCAGCCAGCCATTGCTTGATGCGTTCACGCTTGGCGGGTTCGCGTCCATCGAGTCGGTAGGCCCAGAGGTTGGTGTCGATGAAGACGCGCATCAATGGCGTTCATTCAGCGATGCGCGATCCCAGGGGCCCTCACTGGAGCTCTCGCAGCTGCCGGCAATCTCTTCAAAGTGAGCGAGCGCTTCCAGCCTGCGGCTGCGCGCATCCACGTAGCGATTCAGAAAGTCGCGCACAAGGGCATTCACAGAGGTGTTCGATCGCAGGGCTTCCTCCCGTGCTCGCTTGAGCAGGGCGTCGTCGATCACCAGCGTGAGGTTGGCCATGCATTTCATGCTGGCACGGAACCTGTGCTGCACGGGTTTCGTGTTCTCTCCTCGGGTCAGCCCTTGCGCAGGTAGCCCCAGGCGGAGCTGAGCGCCAGCAGCAGCGAGG
>CAJXSQ010000001.1 GCA_913061215.1 uncultured Synechococcus sp. | reverse complement strand
GGCATCGATGACCACGGCATCGATGAACAGCACAGCGCTGGCCTGGCTGATCTCTGCGGCGAGCTCAGGGCTGAGCTGCGGGCACAGCCTCACGTTGAGCTGGGGCGCTTGCCTCGCCATGGCGTCGCTCACGGCAATCCCAGCGCCGTCGTCGCTGCGCAAGGTGTTGCCGATGCCGATGAGCAGGGGAGTGGCCGTGGCTGTGATCGGTTGCCCCATCAGCCCCGCTGCCGCTCCTCCAGCAGTTCCCCCGCAGCGCTGAACAGCTGCACCTGCAGCGGCATCTGCCCGGCGGCGTGGGTGCTGCAGGAGAGGCAGGGGTCAAAGCAGCGGATGCCGGCTTCCACCCGGTTGAGCAACGGCTCGCTGAGGTTGTGGCCCGTGAGGACGTGCTGCGCGATCTGGGTGATCGTGCGGTTCATGGCGCTGTTGTTCTGGCCGGTGGCGATGATCAGATTCACCCGTTCGATCAGGCCATCGGCATCCACGCGGTAGTGGTGCAGCAGCGTGCCGCGCGGCGCCTCGCTCACCCCCACCGCCTCGTGGCAGTTCACGCTGGCGCGGGCGCGCACATGGGTTGCCGTGATCTGGGGATCGTCGAGCAGCTGCTCCATCTGCTCCAGGCAGGCCACGATTTCGATCAGCCGTGCCAGGTGATACAGGAAGGAGGCCGTCACCACCCGGCCGCCGCGCTGGCGCAGCTCGAGCAGTTCGCGGTCGGCCCGTTCGGTGCCGATCCGATCGCAGAGGTTCAGCCGGGCCAGCGGCCCCACCCGGTAGCTGCCGGCCTCGGGGCCCAGCGCTTTGAAGTAGGGGAACTTCAGGTAGCTCCAGGGCTCCACCGCTTCCGCCAGAAATCCGGCGTAGTCGTCCTCCTGCAGGCCATCGGCCACCAGCGATCCATCGCTGGCCATCACGCGGATGCCGCCGCAGCCGCTGCCGCCGGAATGCTCCCAACGGCCATCGCGGCCCACCAGGCCGAGAAACAGCGAGGGGAAGTTGCCGAACACATTGAGCTCCTCGCGCAACTGGCTGTCGAGCAGCTGTTTGAACAGGGCCAGGCCCTGCTCGGCGATGGCGAAGGCCTCCGGCAGGCCGGCGCGGATCTGATCGCGGGTTTCCGGGCTCAGGGGGCTGCGCACACCCCCCGGTACGGCCCAGGCGGCATGAATCTTGCGGCCCCCCAGCGCCTCGATCACGCCCTGGCCGAACTGGCGCAGGCGGATGCCGCTGCGGGCGAGTTCGGGGTTGGCGGCGATCAGCCCGAAGATATTGCGCCGCGCCGGATCGCTGTCCCAGCCCAGCAGGAAATCCGGGCTGCTCAGATGAAAGAACGAGAGCGCATGCGACTGGGTGATCTGCGCCAGGTTCATCAGCCGCCTGAGCTTTTCGGCGGCCGGTGGGATGCGCACCGCCAGGATCTTGTCGCCGGTGGCCGCGGCGGCCAGCAGATGGCTCACCGGGCAGATGCCGCAGATGCGCGCCGTGATCGCCGCCATCTCGGTGAAGGGCCGGCCCTCGCAGAACTTTTCGAAGCCGCGGTATTCGGTCACATGGAAGCGGGCCGTCTCCACGGCGCCGCTGGCATCCAGGTGGATCGAGATCTTGGCGTGGCCTTCGATGCGGGTCACCGGATCGATCGTGATCCGGCGGGTGGGCGGCTTGGCGTCAGCTGAGCGGTTGGTTGCCATGGGTTTCTCAGCCGAAGCGGATCTGATCGCTGCCGCTCAGCTGCGGCCGCTCGCCGTGCAGCAACGGCTCCAGAGCGGCGCGGATGCGCTCGGCCGGCGGCGGGCAGCCCGGCAGATACACCTCCACCGGCACCAGCTCATGCACCGGCAGCACCCGCTCCAGCAGTTCCGGCACGATGCCGGGTGCATGGGGCAGCTGGCCGCTGCCATCGGCCAGCTCCAGGTAGGCCCGGCGCAGCACCGGATCGCTGCCGCGCAGCATGTTGCGCATGCCCGGGATGTTGGCGGTGATGGCGCAGTCGCCGAAACTCACCAGCGTGCGGGTGTTGGCGCGCACCTGCAGAAGCAGCTCCAGGTTGTCGGCATTGGCCACGCCTCCCTCCACCAGGGCGATGTCCACATCTGCGGGGTAGGTCTTCGCATCGGATCCCACCGGGCTGTAGACGATGTCGGCCTGCTCGGCGAGCTCCAGCAGCCATTCGTCGAGATCGAGGAACGACATGTGGCAGCCGGAGCAGCCCGCCAGCCACACGGTCGCCAGCCTGGTTTTGCGGGGGGTGTTGGTGCTCATGGCGTCCATTGCTGATGGGTGCGGGCGTGCATCAGGCGTTGCAGCCGTTCGGGGTGGCCGTGTTTCTCGGAGCTGGTGTCCACCTTGTGAAACAGGGCGCCGGTGGGACACACATCCACGCACTTGCCGCAATGGGTGCAGGCCTGCACATCCCCCCAGGGTTCGTGGAGGCCGCTGATGATCTGGCAGTGCTCACCGCGCCAGCCCACATCCCACACGTGGGCGCCCTCCACCTCGTCGCACACCCGCACGCAGCGGGTGCAGAGGATGCAGCGGTTGTGATCGAGCCCGTACTGCGGATGGGAGAGATCCACGTGGCGTTCGGGGAAGCGGTAGGGCAGGCGGCTGTGGTCCATGCCCACCTCCACCGCCAGGTTCTGCAGTTCGCAGTGGCCGTTGGCCACGCAGATGGCGCACACGTGGTTGCCTTCGGTGAACAGCAGTTCGATCACCGTGCGGCGGATCTCCTGCAGCCGTGGTGTGTGGGTCTGAACGCGCATCCCTTCGGTGGCGGCCGTCACGCAGGCGGCCAGCAGGCGCGGCTCCTCGCGCCCATCGGCGCCGCTCACCTCCACCAGGCAGAGCCGGCAGGCGGCCACCGCCGAAAGTCCCTCCAGAAAGCACAGGGTGGGGATCGGGATGGTCGCCTGCTGGGCGGCCTGCAGCAAGGTTGTGCCGGCTGGTACAGCGATGTCGTGGTCGTTGATGCGCAGGGTGCAGACGCTCATCGCACCACCTCCCCCGGCTCCAGCAGCTCCAGATAGTCGCCGCGGAAGTGGCGCAGGGTGCTGAGCACTGGCTTGGGTGCGCTCTGGCCCAGACCGCAGAGGCTGGCGTCGGCCACGGTGTGGCAGAGCGCTTCCAGCTGCGTCAGATCCGCGGCACTGGCCCGGCGCTCCAGCAGTTTGCGCAGCAGCATCTCCAGCTGCACCGTGCCGGAGCGGCACGGGATGCACTTCCCGCACGACTCCTCGCGGCTGAAGGCGATGAAGAAGGCGGCGATGTCCACCATGTTGGTGGTGTCATCCATCACCACCATCCCGCCCGAGCCCATGATCGTGCCGAGGGCCTTGAGCGAGTCGTAGTCGACCGGTGTGTTGAGGGCGCTGGCGGGGATGCAGCCTCCGGAGGGCCCGCCCGTTTGCACCGCCTTGATCTGGCGGCCTGGTGGGGCGCCCCCGCCCATCGTTTCCACGATCGTGCGCAGTGGTGTGCCCATCGGCACCTCGAGCACACCGCTGCGTTGCACGTGGCCCGTGAGTGAGAACACCTTGGTGCCGGCGCCGTAGGCCTCCACCCCCAGCCGCAGCAGCGGCGGGATGTTGCCGAAGGTCTCCACGTTGTTGATCAGCGTGGGCAGCCCGAACACGCCGTGCTCGGCCGGATAGGGCGGCCGGGGCCGGGGCACGCCGCGGCGGCCTTCGATCGAGTGGATCAGCGCGGTTTCCTCGCCGCACACATAGGCGCCCGCGCCCACCCGCAGCTCGATCCCGAAGCTGAAACGGCTCCCGCCGATCGCTGTGCCCAGCCAGCCGCGCGCTTCGGCCGCGGCGATCGCCCTGCGCAGCCGCTCGATCGCCAGGGGGTATTCCGCCCTGATGTAGATGAACCCCTGCGCCGCCCCCACCGCGAAGGCGGCGATCGCCATGCCCTCCAGCAGCGTGTGGGGATCGCCTTCCATCAGGGTGCGGTCCATGAAGGCGCCCGGGTCGCCCTCATCGGCGTTGCACACCACCACCTTCTGATCGCTGGGCATCGCCGCCACGGTGGCCCACTTCAGCCCGGTGGGATAGCCGGCGCCGCCCCGGCCCCGCAGGCCGCTGCGCCGTACGGTGTCGATCACTGCGCTGGGGTTGTTCGCGGCCAGCACGGCCTGCAGTTGTTGGTAGGCGCCCTGGGCCAGGGCGTCATCGATGCAACCGGGATCCACCACGCCGCAGCGCGCCAGCACCAGCCGCCGCTGCAGCTTCAGGAAGGGATCGTCGGCGCTGATTGCGCGGCTTCCGGCCAGCGCCGCCCCCAGCGAAGGCGCGAGGGGTTCGCCCTCGGCGGGCTTCAGCGACAGCAACTGAGCACCCTCTGCCGCCAGTGGCCCTTCGCTGCAGGGCCCCAGGCAACCCACCTCCTTCACGGGCCGATCGCTGCTTTGCAGCAGGGCCATGGCACCGCGGCTGCGGCAGCTGGCGGCCGTGCAGAGCCGAAGGCAGCTGCTCATCGCTCCAGCTCCCGCAGCCGGGCCAGCACAGCGTTGGCGTCCACGTGGTTCCACACCGCTCCATCCACCACCACCAGGGGGGCGCCGCTGCAGGTGCCGATGCAGCGCACCGAGCCCAGCTCCACGCTCAGCTCGGCCAGAGGTGCGGCCCTCAGCTCGGCCAGCAGTTGGGCCGCCCCCTGCACATGGCAAGCGGTGCCGGTGCACACCAGGCAGCTGTGGCGCGCCTGCGGGGCAAAGCGAAACAGGTGGTAGAAGCTGGCGGTGCCCTGCACCCGGCTGAAGGGCAGCCGCAGCTGCCGGGCGATGTGGCGCAGCAGCGGCTCGCTCAGGTGGCCATAGAGCTGTTGGGCCGCATTCAGAACCTCAATCAGGCCGTGAGCCTGATGGCCGTGGCGCTGCAACACCGGTTCAAGCGCGGCGAAGCCCTGCTTCAGCGTCGGCATGGTGAGACCCGGCCGTCTCTTCGCAAGCTAGGCAGGGTCTGAGCAACTGGCAGCCTCGATCGCAGCCACCTTCAGGCGGGTGTTGAGCACGGCGTCGGGATTGAGGCTGATCGAATCGATGCCTTCGCGCACCAGCAGTTCGGCGAATTCCGGGTGATCGCTCGGGGCCTGGCCGCAGATGCCGATCTTGCGGCCGCAGCGCTTCGCGGTGCGGATCGCCATGCGGATCAGCTCCACCACTGCGGCATTGCGTTCATCAAACAGATCGGCCACCAGGGCTGAATCGCGGTCGAGCCCCAGGGTGAGCTGGGTGAGGTCGTTGGAGCCGATCGAGAAGCCATCGAAGCGCTCGGCAAAGGCCTCAGCGGCGATCACATTGCTCGGCAACTCACACATCACATACACCTCCAGGCCGTTCTCGCCCCGCACCAGCCCTTCACGCGCCATCTCAGCCAGCACCCGATCCCCCTCTTCCGGGGTGCGGCAGAAGGGCACCATCGGGATCACGTTGGTGAGCCCCATCACCTCCCGCACCCGCTTGAGGGCCCGGCACTCGAGTGCGAAGGCTTCGCGGAAGCCCTCGGCGTAATAGCGGGAGGCACCGCGCCAGCCGATCATCGGGTTCTCCTCGCTGGGCTCGAAGCTGCTGCCCCCCAGCAACTTGGCGTATTCGTTGCTCTTGAAATCCGAGAAGCGCAGGATCACCGGCCTGGGATGGAAGGCGGCGGCGAGCCGGCCCATGCCCTGGGCCAGCAGATCCACGTAGTAGTCGGCGGGGTGCTCGTAGCCGGCGGTGAGGGCGGCGATGGCCTGGCGCTCGGCGGGGTCGCGGAGCCGATCGGGCTGCAGCAGCGCCATCGGATGCACGCGGATGTGGTTGGCGATCACGAACTCCAGCCGCGCCAGCCCAACGCCATCGCAGGGAATCGCCGCCTGGCTGAAGGCCTCCTCGGGGTTGCCCACGTTCATCAGGATGCGCGTGCGCGTGGGCGGCAGCTCGCCGATGTCGCGCTCGTCCATCCGGAAGGGCAGCGCGCCGCGATACACACGCCCTTCATCGCCCTCGCAGCAGCTGGCGGTGATCGCGTCGCCATCGGCGATGCGTTCGGTGGCGTCGCCGGCGCCCACGATCGCCGTGATGCCCATCTCGCGGGCGATGATCGCCGCGTGGCAGGTGCGGCCGCCCTGGTTGGTGATCACGCCGCTGGCCCGCTTGAGGATCGGCTCCCAGTCGGGGTCGGTGCGTTCGGTCACCAGCAGATCGCCGGGCTCAAAGCGCTGGATTTCCGAGGGGTGGCGCAGGATGCGGGCCCGGCCGCTGCTCACCGAGGCGCCGATTGCCCGGCCGGTGCAGAGCAGCTCGGCGTTGTGGGGTTCGAGCTGCCAGCTGCGCAGCAGCGTGGCGCTGCGCCGGGATTCCACCGTTTCCGGCCGCGCCTGAAGGATGAACAGCTCACCGCTCTCGCCGTCCTTGGCCCATTCGATGTCCATCGGCGTGGGTTGGCCGCGGCGCTCGCTGTAGTGCCGCTCGATCCGGCAGGCCCAGCGGGCCAGCTGCAGCGCCTCGGCCTGGCTGAGGGCGTAGCGGCTGCGCTCGGCCGCCGGCACGGGTTCATTGCGGGTGGAGCCGTGCTCGCCGTACACCATGCGGATCGCCTTGCTGCCGAGCCGTTGGCTCACGATCGGCGCAAAGCCCTGCTCCAGGGTGGGCTTGAAGATCAGGTATTCATCGGGGTTCACCGCTCCCTGCACCACGTTTTCGCCCAGCCCATAGGCGGCGGTGAGCAGCACGGCGTTGCGGAAGCCGGTTTCGGTGTCGATGCTGAACATCACACCGGAGCAGGCCAGATCGGAGCGCACCATCCGCTGCACGCCGATGGAGAGCGCCACCTCGAAATGATCGAAGCCGTTGAGTTGCCGGTAGGAGATGGCCCGGTCGGTGAACAGCGAGGCGAAGCAGCGCCGGCAGGCCGCCAGCAGCTCCTGCTCGCCGCGCACGTTGAGATACGTCTCCTGCTGGCCGGCGAAGGAGGCATCGGGCAGGTCTTCCGCGGTGGCACTGGAGCGCACGGCCACCGGCGGTGATCCCAGAGCGCGGTAGGCCGCCAGGATCGCCTCCTGCAGATCGCCCGGTAGCGGAGCCCCCAGCAGCAGGGCCCGGGCCGCGGCACCTGCGGCCTGCAGTTCGGCGATGGCGTGGCCGTCGAGCCCATCGAGGATGGCGTGCAGCTGCTGCTGCAGACCACCGGCCTGGATGAAGTGGCGGTAAGCCGCGGCGGTGGTGGCGAAGCCGCCGGGCACCTGCACGCCCTCGGCGCTCAGCTCGCGGATCATCTCGCCGAGGGAGGCGTTCTTGCCCCCCACCTCAGGGATGGCTTCGAGCCCAACGGCCTCGAGCGGCAGGACCAGATCAGCCACGGCTCAGTTGCAGGGTTGCGGTGGGCGGCACGCCCGGGCTCAGATCGAAGGCACTGCTGGCGGCCTCAGGCCGCACCTTCGCCCCCGCGGCGCGCTGTCGCAGGGCGGTGCAGAGCGGTTGCGGGCGGGCTTTGGCGTTGAACCAGCTCAGATCCCAGCCCCGGCGCCCGCCGGCGGGCACCGAAGCCAGTGCGGCCATCAGGCCGCTGTCGTAGCCGGCGCTCTCCACCACACCCGGCTCATAGCCCCAGCGCCGTTGGAAACGCTCGGCAAAGCCGGCCCAACCGGGGCCGCGGCTCTGGGGCTTCACGCCGATCTGCTCCACGGCCAGCTCCTCTCTCACCGGTGCCGTCCACGCCAGCGTCAGGGTTGGAGGCCACTGGGCCTCACGCACCGCTTGCTGCAGCGAACCACCCGGCTCGCCAATCACCACCAGCGCCGGCGGGCGATACCAGTCCGCCTCGTTCTCCAGCTGCCGCATGGCCGCGGTGTCGTCACCGGACACCACCATCGGCGCCGAACCCGGACCGATCACCACGCCACCGGCATTGGCAAACCCCGCCACGAAGCGCTCGGTGAGGCTGCGGCTTTCGGTGCTGCGGTCGCGCACCACCATCACCCGCCGGATCTTCTCCTGGCGCAGGGCCTTCACGAGGCGATCCACCTCCAGGCTGCGGCCCGGCAGCAGCGGCCAGAGCCGGTCGGATCCGCGCAGCTGCGGCAGTCCCTCCAGCGACTGGCCCCGTTGCAGGGGCAGCAGCACCTGCAGGCGCAGCTGCTGTGCGAGCTGGCCGTAGGCCGGTAAGGGGGCAGCCGGTGGAGCGATCAGCAGAGCGCTGCGGGGCGCGTCCAGCAGCGGTGCCTGCGGGTCGGCGCCGGGCGGCAGCCAGCCCAGTTGCAGGCTGGGGGGCAGCGCGCCGCAGCGGCGTGCGTCCTCCATCGCCAGGTTGTAGCCACGGCGCAGGCCATCGCCAAGGCCAGCCAGCAGGCCTTCGCTGGGCAGGAGCAGCCGCACATCGCTGCGCAGCGGGGAACTGGCGGCCAGGGTCTGGCTGCCCAGCAGAACGGCGCCCAGGCCAACGCCGCTGATCAGCCAGCTGCGCCAGCCAGCGGGAGCTGGGGCTGCAGGCCTGGCCGCCGGCTGCCGAGAACGGGGTGAGCGGGCAGCCGGAGGCTGTTCTGCAGTGGTCATGGCCGGCACCGTCCAGCCTGGGAAAGCTAGGCGGATTTCTCTGACTAGGCTCAGCCTTTCAACAGTTGATCGCATGCAGTCACGCCTCAACGCCATGCGCCACCGCCTGGGCCGCCGCGTCGGCTCCGTTGTGCTGAGCGCTGGCATGGTGTGGGGCGGCCTTTCGCTGCTGCCGGCGCCGGCTCAGGCCATTCCCGAGGCTGAGGCGATCAAGAAGCTTCAGGTGGTGCCGGTGTTCGTGATCACCGACTCCAACGGTGTGCCATTGCCGATCCCCCAGGAGAAGCAGCTGGTGCTGCCTCTGTATCTGGAGAGTGCCAAGGCCAATGCGCAGCTGGCGGCGCTGAACAAAAGCAATCCCGAGCTCAAAGCGGGTGTTGTGGCGGTTCCCCTCAACGTGATGAACGAAAAGGTGGTGGAACTCAACCAACAGCTCAAGGACAAGAGCAAGCCACTGGTGGCGCCGATCGTGACCAACGACGGTGACCGCGCTCAGGCGATGAAGATCCTCAAGGAGCAGGGCCTCACCGAGAAGCAGATCCAGGAGGGGTTGAACGTGCCGGTGTTCTTCACCAAGCCGTTCCTCACGATCAAGACCCCTGAAGGTCCGCGCGGGGTGTTCTTCTTCAGCTACGAAAACCTGGAGAACGCGCTCGGCAAGCTGCCTCCGGCCGAGCGTCAGAAGCTCAAGCCCCAGGTGGCGGACCTCACGGCTGTGCTGCGGGAGATCATCAAGGCTCCGGAGGATTCCTTCACCATCTTCCCCACCCCCGAATACTTCCGGCTGGTGAAGGAGAACGAATCGAAGACCAAGCCGGGCAGCTGAGCGTCAGTCCCCGCTCGGTCCGTCTGCCTGTCCCTCCGGCAGCAGCTGGGCCAGCAGGCCGCCACCCATCAACACGCCTCCGAGCACCAGTGCCAGGCGTTGGTTGGCGGCGGCAGCCTCATCGCCCCACACGGCCGCCGCCAGAAAGGCGGAGCCGAGCAGCAGGCAGGGCACCAGCACGATGCCTTTGGCGGTGCGGTTGATGCTCATCGCTGTTCAGCAACCCGGTTCGGCGGTGGCCAGACCCGCCGCCACCAGCCCCTGGCCAAGATCGGCGGTTGCTGGATCGCCACCCAGCCTCTGCACCCGGGCCAGCAGCACGCCCTGGCTGTTGCCCACAGGGCGCAGATTCACCTTGGTGCGGCGGGGCAGTGCAGTGCGCAACCAGTCGGCGGCGGCCTGATCGCCTCCCGCCGGCAGGGCCACACAGGCCAGCTCCACCGTGTAGGTGCGGTTGTGATCGCCCACCTGCAGCAGATTGCCGCTGCGCACCTGCAGCACCTCGGCTGCCCGGGCTGCCTGGGCGGGCAGCAGCACCAGGGCCGCGATCAGCAGAGCCAACAACCGGCTCAGCATCAGAGCTTCGTGCCGCAGTTGGGGCAGTAGAGGCTGGAGCTGCCGGTGGTGTGGCCGCAGCTGTGGCAGTCGCGGCTGGTGTCGATCGCCAGTTCCGGATGGGAGGGCAGGCCCACCATCTGGGCGTTGCTGGCACCGGGGGGCACCATCGGATAGCAGTTCTCGTTGCGGCGCACCAGCACCTCGATGAAGGCCGGGCCGGGATGGGCCAGGGCCTCGCTCAGCTGCTGGCGCAGCTCGGAGCGCTCGCTGATGCGCACACCCTTCACGCCGAAGCCCTGGGCCACCATCGGGAAATCGGGCATACCGCCGGTCATCTCCGAGGCGGAGTAGCGCTCGCCGTAGAAGCTCTCCTGCCACTGGCGCACCATGCCCTGCCAGCCGTTGTTGAGCACCACCACCTTCACCGGCAGGTTGTACTGGTTGAGGGTGCCCAGCTCCTGGATGTTCATCAGGATGCTGGCGTCGCCCGCCACGCAGATCACCTGCTCATCGGGGAAGGCGGTCTGCACGCCCATGGCGGCGGGCATGCCGAAGCCCATCGTGCCCAGGCCGGCGGAGCTGATCCAGCGGCGCGGGCCGGTGTGCAGGAACTGGGCGGCCCACATCTGGTGCTGGCCCACATCGGTGGTCACATAGGCCTTGGGAGCCAGCTCCTGCAGCAGAGCCACCACCTCCTGGGGGGCGATCTCACCTTCGGGTGCGGGCACCACCAGCGGATAGTGCTGCTTCCAGCTGTCGATCCGCTCCAGCCAGGCTTCGGTGCGGCCGGCGGAGTCTTCTCCGGCGGAGGCGGCCAGCATCGCCTCGAGCGCCAGCTTCACATCGCTCACCACCGGCACATCGGGGGTGCGGGTCTTGCCCAGCTCGGCCGCATCGATGTCGATATGGATCACCTGGGCGCGGGGCGCGAAGCCATCGAGCCGGCCGGTCACACGGTCGTCGAAACGGGCGCCGGCGGCGATCAGCAGATCGCACTCGGTAACGGCGAAGTTGGCGTAGGCGGTGCCGTGCATGCCGAGCATGCCCACGGCCAGGGGGTGCTGTTCATCAAAGGCGCCCTTGCCCATCAGCGTGGTGGTCACCGGCAGGCGGAAGCGTTCGGCCAGCTGATGCACCTGCTCGTGGGCGCCGCAGCTGATCGCTCCACCACCCACATAGAGGAGCGGGCGACGTGCCTGGCGGATCAGGCTGAGGGCATCCTCGATCGCCTGGTGCTGCGGAGGGCGCGGCAGCTGGAAGCCCGCCGGCTTGGCACTGCCGGGCTCCACCGGGGTGTAGTCGAATTCCTCAACGCCCACATCCTTGGGCACATCGATCAGCACCGGGCCGGGCCGGCCGCTGGCGGCGATCAGGAAGGCTTCGGCCACGATCCGGCCGATGTCGCGGGGGTCGCGCACCACCCAGGAGTGCTTCACGATCGGCAGGGTGATGCCGAAGATGTCGGTTTCCTGGAAGGCATCCGTGCCGATCGCGGCGCGGGGCACCTGCCCGGTGATCACCACCATCGGCACCGAGTCCATGTGGGCGGTGGCGATGCCGGTCACCAGGTTGGTGGCGCCGGGACCGGAGGTGCCGAAGCACACGCCCACCTTGCCGGTGGCGCGGGCATAGGCGTCGGCGGCGTGGGTGCCGCCCTGCTCATGGCGCACCAGGGTGTGCTTGAGCCAGCCGCGGCTTTCAGCCTTGTGCAGTTCGTCGTAGATCGGCAGGATCGCCCCGCCCGGATAGCCGAAGATGTGCTCCACACCGTGGCGGCGCAGAGCATCCATCAGGGCGTAGCCGCCATTCACCCGCTGGGGGAAGGATTGCTCGGCGGCGGCGGCCGTTGGCGATACGGACGTAACGGTCACGACGGCGACGTGCGGCTCTCGAGATTGACCCAACACTAAGGTCTGGCAGCGGCCATGGCGCGCAGGATCGCTGCAGGATCCAGCCAGCGTCCGCGGTAGCGCACACCCCAGTGCAGGTGGGGACCACTGCTGCGGCCACTCATGCCCACGTGGCCGATCAGCTGGCCGCTGCGCACCCGGCTGCCCCCCTGGAGCACCACGCTGCCGCTGCGGTACGCACCCCCCTGCACGGATCCTGCCAGGTGGCAATAAATGTGCTCATAGCCGCCGGACTGGATCACCAGCCCCACACCGCAGCGGTTGTCGTTGATCAGTTCCTTCACCACTCCCCCCCACCAGTTGCGGATCGGTGATCCCAGCGGTGCGGCGATGTCGATGCCGTGGTGGGGTTCGGCCACGCCTGCGGGGCCGCTGCGCAGGCCGAAATGGCTGGTGTAGCTCGAGAACACGGCCACGGGAAACACACCCTGCTGCCAGCCGGTGTTGGCCTGCACGCTGCCGCCAGCAACACCGCTGGAGACCAGCGCCGCCGTGAGGGCGGCCTTACAGCAATCCCAGGGAGTGAAGCGGGCCACGGCCGCTGAGCAGCTCCAGCAGGAAAGCGGAGAAGCCGAGCATTGCCAAGCGCCCGTTCCACACCTCCGAGCTGTTGTTCCAGCCCCAGGCCCACTTGTCCTGGGGATAGAGCTTCACCGTGGTGGGCAGCGCCGCCGCCTGATCCAGGTTCACCTCCGGGCCTTCCAGGGCGTGCTGCACCAGGTGGGCCAGCCCTTCGATGAAGGCGGGGCTGGTGTCGAGCGCCGGCACGCGGCGGAAGTTGGTGATGCCGGCTTCGGTGGCGATCTCCCGGTATTCGATGTCGATCTCCTCGAGCGTTTCGATGTGCTCGCTCACGAAGCTGATCGGCACCACCACCAGGTCCTTCACGCCCTGTTCACCCAGTTCGTGCAGGGCGTCGTCGGTGTAGGGCTTGAGCCATTCCACCGGGCCCACACGGCTCTGATAGGCGAGGGTGAACGGGTTGCGGTGGCCCAGCTGCTGCTGCAGCCGCTCCATGATCAGCCGGGCGCAGGTTTCGATCTCCTGCTGATACGGATCGCCCGCTTCCTCCACGTAGCTCTTCGGCACGCCGTGGGCGCTGAAGAACACATGGGCGCTGGCGGGATCCGGGCAGGCCTGGATCTCCCGGGCGATCAGCTCGGCCATGGCGCCGATGTAGCCCGGATCGTCGTAGTAACTGCGGATGCAGCGGATCGGCAGACGGGCGAAGGCCGGATCGGCCTGGCGCAGCCGCTGCAGCTCGCGGAAGCTGGAGCCGCTGGTGCTGATCGAGAAGTGGGGGTAGAGCGGCAGCACCACCACCTCATCGATGCCATCGGCCTTGATGTCGGCCACGGCGGATTCGGTGAATGGGTGCCAGTAGCGCATCGCCACGTAGCTGGTGGCCTCGATGCCGCGCTGGCGCAGGCTGCTCTGCAGCTCCCGCGCCTGTTGTTCGGTGATGCGCCGCAGGGGTGAGCCGCCGCCGATGGAGCGATAGGCCGCCTGGGATTTGCCGGCTCGCAGGGTGCTGATCAACCAGGCCAGGGGCTTCTGCAGCGCCGGGTTCGGCAGCCGGATGATCTCCGGGTCCGCGAACAGGTTGTAGAGGAACGGCCCCACATCCTGAATGCGTTCAGGGCCGCCGAGGTTCAGCAGCAGCACGCCGACCTTGGCCATGCCCGGGGAGCTTCCAGTGGAGGACGGCGACGAGCGTAACGCTGCTGGCTCAGCCCTGGCCGTCGCGCCGCTGGCTCGATAACGTCTGCAGCGCCTGAGCGCCGCTGGCTGATGGACGCGGATCCGCTGCTCGAGGCCCTCGATCGAGCGATCCGTGATCACAACGCCCTGCTGGCTGCCGGCGGGGTGGGCCTGCGGCTGGAGCGCCGCGGTCAGCGCCTGGCGCTGCGCGGTCCCCTGCCCTGCCGCCAGGGAACCGGCCGCCTGCGGGTGCAGCGCATCAGCCTGGGTCTGCCCGCCAGCCAGGAGGGCCTGGAGCAGGCCCGCACGGCCCTGCGCCGTGTGGTGCAGCAGTTGCAGCAGCAGAGCTTTCGCTGGAGCGACTGGGGCAGCGAGCGCGCCGCGGCACCCGCCACGGCCGCGGTGGCCCCCGCCAGCGGTGCCGCACCGGTGGTGGAGCAAGCGATCGAGCAGTTCGAGCGCAGCTTCTTCAGCGATCCTCGCCGCCGCCGCAATCCCGCCGGTTGCCGCACCACCTGGACCAGCGCCTACCTGCCCTATCTGCGCCGGCTGCAGCGGCTGGCGGAGCAGCGGCAGACTCCGCTCGACACGGCCTTGCTGGAGGCGGTGCTGGAGAGCTACCCCCTGGCCAGCCGCGGCCGCCAGCAGTGCGGCACCGCCCTGGCGGCGCTGGCGCGGGCTGAAGGGCTGCCGCTGCCGCCGGATTGGGCTGATCGCGCCGGCGGCTACGGCCTGCATGCGGCCCAGTTCCGCCAGCTGCCCAGCGACACGCAGATCATCGACTGGCTCGAGCGCATCCCCAACCCCCGCTGGCGCCTGGCCTACGGCCTGATGGCGGCCTATGGCCTGCGCAACCACGAGGTGTTCTTCAGTGATCTCTCCGCCCTGGCGCCCGGCGGCGACGGCGTGATCCGTGTGCTGCCCACCAGCAAGACCGGCGAGCATCAGGTGTGGCCGTTTCAGCCGGAGTGGGTGGAGCGCTTTGAGCTGCCGCGGCTCGGGGAAGACCGAGCCCTGCTGCCGGCGGTGTGCACCGATCTGCGCCGCACCACGCTGCAGCAGGTGGGTCGCCGCGTGGCGGAGCAGTTCCGGCGCTACGAGCTGCCCCTCACCCCCTACGACCTGCGCCATGCCTGGGCGGTGCGCACGATCCACATCGGTCTGCCCGACACGGTGGCCGCCCGGATGATGGGTCACTCCGTGGCGATCCACACCCGCACCTACCACCACTGGATCACCCGCCGCGATCAGCAGCAGGCGGTGGATGCGGCCCTGGCCCGGGCGCGCTCGGCAGCCTGAGCCCGCCCTTGCCAGAGTGCGCGCAGCCGCCCCCGCCCTCCGTGCCTTCCGAGCAGCTCGATCAGGCCGCCGCTGAGCTGGGGATGGGCGGCTCACTCGCGCCGGAAACCAGCGAGGACGGCTACCGCCGCCGCATGGCGCGCCGCAAGGAGGTGCAGCAGCAGCGGGTGGGGGAGCGCAACCTCGAGAAGGGTCTGGTGCTGGTGTTCACCGGCGATGGCAAGGGCAAGACCACCGCAGCCCTGGGTCTGGTGCTGCGCACCCTCGGCCATGGCGAGCAGGTGGCGGTGGTGCAGTTCATCAAGGGCGGCTGGCATCCCGGCGAGGCGCGGGCGCTGGAGCTGTTCGGGGAGTCGCTCCACTGGCATGCCCTGGGCGAGGGCTTCACCTGGGAAACCCAGGACCGCGACCGCGATCGCCAGCTGGTGCAGCAGGCCTGGCAGCGCTCGCTCGATTACCTCGCCGCTGCCGACCGCAAGCTGGTGGTGCTCGATGAGGTGAATGTGGCCCTCAAGCTCGGGTATCTGGAGCTCGAGCAGGTGCTGGAGGGGCTGGCCCTGCGGCCGCCGCTCACCCACGTGGCCCTCACCGGCCGCGGCGCACCGGCGGGGCTGCTGGAGCGGGCCGACCTGGTGACGGAGATGAAGCTGCTGCGCCACCCCTTCCGTGAGCAGGGGGTGAAGGCCCAGGCCGGCATCGAGTTCTGAGGCTGGAGCCAGGTTCGGCAAGGGATCTCACGCTTGCTACTGTTCGGCCAACTGACGTGCAAGCGCGAACGGATGGCCTATCAGCGCGTGTTGCTCAAGCTCAGTGGTGAAGCCCTGATGGGTGAACAGGGCTACGGCATCGATCCCGCCATCGTGAACGCCATTGCCAAGGATGTGGCGGCAGTGGTGGCCGACGGCACCCAGCTGGCGATCGTGGTGGGCGGCGGCAACATCTTCCGCGGCCTCAAGGGATCCGCCGCCGGCATGGACCGGGCCACGGCCGACTACGTGGGCATGCTCGCCACGGTGATGAATGCCATCACCCTGCAGGACGGCCTCGAGCGCGCCGGCATCCCCACCCGGGTGCAGAGCGCCATTTCGATGCAGGAGGTGGCGGAGCCCTACATCCGCCGCCGGGCGATCCGCCACATGGAGAAGGGCCGCGTGGTGATCTTTGCCGCCGGCACTGGCAATCCCTTCTTCACCACCGACACCACCGCTGCCCTGCGCGCCGCCGAGATCGGTGCCGATGTGGTGTTCAAGGCCACCAAGGTGGACGGGGTCTACGACAAGGACCCCAACAAGCACGCCGACGCCGTGCGCTACGAGAGCCTCTCCTTCCTCGATGTGCTCAGCGGCGAGCTGGAGGTGATGGACAGCACCGCCATCGCCCTGTGCAAGGACAACGCCATCCCCATCGTGGTGTTTGATCTGTTCGGTGCCGGCAACATCGGCCGGGCGGTGCGCGGTGAACCCATCGGCACCAGCATCCTGCCCACGGCCTGAGCCCTTTTTCTTCCGTCAGCCTCCAATGGATCACGACGCCAGCCTCGAAGCCAGCATGCGCAAGTCGGTGGATGCCACCCAGCGCACCTTCAACACCATCCGCACCGGCCGCGCCAACGCCTCCCTGCTCGACAAGATCCAGGTGGAGTACTACGGCGCCGATACGCCGCTGAAGTCGCTGGCCACGATCAGCACCCCCGATTCCTCCACCATTCAGCTGCAGCCCTTTGATGCCGGCTCGCTGGCCTTGATCGAGAAGGCGATCGCCATGAGCGATCTGGGCCTCACCTGCAACAACGACGGCAAGCTGATCCGCATCAACATCCCGCCCCTCACCGAGGATCGCCGCAAGGAGCTGTGCAAGCTGGCGGCCAAATATGCCGAAGAGGGCAAGGTGGCCCTGCGCAATGTGCGCCGCGATGCCATCGACAAGGTGAAGAAGCAGGAGAAGGAGGGCGAGCTCTCGGAGGATCAGAGCCGCGACGAGCAGGACAAGGTGCAGAAGCTCACCGATAAGTTCATCGCTGAGATCGAGAAGCTGCTGGCCGACAAAGAAGCCGACATCCTCAAGGTGTGAGCTCCGCTCCAGTGGGCTCAGCGCACATGCTTGACGTCGTTGTTGTTGGCGCTGGGGCGGCCGGTGCTGCAGCCGCCTTCCACCTGGCTGCCCGCGGCCATGGGGTGCTGCTGCTCGAAGGCCAGAGCATGCCCCGGAGCAAGCCCTGCGGTGGTGGCATGGCGGCCTCCGTGCAGCGCTGGTTTCCCTTTGATCTCACCCCCGTGGTGGATCAGGTGATCGAGCAGGTGCGCTTCACCTGGTGCCTTGAGGATCCGGTCACGGCGGTGCTGCCGGGCGATTCACCCTTCTGGATCGTGCAGCGCTCCAGGCTGGATCAGTTCATCAGCCAGCAGGCGGTGGCGGCCGGCGCCCAGCTGCGTGATGGCTGCCTGGTGTCGTCGATCCAGCGCGATGGCGACCACTGGGTTGTGGAGGCTGGCGCTGAGCGCTACGCCGCCCGTGCCGTGGTGGTGGCCGATGGCTCTCAGTCGCGCTTCGCTGCGGAGCTGGGTCTGGGCAATCCCCGCCCCCGCTACGCCCGTGCCGTGGCGGTGGAGGTGGATGCCGATGTGGCGGAGCCGAACACCGCCCGCTTTGAGTTCGGCCTGGTGCGGCATGGCTTCTGCTGGGCCTT
This sequence comes from uncultured Synechococcus sp., assembly GCA_913061215.1. Lineage (GTDB taxonomy): Bacteria > Cyanobacteriota > Cyanobacteriia > PCC-6307 > Cyanobiaceae > Vulcanococcus. Next base: position 38,600 of record CAJXSQ010000001.1, on the reverse strand, counting down.
CCCCCGCCGCGGCGGCTACAGCATCGGGGTGGGCAGCTTCATCGGCAAGGACGATCTGGATGCCGATACGGTTCTGGCCCAGCTGCTGCCCAGCCTGGGGTTGCCCGCCGATGCCGGGGTGCGGCTGAGCTCCCCCCTGCGGGTGTGGGACGGCCACCACGACCTGCATCGTTCCGATGGTGCCGTGGCTGTGGGTGATGCGGCTTCGTTGTGCGATCCCTTTCTGGCGGAGGGGCTGCGCCCGGCGCTGCTCAGCGGCGTGCGTGCGGCTGAGGCGCTCGATCGCTGGTTGGCCAGCGGGGCCCCCCTGGCGGACTACAGCGCGGTGATGCGCCGGGAATGGGGTGAATCGATGGCCTGGGGCCGGCGCATCGCGCAGGTGTTCTACCGCGTGCCCAAGGTGGGCTATCAGCTCGGGATCAAGCGCCCCACGGCACCGCAGCGCATCGCCCAGATTCTCTCCGGGGAGATGGGCTACGGCGACATTGCTCAGCGGGTGATCAAACGCCTGCTGTTCCAGCGCCGTTAGCCCGCTGGCGGCTCAGCTGAATTTGGTGCAGTCCTTGAGTTGCCGCAGGCGCTTGTCGATCGAGCCGAGCAGCTCGATGGCGAACATCGGCGATTCCTGAACGGCGAAGAGAAATTTCTCGCGGTTCATCACCAGCACCTTGCAGTCGCTCAGGGCGGTGGCGCTGCCATAACGCCGGTGCTCGGATGTCACCAGGGCACCGGCGCCGAACACATCGCCGGCCTGGATGATCTCCTGGCCGCCTTCTTCGTTCCAGCTCAGCTCCACACTGCCCTCCAGCACGCCGAACATGCAGTCGCCGGTTTCACCGGAGCGGAAGATCAGCTCACCGGCCGGAACATCGAGCACTTCACCCTGACTGGCCAGGGCACGCATGGTGTCAAGTGCGTTCAAGGGAGATGACAATGCAGTGCCCACCAGTGTGGGGCAATCAGGTTAAGAAACGCTGATGGCCAGGGCCGCGCCGAGGCCACCTCGCACATCGGCCGGCATCAGGCGGCCGTCGTGGTCGGTGTCGAGCGCATCGAACACGGCGTCGCTGCCCAGCCATTCCTCCCGGGTGATGCAGCCATCGCCATCGAGATCATTGAGCAGGAAGATCTCCTGGGCGGCGTGCTGGAAGGCGCTGGCACCCTCCAGTTCACCCAGCCGGTGGGCCAGCTGCGCCTCCAGGGTTTCAATGGCGCGGGAGAAACCGGTGATCCCCTCCTGCAGTTTCTCCGTGGCCATCGGATCCTTCTGCATCATCGCCGCGAAGCCGGCGCGATCCAGATGGATCTGCTGCTCGGTGGGGGCCGGATTGAAGGCGTTGAGCTTGCGGGTGAGCTCGCCCTGGGTGTTGCGCAGCTGATCGAGCAGTTTCGGGGAGATGGTGAGCAGATCGCAGCCGGCCAGCTCGATGATCTCGTCGATATTGCGGAAGCTGGCTCCCATCACCTCGGTTTTGTAGCCGTAGGTCTTGAAGTAGTTGAAGATCTGGGTCACCGACACCACGCCCGGATCCTCAGGGCCGGGATAGCTCTCGCGGCCGGTGCTCTTCTTGTACCAGTCGAGGATGCGCCCCACGAAGGGCGAGATCAGCGTGACGCCGGCCTCGGCGGCGGCCACGGCCTGGGCGAAGCTGAACAGCAGGGTGAGGTTGCAGTGGATCCCCTCCTTCTCCAGCACCTCCGCGGCTTTGATGCCCTCCCAGGTGGAGGCGATCTTGATCAGCACCCGATCGCGGCCGATGCCGGCCTGGCGGTAGAGGCCGATCAGTTTGCGCGCCTTGGTGATCGTGGCTTCGGTGTCGAAGCTGAGGCGTGCATCCACCTCGGTGGACACGCGTCCGGGCACGATCTTGAGGATCTCGCTGCCGAAGGTCACGCAGATCTCATCGAGGGCCTCGCGCACCACCTCCTCGGCCGGGGCCTGAGCGCCGCACACCTCGCGCGACTGCTGCAGCGATCGATCGATCAGGTTCTGGTACTGGGGGATCTGGGCCGCCGCCAGGATCAGCGAGGGGTTGGTGGTGGCGTCCCGCGGCGTGAACTGGCGGATGGCGTCGATGTCACCGGTGTCGGCGACCACCACCGTCATGGCGGCCAGTTGATCAAGCAGGTTGGCCATGCAGGGCCCCGTGAGTTGGCCACAAGCTAGCCAGCGCAACCGCGATGCACCGCCTCTGTCATCAAGCGGTTACCGGCTCTTGGCAGCGATGGGCTTGCTGGGGGGAATCTTCTCGATCACCAGAAGCGCTTCGATGATCTGCCGTGCCACCGGCACCGCCACGGTGGAACCGTAGGCATTCCCGCCTTTCGGCTCATCCACCACCACCAGCACCACGTAGCGCGGGTCGTTGATCGGCAGATGGGCCACGAAGCTGGTGATGCGGGCACCGGAGATGTAAACGCCGTTCTCCGCCTTCTGGGCCGTGCCGGTTTTGCCGCCGATGCGGTGGCCGGGGATGGCGGTGCCCTTGCCGCTGCCCTTCTCCACCACGGTCTCCATCCAGTTGAGAACCGTCTGGGCGATCTCCGGTTTGATCAGCTGCACGCCGGATGCCGGCGGCGCCGGGGCGAGATCGTCGCCGGAGCGCAGGCCGCGGGTGATGTGGGGGCTCACCAGCTTGCCGCCGTTGGAGAGCATGGCGTGCAACTGAATCAGCTTCAGTGGCGTGAGGTTGAAGCCCTGGCCGAAGGCGGCGGTGGCCGGTTCGATCGGCTGGGTGCGGAAGGTTTCCTTGGATTTCAGCTGACCCGCCACCGCACCGGGCAGATCGGTGTCGGGCTTGGTGTCGATGCCGAGGGCGTGCAGCCAGGTCCAGAACTTCTCGGGTTTCACCCGTTGCATCGCCTTCACCATCGCCACGTTGCTGGACACCTGCAGCACCGTGGGGAAATCGATCAGGCCGTTGGCCCGCTTGTCGTGGTTGAAGATCGGCCAGCCACCGATCGTGAGCTGGCCGTTGTCGTTCACCTTGCCGCCCGGATCAATCGCGTTTTCCTGCAGCGCGATGGCCAGGTTGATCGGTTTGAACGTGGAGCCGGGCTCGTAGAGGTCCTGCACCGACCATTCACGGAACAGCCCCGGCTTGAATTTCCAGAAGCGGTTCGGGTCGTAGGTGGGCGTGGAGGCCAGGGCCAGCAGCTCGCCGTTGCGCACGTCCATCACCAGGGCCACACCCCGCTTGGCCTTCCACTGCTTCACCTGTTTGGTGAGCGCCATCTGGGCCACCTGCTGCAGGCGCGAATCGAGGGTGAGCTGCAGGCGCAGGTCGTCGCCGTAGAGCACACCGGCCTTGAGGCCATCCGGCAGCGGGGTGCCATCGGCGCCGCGGCGCAGCTGCCGGGTGGCCTCATGGCGGCGCAGGTCGCGGTTGCGGCTCTGCTCCAGGCCCGCCTGGGGAACCCGCTCCAGATTGAGGAAACCCACCACATTCGCGAACAGGCTGCCCTGCGGGTACACCCGCTGCGGGTAGGCCTCGAGATCCACCCCGCTGATGCCGAGTTGCCGCACCCGTTGTGCCGTTTCCGGGTCGAGATCGGTGGCCAGCTTCACGCCGGATTTGCGTCCCTCCATCGCCCGCACCAGCTCGGCCATGGGAACCGCCAGCACGCTGGAGAGCTTGCGGGCCACGTCCAGGGGGCTGCGCAGCTTGCCGATGTCATCGCCGGGGAAGGCGAAGTAGCGCGGGTGGGCCCAGAGGGTGAACCGCTCTTCATCCAGGGCCACCAGGCTGCCCTGGCGATCCACGATGGTGCGGCGACGCCCCAGCGGGGTGATCGTCTGGGTCTGCACCGCCCGGGCGCGGTTGCGCAGTTCAGGCCCCTGCACCACCTGCACCCAGGCCAGGCGAGCGGCCAGGCCCACAAGGCCTGTTGCCATCAAGAGATACACCAGCCAGAGGCGGCCGGCCGGCACCGGCGAAAGCTGCAGCACCCGCCGCTGCCGCACCGAGGTGCTGTTGGCCCGTGGTGCCGGCCGGCGACCTTCCAGGCGGTGCACCGCCATCAGTAGCCCGGCAGGATCTGACGGGGATTCACCTGGGCCAGCAGGGTGCGCAGCGGGGAGGCGGAGCCGTTGCCGGGGGCTTCCAGGTACACCAGCTTCTCGCTGCTGGTGGGCTCCAGCAGGGCAGGCCTGCGGGTCATCGCGAGATGGTGCTGCTCCAGCACGGCCGCGGATTCCTGCAGGCGATGCTCCAGCCGCTGCGCGGCTTCCAGTTTCTGGAAGTTGTGGGTCCACTGGCCCTGCCAGTGCAGCGTCAGCCCGCTCAGACCAAGCACGGCGATGCCCAGCCCGAGCAGGCTGCCATCGGCGATGCGATGCAGGTTGCCGAGCAGCGGTGATTGCTGATCGGCCCGCCGGGATGAAAGAGATCCCTGGATCAGTTCCAGGGGACGCGCTGGGGGTCGCCGTTGACCCACCTGGGTCTGTTGGAGCGGTGCGGCGACCACAGGTGTGTTGCTGAACTGCGCAAGTGAACCATGCCCCTTGCCACCCAGCAAGGGGCGTTGTCGTCAATTGCGACTCACCTGCTGCTCCGCTACCAGCCCAGCACCACCAGATTGGCGAAGGTGAGGGCGTTCCACAGGGCATGCATCAGCACGCAGCTGCCCAGGCGCCCGCTGCTCCAGCGCAGCCAGCCCAGGCCGAGACCCAGCACCAGCAGCGGCAGCAGTTCCCCGAGGCTGAGGTGAGCCACGGCGAACACGCTGGCGCTGAGCAGGATGCCGCCGGCTTCCCCCAGCCGGCGGCCCGCCACCGGCAGCAGGGCGCCGCGGAAGATCGTTTCCTCGAACCACGGCGCCAGCACCACAGCCGTGACGCCAAAGCAGGCCAGGGCCGGCACGTTGTGGCTGTTGAGCACCAGCTCCAGCAACGGGTTGCTGCCGCCGGCATCCCCCCAGAGCTGGCCCTGAATCCAGCCCACCAGGCTCACCAGGGGCAGCACCATCAGAAATCCCTGCAGGGCCTCCCGCAGGCTGCGGCTCAGCGGAGGCCAGCGGAACTCCAGGCTGCCCTTGCCGCCGAGGCCCTGCAGCATCAAGGCCAGGATCAACAGCGGACCTGCCATCAGGGCGAGGTAGAGGCTCACCACGGTGATTCCCTCCCGCAGGGGACTGGTGATCGCCAGCTGCTGCAGCACCGCCGTGAGCAGCGGCGCCACAACCAGCGGTGTGAGCACCTCGCCGATCATCACGAAGCCGCCGGCGATCAGCAGCACCGCATCCACACCGCTGAGGGCGGGGCCCTGCAGGGCCGGCGGCGCGGCCGCCCGGCCGCGCCAGCGCCGCCACAGCTCCCGCAGCAGAAGCCCTGATCCCAGCAGCAGCAGCAGCACCGGCAGCAGCGTCACGGCCATCAGCTGCAGGGCTGCCCGGCGACTGGTGGCGGCGAGGTTGCAGCTGTCGCCCCCGCCGAGGGCCTCACAGCTCCAGACCCGCAGCAGGCCGCCCTGGGGCAGCGTGGCGATCCAGGCCTCGCGCTCGGCCGCGGTGACGGGTTGTTCACCGCTGAGCAGTGCCTGGGCCAGCCCTGAGAGGGGGCCCGGTCCATCGGCCAGTTGTTGCAGCAGGGTGCGGGCCTCTTGCGCCTCTCCTTGCCGCTGCAGCAGCAGCGCCCGCTCCAGCTGTTGATCGGCGTTGCTGCCGGCACCGCTCTCCTCGGCCGTGGCGGTGTCGTTCTTCAGGGCCTCATTGAGGGTTGCCAGCGGATCAGCCCCGGCCAGCAGGGGCCGCAGCGGCCCGCTGAGGCTGGGCTCCGCCAGCACCGCCAGCTCCAGCTGGCGCCGGTTGAGGTCGTTGCCCACCGAGGGTCGGCTGAGGCTGTCGATCAGGCCGTTCAGCCAGAGCAGCAGGCTCAGGGCGAGGCTCAACAGCGCCAGCGCCACCTTCCACCCTGGGGCACCGCTCCCTCCTGGCCTGGTCTCGGGCCTGCTGGCTGGCGTCACCCTGGCTTCGCTCCCTGTTGTGCACGAGCGCAGCATCTCACCGCCGGGCTGCCGCAGAAAGCCAACCCATACGATGACTTTTGCTCCCGCTTGCGCCTGTGTCTCTCCGGATCCTGCTGGTTCGCCATGGCCTGAGCAGCTTCAACGTGGAGCACCGCATCCAGGGCCGCGATGATCTCTCCAGCCTCACCGAGGAGGGCGTGAAGCAGGCCCTGGCCACCGGTGAGGCCCTGCGCGATCTCACCATCAGCGCCGCCTACAGCTCTCCCCTGCGCCGCGCCCACGACACGGCCACGGCCCTGCTGGCCGCCCAGGGCGGCGGCCTGGAGCCGCAGCTCGACGACGACCTGATGGAGGTGGACCTCGCCCCCTGGAGCGGCTTACTCAGCACTGAGGTGCAGGAGCGCTTCCCCGAGGCCTACGCCACCTGGAAGCAGCAGCCGGAGCAGCTGCAGCTGCAGCGCGCCGATGGCAGCAGCTACGCCCCCATCCCTGAGCTGATGGCGCAGGCCCGCCGCTTCGCCGATCGCCTGCTGGCCCGCCACAACCCCGCAGCCCCCGAGCAGCAGACCGTGCTCGTGGTGGGCCACAACGCCATCCTGCGCTGCCTGGTGCTCACCCTGCTGGGGCTGCCGGCCTCCGGCTTCCGCCGTCTGCGGTTGGAGAACGCCTCGCTCTCGGTGTTCAACCTCAGTGCAGCCGAGGATGGCGGCCTGGCGGTGCAGATCGAATCGCTCAACGGCACCACCCACCTGCACCCGGAGCTGTGCGCCGGTCGCCTGCCGGCCAAGGGCGCCGGCCCGCGGCTGCTGCTGGTGCGCCATGGCGAAACCGATTGGAACCGCCAGGGCCGCTTCCAGGGTCAGATCGATATTCCCCTCAACCAGAACGGCCGGGCTCAGGCCGCCGCAGCCGGGGATTACCTGCGCAAGGTGTCGGTGCAGAGGGCTTACACCAGCTCGATGGCCCGCCCCCGGCAAACCGCCGAGGGCATCCTGCAGCACCATCCCGGCGTGCCGCTCACCAGCGTGCGCGATCTGGTGGAGATCGGCCATGGCCAGTGGGAGGGCTGCCTGGAAGCGGAGATCTCCGATGGCTGGGCCGAGCTTCTGGCTGATTGGAAGCGGGCGCCCCACACCGTGCAGATGCCCGATGGCGAAACCATCCACGATGTGTGGGAGCGCTCGCTGCGCGGCTGGAACAGCATCGCCGCCAGCCTCCACAGCGATGAAACCGCTCTGGTGGTGGCCCACGATGCCGTGAACAAAACGATCCTCTGCGCGCTGCTCGGCCTCACCCCAGCCGACATCTGGGCCGTGAAACAGGGCAATGGTGGGGTGACGGTGATCGACTACCCCAACGGCGCGGATCAGCCGCCGGTGGTGGTGTGCCTGAACCAGACGGCCCATCTTGGCGGTGTTCTGGATCGCACCGCTGCCGGCGCTCTATGACCCCACCTTCAGCCCGGCCGCCGATCTGGCTGCAGCAGGTTGACCTCCTTGCGGCTGAGGGGCTGGAGCCTCAACGCTGCGATGTGCTGATCGCCCAGGGACGCCTCGAAGCGATCGGTGCGGAGGCCGCCAGCCGTGCTTCCGCCGTGGGCGCTGAGCCCATCGCCGCCGCCGGCTGGCTCCTGGCTCCCAGCCTGGTGGATCCCCACTCCTGCCTGCACGAGCCGGCCAACGGCCGCGCTGAAACCCTGCGCAGCCTGCAGCGTTCCGCCCTGGCGGCCGGCTACGGCACCGTGGCCCTGCTGCCCGAGGCCGCCAACTGGCGGGATCGCCCTGAGCGCCTGCAGCTGCCCGGGCCATTGCCCGAGCCACAGATCCTGCTCTGGGGCAGTTTCAGCGTGGGTGGAGCCGGTGAAGAGCTGGCCGCCCATGCCGATCAGCTGGCGGCCGGTGCCCTCGGCCTGGCGGAGGCCGCCCATCGCCCGCCGCTGGCCCTGCTCGAGCGGGGCCTGGAGCTGGCTGAATGCGGCGAGGCGCCGCTGTTGTTGGCTCCCCGGGATCCCAGCCTCAGCCAGGGCGGGTTTGTGCGCCACGGGGTGGAGGCCCTGCGTGCCGGCTGGCCCACGGATCCCTGCATCAGTGAAACCCTGCCCCTGCAGGATCTGCTGGCCCTGGCCCGGCGCCATCCCCAGCGCCGCCTGCAGCTGATGAACCTCTCCACCGCCGAAGCCGTGGAGCTGCTGCGCAGCCAGCCGCCGCCGCAACGGCCCGAGGCCACGGTGTGCTGGTGGCATCTGCTGGCCGATAGCGGCAGTCTCGATCCGATCGATGAGGGCTGGCGGGTGGTGCCGCCCCTGGGAACCCCCACGGATCGCAGGGCCCTGCAGCAGGCCCTGGCGGACGGCCTGATCAGTGCGGTGGCGGTGCACCACCAGGCCCTCGACCCCGAGGAGCAGCTGCTGCCCCTCGATCAGCGCATGCCCGGCATCGCCGGCCATCGCTTCGTGCTGCCCAGCCTGTGGCAGGAGCTGGTGCTGGGCCAGGGCTGGAGCGCCGGTCAGCTCTGGCGAGCGCTGTGCTTCGGGCCGGCGCGGCTGCTGGGCCTGGAGCCGCCGCGGCTGGAGATCGGCAGCCGGCGCTGGCTGTTGTTCGATCCCCAGCGGCGCTGGCGAGCGGAGCCCGATGCCTGGGCGCCTGCTGCGGCCAATCAACCCCTGGCGGGGGCGGAGCTGTGCGGTCAGGTGCTGGCCAGCGGCCTCAGCGCGGAGCTGTGGCGGCTGGCTGCCGGCCCGGCTTGAGCGGATCAGGGGTTTCCAGCCTGCCGGCGGTGCCCAGGGGCCAGAAGCGCCAGAAGGCCCGCCCGATGATCTCCTTTTCGGGAAGGAAGGGGCCGCCGGGCCAGAAGCGGCCGTCCCAGCTGTTGCCCCGGTTGTCGCCCAGCACCAGCACATGGCCGGGGGGCACGGTGGCATTGAGGGTGCGGCAGGGTCCCATGCCCTGATCGTCCACCGGGCAGTAGTTGCGCACGTAGGGCTCCTTCAGCCGGGTGCCGTTCACGCTCACTTCGCCGCGGGGGTTGATCACCACCCGGTCGCCGCTCACGGCCACCACGCGCTTGATGTAGGCATCACAGGCCGGCTCCTGCAGGCCGGGAATGATGTTGATCACCGGCAGGTTCACCACCAGACAGCGCAGCGGCCCCGCCTGATGGGCGGGCTTGAGCACCGGATCGAAGTGGTGCGGCGCATGGAACACCACGATTTCGCCGCGCTGGGGTGAGCGTTGCCGGTAGCTCAGCTTCTCCACCAGCAGCCGGTCCTGGATCTGCAGCCCCGGCAGCATCGAGCCCGAGGGGATATAGCGGGCTTCCACGAGCACCTGGCGCAGTCCCAGGGCCACACCGAAGGTGATCAGCACCCAGCGCCAGAACTCCCAGGGGCTCTCCTGTTTCGGGCTGGGCTTGTCAGGGACGGGTTGCGGCTCGGCGACGGGAGGTTCTTGGCGGGACAAGGGACGGGGCTGCCGGCAGCGGGTGCAAGTGAGGCAGATTAGGGCCGTCGCCTGGCCTGCACATGGTTCGTCCCCGCTGGTTGTCGGCCCAGAGGGTCACGGCCTCGCGGCTCTGGCGGCACTGGGATCGTGCCGTTGCCCTCTGGGCCGGCCTCAATCTGCTGCTGGTGGTGTTCGACATCACCTACATCCCCCTGCGCACCTTCTGGCTGCAGCGCAACCTCACGCCGCTGCCCCAGGTGCCCCTGGTGGTGCCGCTCACGGTCCTGCCGGACATCACGCCCGTTTACGACCCGGTGAAGGGCATCGAGCCCCACCGCGAGACCCAGGCCTATCTGCGCGCCTTCGCCGAGCTGGATCAGGCCCTGCTGAACGGTGCTCCCGCCGCTGAGCTCACCGCACGGCAACGCCGCCAGGTGGAGCTCACCGCAGCGATGATCAATGAAAACCCCTTTGCCGCGTCCGGCAACAGCGGCACGCTCGAGAAGATCAAGAACCGCCTGCGGCAGCGGGCCGGGTTGGAGTCGGCCAAGCAGGCCGCCGATCGCCTGCTCTCCGAGGCCTGGCTTGAGCAGCGCGGTTGGGAGCAGGAGCGCCGTTTCTGGCAACAGCAGGTGCTGCCGCTGGTGGCCACCAGCTACTGGCGATCGATCGATGAGAACGGTCGCCCCACCGATCACTTCTGGCGCATCGATCTGCTGCTGTTCCAGAGCGTGTTCGCGCTGGACATCCTGCTGCGCATGCTGCGCCTGCGCCGCCGCTTCCCCGGCCTGAGCTGGCGGGATGCGCTGCTGCGCCGCTGGATCGACCTCCCCTTGCTGCTCCCGTTCTGGCGCTGGCTGCGGGTGGTGCCCGTGGTGGAGCGCCTCAGCCAGGCGCGTTTGATCAACGTGGAGCCGCTGCGGGCCGTGGTGAGCCGTGCCGTGGTGTCGCTGCTGGCGCTGGAGCTGTTCGAGGTGCTGGCTCTGCAGCTGGTGGATGGCACCCAGTCGCTGATCCGCTCACCCCAGTGGCCGCGCTGGATCCGCAGCCTGCGCAGCCACCAGAGCGTCAGCGGCGACGATCAACAGCTGGTGGACCTGGTGCGTCTCTGGGGGCCCCTGGTGCTGGGACGGGTGGCGCCGCGGCTGGCGCCGGAGCTTCAGTCGCTGCTGGGCCATTCCCTGCAGCAGAGCCTGCGGGAGGTGCCCGGCGGGGCGATCCTGCCCAGCGGCCTCAGCCGCCAGTTGGCGGGGGGCATGGTGGACAGCCTGCTGGACCTCTCCCGCGGCACCGCCCAGCGCCTGGCCCGCAGCGACGACCGCCAGGCGGAGCTGTTGCAGCAGGCGATCGATCGCTTCTGGGAGGAGCTGGCGGCGGCCCTGGAGCAGGCCGGCACGCTGGAACGCAGTCAGGACCTGCTCTGCGGCCTGATGCAGCAGATCAAGCTGAACTACCTCGCTCAGATGAACCGGGCCGGTATCGACGCGTTGATGGATGAACTCGATGAGCTCACGTCAGAGCCGCCTGCCACTCCTCCGGCTTGAACCCCACCAGGGCTTCACCGCTGGCCGTGAGCGCGAAGGGGCGCTTGATCAGCTTCCCATCCGCCGCCAGGGCGTTGAGGGCTTCAGCATCGCTCATGGCCGCCACAGTGGCAGCGCCGAGCGCCCGATAGCTCTGGCCGCTGGTGTTGAACAGCCGCTTGCGCCCCAGGGCATGGAACGCCGCGTGGAGCTCCTCCGCTGAGGGTGGTTGCTGGGTGATGTCGATGATCTCGAGGTTGCCCTCAGCCACAGAGAAGCCCTGCTGGGCGAGCCATTGCAGGGCTTTGCGGCAGGTGCCGCACTTGGCGTAGCTGTAGACCCTCAGAGGGGTGGAGCTCACTTGCCGATCAACGACTTGAGCGCGCCCACCAGGCTGTTGGAGCCCTTGCCCACGCCGTCCTGCGGGCGGGTGCGCACGGTCACATCGCCGTTGACGCTGGTGCGGCAGCTGAGGCGGTAGTTGGCAGGGCGGTCAGCCAGGTACACCTGCTCCACATCGCTGCGGGGGGAGAGGTTCTGCATGCCTTCCACCACTTCCACCACGCAGGTGCCGCACTGGCCCACGCCACCGCAGTTGTTGAGGTTGTTGAGGCCCTTGTAGGGGTTGATGCCGGCGTCGAGTGCGGCTTTGCGGAGATTGGCCCCCTCGATGCAACCGACCTGCTGGCCTTCCTGTTCGAAACGGATGGTGGGCACGGTCGGACGGGGGATCTTCGGCGCCGACAAACTTACCTGGCCGGAGACGATTCCTGACGCCGTTGTTGAGGGCTGACACCAAACCCGCCACGGCTGCTGCGCTGTTCAGGCCACTTAGCATCGGGGCAACGACGCCGGATCCTTGAACACAGCAGGCTACGAGCGGCTTCAGAGCCAGGTGATCCCCGGCTACGGCAGCCTGGCTCGCCTTTCGGTGGCTCTCCTGGCGGCCTCCCCGGCGGCTGCCGGCCAGGGGGCCGAGGTGCTGGTGGCCGGCTGCGGCACCGGCGCCGAGCTGCTGGAGGCCGTGGCCCAGCGACCCGACTGGGGCCTCACCGCCCTCGATCCCAGCGCTGAGATGCTGCAGGAGGCCCGCCAGCGCCTCGGTGATCGCGCCGGGATCCACTGGCAGCAGAGCACGGTGGAGGCGCTGGTGGATGAGCCCGGAACCGCCGGACGCTTCGCCGGGGCTCTTTCGGTGCTCGTGCTGCAGTCGCTGCCGGATGACGGCAGCAAGCTGGCCTTTCTCAGCGCCCTGGCCCGCTGCCTGCAGCCCGGCGCCCAGCTGGTGCTCGTGGATCTGATGCAGACCAGCCTGCCTTCCCTGGAGGGACAGCTCGAGGCTGCCTGGCAGGGATTCCAGCGGGCCAGTGGTCTTGATGCCACCAGCCAGGAGGGCCTGCATCCGATCGGGCTGGCGCGCCTCACCAGCCTCGTGAACGCGGCGGGCTTCGGCGACCCGGCCCGGGTGTTCCAGGCCCTGGGGTTCGAGGGCTTCCTGTTGCAGCGCCTCAGCTGACGCTGGCAGCGGCGATGCAGCGCTCCAGCAGGGCCGGCACAGCATCGCTGTCGAGCCATCCCTTGATCTCGATCACCCGACCTTCGAGGTTCTTGTAGGTGCGGAAGAACTCCGCCACCTCCTCGAGTTGGTTGGGTGCGATCTGGCGGATGCTGCGGATCGTGCGCTGCCTGGGATCGGCCACCGGCACGCACAGGAGCTTGCCGTCGTGGGCGCCGCAGTCCACCATGTCGAGGATGCCGATCGGCCGTGCCGTGATCAGGCAACCCGCGAAGGTCGGTTCGTCCATGATCACCATCGCGTCCAGTGGAGCGCCGTCCTCCGCGAGGGTGTTGGGAACGAAGCCGTAGTCGAAGGGGTAGCGCACCGAAGAATGCAGCACCCGATCCAGCACCATCAGGCCGGCTTCAGCGTTGTATTCGTATTTATTGCGGCTGCCGGCCGGAATCTCCACCATCAGGTTCACCAGTCCCGGGGATGGCGAGGCCTGCAGACTGCGCAAATCCATGGGCAGTGGCGGGTGAGGAGGCGGTGGGCATGGGATCGCTCAGGCCATCCGGCCGGCTGGAGCGATCGCTGATCACGATGGCCAGGGGCAGCACCAGGGTGCACAGACCAAGCATCACCCCGAACAGGGGAGCTGCGGTGTGGAACAGGCTTCCCGGACTGTAGGGCTCGTCGCTGGTCTCAGAGGACGGGCTGCCCGTGGGGTCGGTTGAGCGAGGTGCTGATCGGGGAGGGGGTTCTGAATCCATGCAGGGGGAACGGGGCGAAGTGGCCGCGCAACGGGCCCGCTAACCGTTCAACAGCGAGACGTGAACATGGTGTCAGCATGGCACCTCCGCAGGGCCTTGCCAGTCGGGAAAGCCGATCAGGCGGCTGGACGCGCCTGATCGTGCTGATCGCGTCGGCTGTCGAGGTCGGTGGGGCGAACGTCCGCTGCACTGAGCAGGCTGCGGATCGCTTTCAGTTCGTCGAGGATCGAGCTCAGCAGCTGCTGCGTGGCGGTGGAGGGTGAATTGAGCACCTCAACGGTCACCTCCTTGATCCGCAGCACATCCCGGGCAAACCGCGCCACCTCGTTGGGGTGGAACATCAACGGATCCTTCTGATCGCTGCGATATTCCGGGTTGAGCTTGCGCGGGTTGAAGGGCGGGTTGAGGTTGCGCGGATCGGTGTTGGTGTAGCGATACACCGAGGCCCTGGAGCGGTTCAGGCAGCGCTGCACCTCATCGATGCCGATCAGGTTCTCGCTCGGCTCGGTTGCCGCTGCTGCTACCGCCGCCGCTTCGCTGCCATGCAATCCCTGCCCCATTCCTGTTGAGACCGAAGGGGCTTGCATGAGACCGTGCTGCGACAGGTTGGACGTTGGCCGGAAGCTAGCAGACTTTCCATTGCTGACCTGGAATTCTTTCTGCTTTTCCCCGGTGCGTGTGGCGCTTCCTGAGGCGGTTGTGGGATCAGCTCGGTGGTAGCTTCCGGCCTCCCTTGCTGCTGAGCATCCCATGCGCGTCTCCCGCCTGATGCTGGTGACGCTGCGGGACGATCCCGCCGAGGCCGAGATCCCCTCCCACAAGCTGCTCCTGCGCGCTGGTTACATCCGTCGGGTGGGCAGCGGCATCTACGCCTATCTCCCCCTGCTCTGGCGGGTGCTGCAGAAGATTTCCGCCATCGTGCGCGAGGAGCTCAACGCCACCGGTGCCCTGGAAACCCTGCTGCCCCAGCTGCAGCCGGCTGAGCTCTGGCAGCGCAGCGGCCGCTGGGCCGGCTACACCGCCGGCGAGGGGATCATGTTCCACCTCGAGGACCGTCAGGGCCGGGAGCTGGGTCTGGGGCCCACCCACGAGGAGGTGATCACGGCACTCGCCGGAGATCTGCTGCGCTCCTACCGGCAGCTGCCGGTGAATCTCTATCAGATTCAGACCAAATTCCGCGATGAGATCAGGCCGCGCTTCGGCCTGATGCGTGGGCGTGAATTCATCATGAAGGACGCCTATTCCTTCCACGCCGATGAGGCCTGCCTGCGGCAGACCTACGCCGCCATGGACCAGGCCTACCGGCGCATCTTCAGCCGTTGCGGTCTGCGCGCGGTGGCCGTGGAGGCCGACAGCGGCGCCATCGGCGGCTCCGCCAGCCAGGAGTTCATGGTCACGGCTGATGCGGGCGAGGACCTGATCCTCGCCAGCGCTGATGGCCTCTATGCGGCCAACCAGGAGCGGGCCGTGTCGTTGCCTGGTGAGGCCCAGCCGCTCACGGGTGGTGTGCGTGGCGACGGCCTCGGTGAGCCCCTGGCCACCCCCGGCCAGAGCAGCATCGACGATCTCTGCGCTGCCCACGGCTTCGAGCCCAGCCACACCGTGAAGGTGCTGGCCCTGCTGGCCCGCTTCGAGGATGGTTCTCAGCACCCTCTGCTGGTGAGCCTGCGCGGTGATCAGCAGCTCAACGAGGTGAAGCTGGCCAATGCCGTCACCGCGCGTCTGGCGCCCGAGCACGGCACGTTGCTGGAGATCGTTCCGCTTGCGGCTGATGCGGTGAGCCGCGAGGGCCTCGATCCGCTGCCCTTCGGCTTCATGGGGCCGCACCTGAGCGATGCGCTGCTGGCCGGTGCCCGCAGCTGGCAGCCCCGTTTCCTGCGCCTGGCCGATGCCACCGCCACCGAGCTGGAGGCATTTGTGTGTGGCGCCAACAGCGTTGATGCCCATCTGGTGGGAGCCGCCTGGGGCGCTCTCTGCCCGCTTCCCGACAGTCTCGATCTGCGTGCCGCCCAGCCCGGCGATCGCTGTGTGCACGATCCGGCCCAGGTGCTTCAGGCCAGCCGCGGTATCGAGGTGGGCCACATCTTCCAGTTGGGTCGGAAGTATTCCGAGGCGCTGGAGGCCACCTTCACCAACGAGGCCGGCCAGGAGGAACCCCTGTGGATGGGCTGCTACGGCATCGGTGTGTCGCGCCTGGCCCAGGCTGCGGTGGAGCAGCACCACGATGGCAACGGCATCTGCTGGCCCACGGCCATTGCTCCCTATGAGGTGATCGTGGTGATTGCCAACGTGGCCGATGAGCCGCAGCGTGAGCTCGGTGAGCAGCTCTACGCCGAGCTCGAGGCCGCGGGCGTGGAAGTGCTGCTCGACGACCGCAGCGAGCGGGCCGGTGTGAAGTTCAAGGACGCTGATCTGCTCGGCATTCCCTGGCGTGTGGTGGTGGGTCGTGGTGCTGCCCAGGGGCAGGTGGAGCTGGTGCAGCGCAGCGTTGGTGAGCGGCTGGAGCTGCCGGCCAGCGGGTTGCAGAGCCAGCTGCTCCCGCAACTGCAGCGTGAACGGGCCGGGCTCGCCACGGCCTGACGCCATAGGATCCGCCCATCCCCTGCAGGAGCTCCATGGCGGCTGGTTGGCGTCACCTCAAAGCAGCCGTTGTGGCGGTGTGCCTCTGTCTGTGCCTGATGCTCACCGCTTGCTCCGGCAACGGCGGGCCGCTCACGGGCAACTACGTGGAGGACACGGTGGCGGTCGCCGACACCCTGCTGGCCACCATCGCCCTGCCCGCGGATGATCCCGGACGCTCCGAGGCCGAAACCGAGGCCCGCGCCCTGATCAACGACTACATGGCCCGCTACCGGCCCCGTCCCCAGGTGAACGGTCTGGCCTCCTTCACCACGATGCAGACCGCGCTGAACTCCCTGGCCGGTCACTACGCCAACTATCCCAACCGCCCGGTTCCCGATGCCTTGCGCGATCGGGTTGCCAAGGAACTCAAGAAGGCGGAAACCGGAGTTGTGCGCGGCGCCTGAGCCGGCGTCCCCCGCATCCAGTGCCCCGTATCCAGCGGCCTTCGGGCCGCTTTTTTTGTGTCGATCAACAGCCGCACCCACGGCCGCTTTGACGGAGGGCAGCTTGATCTGAGATCCTCTTTGTTTGTGCTTAGAAGCGGCTACGGGCCGCTGTGTCCTTGGCCAACGTCGTCGTCATCGGTGCGCAGTGGGGTGACGAGGGGAAGGGCAAGATCACCGATCTCCTCAGCCGCTCCGCCGATGTGGTGGTTCGCTATCAGGGCGGCGTCAACGCCGGCCACACGATCGTGGTCGACGACAAGGTGCTCAAGCTGCACCTGATCCCCTCCGGCATCCTCTATCCCGACACGGTCTGCCTGATCGGCTCCGGCACGGTGGTGGATCCGAAGGTGATGATCGCCGAGCTGGACATGCTCGCCGAGAACGGGATTCCTGTGGATGGCCTGCGGTTGGCCTCCACCGCCCACGTGACCATGCCGTACCACCGCCTGCTCGATCAGGCGATGGAGCAACAGCGCGGCGACCGGCGCATCGGTACCACGGGCCGGGGCATCGGCCCCACCTATGCCGATAAGTCGCAGCGCAACGGCATCCGCATCATCGACATCCTCGATGAGGAGCGCCTGCGCGACCGGCTGGCCGGCCCGCTGGCCGAAAAGAACGACACCCTCCAGAAGCTCTACGGCCTGGAGCCCCTCGATTTCGAGGCGGTGGTGGCTGAATACGTGGCCTACGGCCAGCGGCTGGCTCCCCACGTGGTGGATTGCACCCGCGCCATCCACGAGGCCGCCCGCGCCCGCCAGAACATCCTGTTCGAAGGCGCCCAGGGCACCCTGCTCGACCTCGACCACGGCACCTATCCCTACGTCACCTCCTCCAACCCGGTGAGCGGCGGGGCCTGCATCGGCGCCGGTGTGGGGCCCACCCTGATCGACCGGGTGATCGGCGTGGCCAAGGCCTACACCACCCGCGTGGGTGAAGGCCCCTTCCCCACCGAGCTGGAGGGCAGCCTCAACGACCACCTCTGCGACCGCGGCGGTGAGTACGGCACCACCACCGGCCGCCGCCGCCGCTGCGGTTGGTTCGATGGCGTGATCGGCCGCTACGCCGTGGAGGTGAACGGCCTCGACTGCCTGGCGATCACCAAGCTGGATGTGCTCGACGAGCTCGATGAGATCCAGGTGTGCGTGGCCTACGAACTCGATGGCCAGCGGATCGAGCATTTCCCCAGCTCCGCTGAGGACTTCGCCCGCTGCAAGCCGATCTTCGAGGTGCTGCCGGGTTGGCAGACCTCCACGGCCGATTGCCGCACCCTCGACGATCTGCCCCCCACGGCCATGAGCTATCTGCGCTTCCTGGCGGAGCTGATGGAGGTGCCGATCGCGATCGTGTCGCTCGGTGCCGACCGCGATCAGACGATCGTGGTGGAAGATCCGATTCACGGGCCCAAGCGGGCTCTGCTCAGCCGCTGATCACCGCGATGCCCACCACGAAAACCCTCGATGTCGTCGGCATCGGCAACGCCATCGTTGATGTGCTGGTGCATGCCGACGACGACCAGCTCGACAACCTGGAGCTCACCAAGGGCACCATGGCCCTGGTGGATGAAGCGCAGGCTGAGCACCTTTACGCCAGCGTTGGCCCCGGCCTGGAAACCTCGGGCGGTTCCGCCGCCAACACCCTGGCGGGCATTGCCCAGCTGGGCGGCCGCGCCGGCTTCATCGGCCGGGTGCGCAACGATCAGCTCGGCGGCATCTTCGCCCACGACATCCGCTCCGTGGGTGCCCGCTTCGACACGCCGGCGGCCACCGAAGGCCCCTCCACGGCCCGCTGCTTCATCCTGGTGACCCCGGATGCGCAACGCACGATGTGCACCTATCTGGGCGCTTCGGTGGGGCTCGACCCCGGCGATCTCGATCTGGAGATGGTGGCCCAGGCCAAGGTGCTGTATCTGGAGGGCTACCTCTGGGACAGCGATGAAGCCAAGCGCGCCTTCATCGCTGCGGCCGAGGCGGCCCGCGCCAACGGCGCCGAGGTGGCCCTGAGCCTCTCCGATGCCTTCTGTGTGGAGCGCCACCGCGACAGCTTCCAGGAGCTGGTGGATGGCCATGTGGACATCCTGTTCGCCAACGAGATGGAGATCACCTCCCTCTACAAGGCCAACAGCTTCGAGGAGGCGGCTGAACAGGTGCGTGGCCGCTGCCGCATCGCCGCTCTCACCCGCAGCGAGGCCGGTTCGGTGATCCTCAATGGCAGTGGCACCCATGCGATCGAGCCCGTGAAGCTCGGCCCCTTGGTGGACACCACCGGTGCCGGTGATCTGTATGCCGCCGGCTTCCTCCACGGCCACACCCAGGGCCTGGATGTGGAGGCCTGTGGGCGGCTCGGTTCGCTCTGTGCAGGCCAGGTGGTCACCCAGCTGGGTCCGCGGCCCCAGGTGGACCTGCGTCAGCTGATGGCGCAGCACGCGTTCAGCCAGGCGGCGTAAGCGTCGCTGGCTTCTGCGCCCCAGTGCAGCCACTGGGGCGTGGTGTAGCTGTGCAGTTCCCGCACGGCCTGCTCCAGTGCTGCCAGGCAGCCTGGGTGTGTCTTGATCAGCAGCTGCACTTCGCTGCTGCGTTCGATCTGTCCCTGCCAGCGGTAGAGCGACTGCACTGGCTTGAGCGCGATGCAGGCGGCCAGGCGTCGCTCCAGGAGGGTTTCGGCCAGCTGCAGCGCCAGCGCTTCGTTGGCTTCGGTGGTGAGGGCGAGAACGGCGTCGGCCATCGCGGGGTCAGGGTTGCCCCAGCTTCGTCAGCAGAGTGTCCATCGACAAGCTGCCCGCGGCGGATGGCGGGCGCTTCAGCAGCAGCAGCGGCAGCCCCAGCTCACGGCACACCGAGCGCCAGAGCGCTTCGCTGCGCCCGCCCCCCTGCCGGCAGAGCACCCGTGTGATCTGCCAGCGCCGGCACAGGGCCCGCTCCAGCCGGCCTTCGCCAGCCGCATCCGGTCGCAGGCAGGCGATCTGGTGCTCGGGCAGGCCACTGGCCAGCGCGCTCTGCAGGCTGCCCGGTTGGTCGAGCACCCGGGCGAACGGCGTTGCGGCTCCGCTGTTGGCCAGTGCCAACGGCAGTTGCCGCGCACCGATGGCGAGCAGCAGTCGCTCCCCGGCCAGATCCAGCGCCGCCAGATCCTCGAGCCGTTCCAGCTGCTGCAGTTGCTCCCCCGCTGCCTCCTCGTCTGGCAGATGCCGTTCCAGCTGCAGCAGCCGGCAGCCCACGGCGCTGCAGCAGCGCTCCAGCCGCGCACTGATCTGGCGGGCGAAGGGATGGGTGGCATCCACCACCCAGCGGGGCCGCTCCAGTTGCAGCGCGGTGATCAGCCGCGCGTCGCTCTCCAGGGTTTCCACCCGCAGGCGCAGCTGCGGGTGGGGGGGGTAGGCCCGGGCCGCTGCAGGGGTCACAACGCTCACCTGCACCGGCCAGCCCCGCTGCAGCAGAGCGGCACTGAGCGGCGGCCCCTCCGCCGTGCCGGCGAACAGCCAGATTCCGCCCGCGGTCTGCGGCCCCTGGTGCAAATCAGGGCCGTGCATCAGGATGTGCCCCTTGGCTTCGATCGCTGCTGTGAACCATTGCTTGCTGGAGGTGGAGGTGCTGGAGGCGCCCCAGGTGCGCTACACCCAGGACAACCAGACTCCCGTGGCGGAGATGGCCGTGCAGTTTGACGGCCTGCGGCCCGATGATCCGCCGGGTCAGCTGAAGGTGGTGGGCTGGGGCAACCTGGCGCAGGATCTGCAGAACCGGGTGCAGGTGGGCCAGCGCCTGATGGTGGAGGGCCGCCTGCGCATGAACACCGTCACCCGCCAGGACGGCGTGAAGGAGAAGCGGGCCGAGTTCACGCTCTCGCGGCTGCATCCGCTGGGGGCCGGCGGCGCCTCCCGGCCGGCTCAGATCCCGGCAGCCGCCTCGGCAGCTCCGGCTGGTGGCCGTGCTCCGGCACCCCGCGCTGCCGCTGCGGCTCCTGCTGCCCCGGCGGCGCAGCCGCCCACCTGGAACGCCTCCCCCCTCGTGCCCGACCTGCCGGAGGGTGAGGACGAGATTCCCTTCTGAGGCGCAGCGGCCTCAGGATTCGGCGTTGAGCCGCTGCTGGGCCTGCTCCAGCAGCTGACCCAGTTCCCGTTCCAGCGCCGCCAGATCCAGGCGCAGATCCGGCCAGCGGCCAGCATCGATCTGCTGGAGCAGCCAGAGGCGATCGGTCTGCAGTTGCTCCAGCAGCTCCGCCACGCCCGGTTCCCCGTTGACCGAAGATGACGCCATGCTTTCCATCGCTTCCCCCGGCAGCCTAGTCACCATCGCCGGGGCCTCTCTCTCGGTGATCGGTTGGATCGGCTACGCCACCGGCAATCCCAACCTGAGCCTGCCCACGATCTTCTATGGCATCCCGATCCTGCTGGGAGGGTTGG
The DNA here is from genome assembly GCA_913061215.1 of uncultured Synechococcus sp. Taxonomy (GTDB): domain Bacteria; phylum Cyanobacteriota; class Cyanobacteriia; order PCC-6307; family Cyanobiaceae; genus Vulcanococcus. Next base: position 17,933 of record CAJXSQ010000001.1, on the reverse strand, counting down.
CGCTGAAGTCGTCCGAACTGCCGCCGGCCGAGCTGCTGTCACCGGCGCCGGAGGCCGTGGCCCTGCGCCAGGCAGCGGCCAGCCAGACCCTGCGCAAGCTGGTGAAGGACGTGACCCGCTGGCGCTATGGCCAGAAGGCGCATCTGGAGAGCTCGCTGGAGGCGTTGAAGCTCTGGGATGAGGATGCCCCTCCCCAGCTCCTGAGCGTGGCTGAGCAGGCTGTGGACGGTCGCTACTGCCTGGCGCTGCGTTTCCGCACCGAGGGCGTTCCCTTCGAGCGTTGGCAGGAGAAGCAGGAGCGGCTGGGCCGCTTCTTCGACAAGGGCCTGCAGGCCCGTCTCAGTCAGCCCGCCGCCGGCGAGCTGCTGCTGGAGTTGTTGCCGGCCCAGGCGGCCTGATCCCCCCGCGTGATCCCGTAGATGACTGCTGATCAAGAGCGCAGCGACGCCCTGCGGGTGTCGGTTCTGAGCGAGGCCCTGCCCTATATCCAACGCTTCGCCGGTCGCCGCGTGGTGGTGAAGTACGGCGGTGCGGCGATGGTGCGTGCCGACCTGCGCGATGCGGTGTACCGCGATCTGGTGCTGCTCGCTTCGGTGGGCGTGAAGCCGGTGGTCGTCCATGGCGGCGGCCCTGAGATCAACGACTGGCTGTCCCGCCTCAATATCGAGCCCCAGTTCCGCAACGGGCTGCGGGTCACCACCCCCGAAACCATGGATGTGGTGGAGATGGTGCTCGTGGGCCGGGTGAACAAGCAGATCGTGAATGGTCTGAACCGGCTGGGTGCCAGGGCCGTGGGCCTGTGCGGCAGCGATGGTGCCCTGGTGCGCGCCCGCACCTATGGCGACGGCAGCAACGGCCTGGTGGGCGATGTGGCCGCCGTGGATCCCTCCGTGCTGCTGCCGCTGCTCGATGCCGGCACCATCCCGGTGATCTCCTCGGTGGCGGCCGATGCCGACGGCCAGGCCCACAACATCAACGCCGACACCGTGGCCGGAGAGCTGGCGGCGGCCCTGCAGGCCGAGAAGCTGATCCTGCTCACGGACACCCCCGGCATCCTGCAGGACCGGGAGGATCCTGCTTCGCTGATCCGTTCGGTGACCCTGTCGGAGGCCCGCGGCCTGATCGCCAGCGGCGTGGTGGCCGGCGGGATGACCCCCAAGACCGAGTGCTGCATCCGTGCCCTGGCCCAGGGGGTGTCCGCCGCCCACATCGTGGATGGGCGCACCCCCCATGCCCTGCTGCTCGAAGTGTTCACCGATGCCGGCATCGGCACCATGGTGGTGGGGAGTTCGAGCCCGCGATAGCCCTTGCAGCCGCCCGACTCCACGTCCCCTGAGGCCCTGATCGCACCGGCTCGCCAGGCGCTGGAGCGCGGCGACTATGGCCGCTGCCAGCAGCTGCTCGCGCCGCTGTTGGCGGAGCATCCGGTGAGCACCCCCTTCGGCGGTGAGCTGCGCATGCTGCTCGCCACGGCTCAGATGGGACAGGGCGACAGCACCGCCGCCGCCAGCACCTGCCGCAGCCTGCGGGCCTGCCGCGATGCCACCCTGCGGGCCCAGGCCAAGGATCTGCAGGAGGTGCTGGCCGCACCGGCCCTGGAGCGGCCGCGGGAATGGTCGATGACGCTGCCCAGCCTGGCGGAGGTGAAACCGCTGGAGGGGCAGTTCACGGGCACGGCGCGCCGCCGCCGCCGCACGCCAGCGCCACCGCCGCCGCCTCCCACCGGCCCCACCACTGCCCCCTGGGGCTTTGCCCTGGTGGCCATCGCCCTGCTGCTGATCACGGTGCTGCTGGGCGGCTGCGTCGATCTCGACACCCAGCTGCGTTTCCCCGCCCCCGGCCGCCTGCAGATCACCCAGGTGAGCCGCTCCAGCACCGGCCGGCCGCTGCCCTGGCAGCGGCAGTTGGCCAACAGCCTGCGCAACTCTCCCCTGCAGCCGCATCAGCAGCTGGGTGAGCTGCAGCTGAAGGCGCCGGCCCTGCCGGCCGCTGAGGCGATCGCCCTGCTCAGCAGCAGCCTGGAGCAGGCCGCGCAGCTGGCGGCGCTCGATCTGCCGCCGCCCGAGCTGGTGCTGCAGGAGCGCAACTGGTTGCTCGGCGTGCGGCAGACCTTCCGCTTCAGCATCGATCTGCGTGGCCTCCAGCCCCTGCCGGGCCTGAACCTGCGGCTCGATCTGGAGCCGTTGCCCCTCAGGGCTGTGCGGCAGGCATCACCGTTGCCGGCCGAGGCGGTGACCCGGCGCGGCGGAGCCCCTGCCCGGGTGCGCTGGACGCTGCAGCCGGGTGCGGTGAACAGCCTGGCCTTCTCCTGCTGGCGCTGGAGCCGCCTCGGACTGGGGGCCCTGCTGATCGTGCTGCTGCTGGCGCTGGTGGCGCTGCTGCAGCGGCTCCGGCTGGCGGCCGGGTTCGGTCTGCCCCAGCTGCCCGCCTGAGCTCAGAGTTCCAGCGGGTCGGGATCGATCGCCAGGTTCACATCGCGGGGGAGCATGGCGCGCAGCTCCGCTTCCATCGGCAGCGGCAGGTTGGCAGCGGCTGAACCGTGCAGCAGCAGCTGCCAGCGGCTCCGGCCGGCCACGCGGGCCACGGGGGCCGGGGCCGGGCCGATGATCAGCCAGCCCTGGCGTTCCACCGCGCTGCGGATCCGCTCCGCCAGGCTGGCGGCGGCGGTGGCGGTGCGACTGGCGGACGGCCCCGAAAGCCGCAGCAGGCAGGCCCGGCTGAAGGGCACCAACCCCGCCGCGCGCCGTTCCGTCAGCTCCTCACGCAGGAAGGCTTCGTAGCGGCCATCCACCAGATGGCGGATCACGCGGTGTTCGGGGCTGTAGGTCTGCACCAGCACCTCCCCGGGGCGATCGCCCCGGCCGGCCCGGCCCGCCAGCTGCAGCAGCAGCTGCAGACACTCCTCTGAGGCCCGCAGATCGGGCCGATGCAGCAGGCCATCGGCCGCGAGCACGGCGGCGAGGGTCACCTGGGGCAGATCCATCCCCTTGGCCAGCATCTGGGTGCCCACCAGCACATCGGCTTCACCGGCGGCAAACCGCTCCAGCAGCAGGCGGTGGCCGTCGCGGCCGCGGGTGGTGTCGCGATCGAAGCGCAGCAGCCGCAGCCCCTCCAGCTCCTGCTCCAGGTGCTCGAGCACCTGCTGCGTTCCGGCTCCGAACGGTTTGAAAGCGGTGGAGCCGCAGGCACCGCAGCGGGAGCCGATCTCGGCGCGGTGATCGCACCAGTGGCAGCGCAGCCAGCTGCGCTCCCGCTGCCGGTGCACGGTGAGGGCCACATCGCAGTGGGGGCACTGCACCACCTCACCGCAGCTGCGGCAGCTCAGGAAGCTGCTGTACCCCCGCCGCGGCACCAGCACCACCGCCTGGCCGCCGCTCTCCTGCAGCCGCTCCAGCCGCTCCATCAAGGGCCGGCTCACCAGGCGGCGATGGCCCTCCGCCAGCTCCTGGCGCATGTCCACCACATGCACCGGTGGCAGGGGGCGGCCGCCGATCCGCTGCGGCAGCTGCAGCAGGCGGCAGGTGGGCTCCGGCCCCTGACAGGCCTTCCAGGCCTCCAGCGAGGGTGTGGCCGAGCCCAGCAGCAGGCGTGCACCGCTGAGCCGGGCCCGCAGGCCGGCCACATCGCGGGCGTGATAGCAGGGCATCGGGCTGTCCTGTTTGTAGGAGCGGTCGTGCTCCTCATCCAGCACCAGCAGTCCGAGCCGGGGCAGTGGCAGGAACACGGCCGAGCGGGTTCCCACCACCAGCTGAGGCTCTGCGCCCATGAGGCAGCGGCGCCAGGTGTCGATCCGTTGGCCATCGCTGCAGCCCGAGTGATACTCCGCCACGTGGTTGCCGAAGCGGCGCCGGCAGCGATCCAGCAGCTGGGGAATCAGGCCGATCTCGGGGGTGAGCAGCAGCACCGATCGGCCCTGCTTCAGTTCCCGGGCCGCCGCCTGCAGGTACACCTCGGTTTTGCCGGCACCGGTCACGCCCCAGAGCAGCAGCGTCTGGCCCGGGGGGGCGGCCTGGATCGCCTCCAGGGCCAGGCGCTGATCATGGGTGAGCTGGCGTTCCTCTTCCAGCGGGCCGCCATCGCCGGCCGCATCGCGGCTGAACGGCCGGCTCTGCCGCTCAATCAGCTCGCGTTTCGCCAGGCCATCGGCCGCGCTGCGGCTCAGCCCCAGCTGCTTGAGCAGCGTGCTCTGCCAGCCCTCACCCTGCTGCTGCAGCCGTCGCAGCAGCAGGGCCTGGCCCTCGCTCAACGCAGCGGCATCCTGCTGCCGGCCAGCCGGCGTGAGCGTGATCCACAGCTGTTGTCTGGGCTGGACCGGCTTGCCTGGGCGCCGCTGGCCCAGCCAACCCGAGGGCAGGGCCGCCTTGAGGGTGCGGAACACGCTGGTGCGGCAGTCCGCCGCCACCGCTTCGATCAGCGCCTGCCAGTGGGGATCCACCGCGGCGCGCTGATGCAGGGCTTCGATCGGCTGCAGGGTGATGCCGGCCAGCTCAGCCGGTGCCTGCTCCAGCAGCTCCACCACCACACCGATATGGCGCCGACCCCTCAGCTGCAGTTGCACCAGATCACCGCAGCCCAGTTCAAGACCAGCGGGGTTGGAGTAGGTGAACACCTGCCCTTCGCGGCCGGCCTCCACCCACACCTGCAGCCAACCGGCGGAGCGACGATCCCTGGCGAAGGCCAATCCCTGGCAGTGGCTCACTGCACTGTGGTCCAACCTTGCGAACACCTCCTGCATTTCTTAGGATGTGATTGTTGAGCAGTCCACTGGGCTGTAGTCGGAACCCGGCAAAGTTCCGTCCAGCGGGAAGATCCGAGGCAGGCCAGGAGTTCCTGAGCCCCCGATCTGCGACCACCCCTGACAGCGTTGCCTGGGCCCCAGCCCGCCCTGACCGCTCGTTCACCCACACCTCTACCTCTATCCGGGACTGCGCCCCTCCTGCTTGCTTCAACCCTGCACCTGAGCACCGTTCCCGAGCGATTGCCCCAACAGGCGTCGTCTCCGGTCGGTCGAATCCGTTGAGAGCACCAGGCTGAGCCTCCTGTTCCGTAGCTGCCTCTGATCGCTGTTCTGCGTCTGCCGCCTGCATGTTGCGGGCGGTGGCCCTTTCCGCGTTCTCCCGCCGCTCCGTTGATCCGCACCTGACACGTACCCATCCCGATGAGCCCTGCCGCCGCTTCCAAAACCACCACCGCATCCACGGCCGCCAAGACCGCCGCTGCGAAGCCTGCTGCTTCCAAGGCCGCCAAGCCTGAGATCCTGATGGTGGCCACCGCTGCGGGCGAATCGATCAACGTGGCCAAGGCCAAGCCGAAGGCCAGCCGCAGCAAGGCGGCCACCGCCACAGCCGCTGCCGAGGGATCGGCGGCAGAGGCGGCCAACAAGGTGACCCCCACCAAGGCCAAGGCCACGAAGGCCAAGAGCACGAAAGCCAAAACCACCAAAGCCACCGCGGCCAAGGCTTCCACGAAGTCGGCTTCCACGAAGACAGCGGCCAAGAGCGGCGCAGCCAAGACGGCCAAAGCCGACGCTCAGAACCTCGATGCCGCCGCCGACCAGCTGCTCGCCGCGGCTGGCAAGGGCGGCGAGGCCAAGGCCACCGAGAAGGACTCCAAGAGCGCCAAGGCCCTGGCCAGCATCAAGGTGGGCCCCAAGGGCGTTTACACCGAGGATTCGATCCGCGTTTACCTGCAGGAGATCGGTCGCATCCGCCTGCTGCGGCCCGATGAGGAGATCGAGCTGGCCCGCAAGATCGCCGATCTGCTCCAGCTGGAGGAACTGGCGGCCCAGTTCGAGACCGACCACGGCCACTACCCCGACACCAAGGAGTGGGCGGCCCTGGTGGAGATGCCCCTGATCAAGTTCCGCCGCCGCCTGATGCTCGGCCGGCGGGCCAAGGAAAAGATGGTGCAGTCGAACCTGCGCCTGGTGGTGTCGATCGCCAAGAAGTACATGAACCGGGGCCTGAGCTTCCAGGACCTGATTCAGGAAGGCTCCCTCGGCCTGATCCGCGCCGCCGAGAAGTTCGACCACGAGAAGGGCTACAAGTTCTCCACCTACGCCACCTGGTGGATCCGCCAGGCGATCACCCGCGCCATCGCCGATCAGAGCCGCACCATCCGCCTGCCGGTGCACCTCTACGAGACCATCTCGCGCATCAAGAAAACCACCAAGACCCTCTCCCAGGAATTCGGCCGCAAGCCCACCGAGGAGGAGATTGCTGAATCGATGGAGATGACCATCGAGAAGCTGCGCTTCATCGCCAAGAGCGCTCAGCTGCCCATCTCCCTGGAAACCCCGATCGGCAAGGAGGAGGACTCCCGCCTTGGCGACTTCATCGAGGCCGATATCGAGAATCCCGAGCAGGACGTGGCCAAGAACCTGCTGCGTGAGGACCTCGAGGGCGTGCTGGCCACCCTCAGCCCCCGCGAGCGCGATGTGCTGCGCCTGCGCTACGGCCTCGACGACGGCCGGATGAAGACCCTCGAGGAGATCGGTCAGATCTTCGATGTGACCCGCGAGCGCATTCGCCAGATCGAGGCCAAGGCCCTGCGCAAGCTGCGCCACCCCAACCGCAACGGCGTGCTCAAGGAGTACATCAAGTAAGCCGGGGCTGCATCAGCGCCGTCCTACGGTTTCAGCGCCGGCGGGCCTGCCCGCCGGCTTTCGTTTGCGCGTTGCCATGAGCCTGCGGGTTTCGATCGTGTTGCCCACGTACAACGAGCGGGGCAACATCGAGCCGCTGCTGCAACAGCTGCTGCCGCTGCAGCAGCGTTTCAGCCTCGAGATTCTCGTGGTGGACGACGATTCCGCCGACGGCACCGCTGAACTGGTGCGTGGGCTGGCCCATGCTGAACCCTGCCTGCGCCTGATCCGCCGGGTGGGGCGCTCCGGCCTGGCCAGCGCCATCAAGGAGGGCCTGCTCGATGCCACCGGCGATATCGCCGTGGTGATGGACAGCGATGGCCAGCACGAACCAGCCTCGGTGCACCGGGCGATCGACACCCTCCTGCAGGGCGATCACGATCTGGTGATTGGCAGCCGTTTTCATCCTGAAGCGCAGATTCACGGCCTGAGCGATCGGCGTGAAACGGGCTCCAGCTGGGCCAATGCCAGCGCCCGCTTCAGCCTGCCGCGCGCCTACAGCGGCCTCAGCGACTACATGAGCGGCTTCTTTGCCCTGCGCCTGGAGCCGCTGCTGCCGCTGATCCGGGCGGTGGATGTGAACGGCTTCAAGTTCCTCTATGAGCTGCTGGCCGTGAGCCGGGGCCGGCTGCGCACGGCAGAGGTGCCGCTGTGTTTTCAGCCCCGCACCTACGGCAGCTCCAAGCTTGATCTGGCGATCTTCTGGGATTTCCTGATCTCGATCCTGCACAGCCTCAGCTTCCGGCTGTTGCCCCGCCGCGCCATCAGCTTCGGCCTGGTGGGCCTGAGCGGTGTGGTGGTGCAGCTGCTGGTGACCCAGCTGCTGATGCTGGCCCGTTTCGGGTTCTCGCAGGCGCTGCCCTTCGCGGTGGTGGCAGCTGCCAGTTCCAACTATCTGATCAACAACGCCCTCACCTTCCGCTTCCAGCGCCTGCAGGGGCTGGCGCTGCTGCGGGGCCTGCTCAAGTTTCTGCTGGTGGCCTCCTTGCCGGTGCTGGCCAATGTGGGCCTGGCTTCCGCCTTCTACAGCTTCGTGGCCCGCGACACGCTCTGGGCGCAGCTGGCCGGAATCCTGGTGGTGTTCGTGTGGAACTACGCCGCCAGCAGCCGCTTTGTGTGGAACACGCCCTAATTTTTCGCCATGCAACGCTTTCAAGCCTGGCTCGACCAGGACGCTCGCCGCACGCTGCTGCTGGCCCTGGCTGCCATCGCTGGGCTCTGCGCCCTGATCTACGGCCAGCAGCTCGGTGGTCTCGGCCTGATGGACAAGACCGAGGGGCTGTTCGTGGAGGTGCCGCGCCAGATGCTGCTGAGCGGCGACTGGGTGACGCCCCGCTGGAACGGGGAGCTCTTCTTCGACTACCCCGTCTGGGGCTACTGGATGGTGGGCCTGAGCTTCCGCCTGTTCGGCGTGAGCGAGTGGGCAGCCCGGTTGCCGGCGGCACTGGCCGCCTGCAGCACGGTGTTCGCGCTGTTCGGGGTGCTGGCCCTGGTGGCGCCGGCCGCTGAGCTGCCGCACCGGCGTTTCGGTCGCGCCACCCTCGCGGCCACGGTGCTGGCCCTTTCTCCGGGCTGGATCGGCTGGGGCCGCTCCTCGGTGACGGACATGTTCCTGGCCAGCGGCATCACCCTGGCGCTGCTCGGCTTCGTGCTGGCCCACGCGGCGCGGCCGGAGCGTGGCTGGATGCGGCCGCTCGGTTTCATCGTTCTGGCCGTGTTCTGCGGGGTGGCGGTGCTGGCCAAGGGGCCGATCGGCCTGCTGCTGCCGGGTGTGGTGATCCTGGCGTTCTGGTTGTTCAAGGGCCAGCTGCTGCAGCAAGTGCGCAGCACGCCCTGGCTGGCGTTGGTGCTGCTCTTTCTCGGGGTGGCTGCACCCTGGTACGGCCTGGCCACCCAGGCCAATGGCATGGAGTTCCTGGGTCGCTTTCTCGGGTTCAGCAACCTGGAGCGCTTCACCTCGGTGATCTACGACCACCCGGGCCCGCCCTGGTTCTATCTGCCCTGGGTGGTGGTGCTGCTGCTGCCCTGGTCGCTGTTCCTGCCGGTGGCCATCGTGCGCCTGCGCTGCTGGCGGCCGGCGGTGTGGCGCCAGAGCAGCCCACCCGGCGACCTGCCGCTGCTGGCTCTGATCTGGCTGGTGCTGATGGTGGCGTTCTTCTCGGCGGCGGCCACCAAACTGCCCGGCTACATCCTGCCCGCCCTGCCTGGCGGGGCGCTGCTGGTGGCCTTGTTGTTCGCTCCGCTGGAGGAGGGGGCTCCGGCTCCCGGTGCCGGCTTGCGCATCACCGGATGGTTCAACGCCGTGCTGCTGGCGCTGATGGCTGTTGCTGCGGTGCTGGCTCCCCGCTGGCTGGATCAGGACCCCTCCTATCCCGATTTCGCCGCCGCCATCAGCCGTTCCGGTCTGCCGTGGCTGCTCGCCCTTCCTCTGCTGCTGGCGGCCCTGGCCCTGCTGGCGCTGCTGCTGCGCCGCCCGGCTGAGGGTCTGCCCTGGTTGTGGCTTCCGAATGCTGCCGGGCTCACGGCAGCCCTGGCTCTTGTGCTGCCGGTGTTGGTGCCCTTGATCGACCGCGAGCGTCAGCTGCCGATCCGGGAGTTGGCGCGCCTGGCGGCCGAGCGGGCCCGTCCCGATGAGCCGCTGCTGGTGGCCGGCTACAAGCGCTACAGCGTGGTGTTTTACAGCGGCCGGCCGGTGTTGTTCGTGAGCTCACCCAAGCGGGCGCGGCGGGCGGTTGCCGAGGCGGCAGGAGAACCCGCCAGCGTGCTGCTGCTCGGCAGTGATGCCGAGCTGCTGGATTTCGGCATTGGCCCGGGGGACGGCACACCGCTGGGGCGCCGCGATGCCCATCGCCTGCTGCGTTTGCCGGCGGGCCGCCTGGAGCAGCTGGGAGCCAACTGATGCGGGCTGCGCAGGGGTGGCTGATCGACTGGTTGCGTGCCCTGGGCCGTTGGCGGCTGGGCTTTGCTCTGCTCACGGCTGCACTGCTGGCCTGGGGCGGTCCGCGCCTGGCGGCTGAAAAGCGGCCCGGTTTTGATCTGGCGGTGCTCGATGCCGTGCATCGTCTGATCCCGGAGCCGCTTGGCCAGCTGCTGCTGCGGGTGTATCAGATGAGTGGGGTGCACCTCACGGCCGTGCTGGTGCTGGCGGTGCTGATCTTTCTGGCGCTGAAGCGGTTCTGGCCTGAACTGCTCTGCCTGATGGTGGGCACCGGCGGCATTCTGATGATCGTTGATCGCTGGCTCAAGCCGCTGTTTGATCGCCGCCGTCCCAGCGGTCGCTTGCTGGAGGACATCAGCGGCCGCAGTTTTCCCAGCGGCCATGCCGCCGGTTCGGTGGTGTTCTATTTCCTCACCTGCTGCCTGCTCTCGGCCCACTACCCAAACCTGCGCCGGCCCCTGTTCCTGGTGTCCAGCGTGTGGGTGGCCCTGGTGTGGCTGAGCACGCTCTACTGCCGCGCCCACTGGCTGAGCGACATCGCCGCCGGTGCCGCTGTGGGTTATGTGTGGCTGAGCTTCTGCCTGGCGGGCTTCACCGTCTGGGAGCAGCGTTGCCGTTCCTCCTCGCTTTCCCGCTCCCATGGCTGATGCTGCGCCTGTGCTGGCCGACCTGCGCGGTCTGCGCTCGGCCCCCACGCTCACGCCGGATCAGGCCGCTGCGTTGCGCGCTGAGCTGCTCACGCAGCTGCAGCGGTGCGAGTGGTTCACCATCGGTGTGATGGCAGCGTCCGCTGCTGCTGCGGTGGAGGCGTTGCGGGCAGCGGAAGCGGCCCTGCAGTGGGAGGCGCTGGAGCTGGACCCCGCCGGTGAAGCCCTCGCCAGCATCGAGGGCCCGGTGTTTCTCAAGGGCAACCAGAACAGTGGTCGCTTTCTGGTGCGCCGCGAGAGCGGTCTGGGTGAAGGCCTGCTGATCACCGGCCACAGCCCGGTGGATCCCGCCGCTGAAGACACCTGGGGCCCCCTGCCGCTGAACCTGTTCAGCCTCTGAGCCCAGCGCGGTTGCGCTGATCGCGACGACTGATCACGACTTGCACCGCCGCCTGCCCGGCGGGCGCACCGATCTCTAGGCTTGGCGGCTGTACTTCGGCGGCCCCGTGCTGCCTCCCCACGCATCCGATGGCCGCTTCCCAACTGCGCATTGCCTCCCGCCGCAGCCAGCTGGCCATGGTGCAGACCCACTGGGTGCGTGATGAGCTGGCCAAGGCCCACCCCGGCCTGGAGATCAGCATCGAGGCGATGGCCACCCAGGGCGACAAGATCCTCGATGTGGCCCTGGCCAAGATCGGCGATAAGGGTCTGTTCACCAAGGAGCTCGAGGCCCAGATGCTGGTGGACCGGGCTGATATCGCCGTCCACAGCCTCAAGGATCTGCCCACCAACCTGCCCGAGGGCCTGATGCTCGGCTGCATCACCGAGCGCGAGGATCCCGCCGATGCCCTGGTGGTGCACGAGAAGCACAAGGACAAGACCCTCGCCACCCTGCCGGAGGGTTCGGTGGTGGGCACCAGCTCGCTGCGGCGTCTGGCCCAGCTGCGCCATCACTTCCCGCACCTCACCTTCAAGGATGTGCGCGGCAACGTGATCACCCGCCTGGAGAAGCTCGATTCGGGCGAGTTCGACTGCCTGATCCTCGCGGCCGCCGGCCTGGGCCGCCTGGGCCTGGGCGATCGCATCCACGAGCTGATCGATCCCTCGATCTCCCTGCACGCCGTGGGGCAGGGTGCCCTCGGCATCGAATGCCGCGATGGCGATGCCGTGGTGCTCGAGCAGATCAAGGTGCTCGAGCACACCCCCACCGCCCGCCGCTGCCTGGCGGAGCGGGCCTTCCTGCGTGAGCTCGAGGGCGGCTGCCAGGTGCCGATCGGTGTGAACACCCGCTTTGAGGGTGAGGGCGATGCGGCTGAGCTGGTGCTCACCGGCATGGTGGCCAGCCTCGATGGCCAGCGCCTGATCCGCGATGAGGCCCGCGGCCCCCAGAACGATCCGGAAGCGATCGGGATCGCCCTGGCCCACACCCTGAAGCAGCAGGGGGCCGGGGAGATCCTGGAGGAGATCTTTGCCAGCGTCCGGCCCGAGGCCTGAGGCATCCCCGGCAGCTGAGCCCCGGGCGCTGCCGTTCCAATGGAGCCTGCTGGCCTGGGCAGCCCTGGTTGGGGTGCTCACCGGCCTGGCGGTGGTGGGTTTCCACTTTCTGCTGGGCTTCATCAACAACTTCCTCTACGGCCCGGTGGTGGAGGGGCTGATCGGCCTGTTCGCCGGCGGCGAGGCGCCGCTGCCTGTGCCGGAGCCCGAACCAGCCGCGGGCACGCCGCTGGGTGCGCTGCTGCAGATCGGCCTGGGCGGTCTTGCCTTTCTGCCCGCGCCGCCGCCGCCGCCGGAGCCGATCCCCCTGCCCGGCGATCCCCTGCCGCTGTGGCTGTCGTCCTGGCCGGTGGTGCTCGTGCCGTTGCTGGGTGGGCTGGCGGTGGGGGCATTGCGCCAGTGGTGCCGTGATCTGGGCCCGAGCCTGCCCAGCCTGATGGCGATGGCTGATGGCAGCGTGCAGGCGGCTGCCCGTCTGCCGTTTGTGCGCCTGCTGGCGGCTTCGTTGAGCCTGGGCAGCGGTGCGTCGCTCGGGCCGGAGGGGCCGAGTGTGGAGAGCGGCGGCAACATCGGCCTGTGGGTGGCCGGCAAGGGCGGACTCTCCCCCGATTCCCAGAAGGCGATGGTGGCGGCCGGTGTGGCGGCGGGTCTGGCGGCCGGCTTCAAGGCGCCGATCGCCGGGCTGTTCTTTGCCTTTGAGGGCAGCTACAGCACCATCCCGGGCCGGCCGAGCGTGCGGGCGGTGCTCGTGGCGGCGGTGGCTTCTCTGCTGGTGACGCAGCTCTCCCTCGGCGATCAGCCGATCTTCCGCCTGCCCGCCTATGAGGTGCGCTCGCCGCTGGAGCTGCCGCTCTACCTGGGCCTGGGCCTGGTGGCCAGCGGTATGTCGCTGGCGCTGCTCAATCTGCTGGCCTTTGGCCGTAGCCCCCAGGTGCAGGAGCGGCTGCAACGCCTGCCGGGCTGGATGATCACCGGCCTCGGTGGCCTGGCTGTGGGGCTGATGGCTCTGGCCTTCCCCCAGGTGCTTGGGGTGGGCTACGACACGATCGGTGCACTGCTGGGCCGCGATGGTGGCATTGCCCTCACCAGCCTGCTGGGGTTGCTGCTGGTGAAGCTGCTGGCCACCGGCCTCAGCAGTGCCACCGGCTTCGTGGGCGGGGGCTTTGCGCCGGCGTTGTTTCTTGGCGCCGTGCTGGGCAATGTGTACGGCCAGCTGTTGGGGGAGGCTGGCCTGCAGCTGCCGGTGGCCGAGCCGCCGGCCTACGCGATGGTGGGGATGGCGGCCGTGCTCGCGGGCAGCGCCCGGGCACCGCTCACAGCGCTGCTGCTGCTGTTCGAACTCACCCACGACATCCGCATCGTGCTGCCCCTGATGGCGGCGGCTGGTTTGAGCGCGGTGCTGGTGGAGCGCTGGCAGGGCATGGCCGATCCAGGCCTGCTCGGTCCCGACCCCGGCGAGGAACGCCGGCGTCAGCGCCTGGCAGCCATCGGTGTGCTCGAGGCGCTGGAGCCTGAATCACCGCTGGTGTTGCCCGGTGCCACGCCGGCAGCGGAGGCCCTGCAGCAGCTGCTCAACGCCCACGGCCACTGCCTGGTGGTGGCGGAAGAGGGCTGGGTGCTGGCTCTGGTGACGCTTGAGGATCTGCAACGGCCGATCTCAGCCGGCCGGCCGGATCAACCGTTGCGGGAGTGTCGCCGCGCTGATCTGCTCTGGCTGGCGAGCACGGCAACGCTCGCCCAGCTGGAGGATCAGCTGCAGCCCAATGGGTTGCGGCAGCTGCCGGTGTTCCGTCTGCCGGATCCGGCCCTGCCGAAGCTGCCGGTGGGTGTTCCCGGCTGCGGCTTGCCGCTGGCGGCCTTGGAAGGGCTCGCCAGCCGCGATGGCATGGCCCGGGCGTTGGCCCGGGCCGCCCTCTGAACGGAAGGTTCAGTTCACCAGCTTGGGATCGATGACCTCCATGTAGCGCGCCTCGCACTCCTTGATGATCTTCACGGCCTCAGCCGCATCGAAGAAGCCGTTCACGCGGCAGGTGCCGGGCTTCTTCAGATCCTTGTAGTGCTCCCAGTAGTACTGGGTTTCCTTCAGCCAGTGCTCGCCCAGCTGGGTGTAGCTGGTGATGTGATCCATGCGCTTGTCGTCGGCCAGCACGGCGATCACCTTGTCGTCCACTTCACCGCCGTCGTCGAACTTCATGATGCCGATGATGCGGGCCTCCACCAGGGAGCCGGGCACCAGGGGCTCGGTCACACCCACGATCTCGATGTCGAGCGGGTCGCCGTCCTCATCCCAGGTGCGGGGGATGCAGCCGTAGGCGAAGGGATAGGCCAGGGAGGAATAGCCCACGCGATCGAGCTTGAGGTGCCCGGTTTCGGTGATCAGCTCGTATTTGTTGATCGTGTTGCTGTTGAGCTCCACGATCGTGTTCAGCCGCAGCTCGGCTTCATCGGCGAAGGCGGGCAGCACGTGCAGCAGGTTGAGCATCGTGCGGCTCGGGGCGTGGTCGATGTTCGCCATCAGGCAGCGGCAAGGGATGTGGGCGGCATCCTACGGATGGCCCACCGGAGGCTCAGCCGCCCTGCGCCAGGCGCTCGAGCTTGCTGTGCAGGTAGCGGCCGAAGGCGGCGTGGCTCAGTGCCTGGCCTGTGACCCGCTCCACCAGTTCGGCGCCGTTCACACTGCGGCCCAGCCCATGCACGTTGCGCTGGAGCCAGTGGCCCAGCCGTTGATCCTCTCCGGCTTCCAGGAGGGTTTCGATCGGGCCGAGCTCGGCTTCCATCGCTTCACTCAGCTGGGCGCTGATCAGATGGCCCAGCGCATAGGAGGGGAAGTAGCCGAACAGGCCTTCGCTCCAGTGCACATCCTGCAGGCAACCCTGCGCATCGTTGGCGGGGGTGAGCCCCAGCAGGCGCTGCATGCCGGCATTCCAGGCCTGCGGCAGCTCGTTCACCGGCATCTCGCCTTCCACCAGAGCCAGCTCGAGCTCGTAGCGCAGCAGCACGTGCAGCCCGTAGCTCACCTCATCGGCCTCCACCCGGGTGAAGCCCGGGCGGATCGGGTTGAGGTCGCGCCAGAAGGCGGCGGCATCGCCCCACACATCGCGGCCCAGGGCATCGCAGAAGCGGGGATGCCAGCGGCGGGCCAGGGCGAGGCTGCGCCCCAGGCGGTTCTCGTAGAACAGGCTCTGGCTTTCATGCACGGCCATCGAGGTGGCCTCGCCCAGGGGCCAGGGGAACCAGTGCTCGCCGCTGCGGGGCAGCCCCTGCTCATACAGGCTGTGGCCCCATTCGTGGGCTGTGGCCAGGAAGGCTGAGAACGGTTGGCCCGGCACCACGCGGGTGGTGATGCGGAAGTCGTTGGGCCCGAGGGTGCTGGAGAAGGGATGGGGCGAGCGGGCCCGCACACAGCGCTCCGGGTTGTAGCCCCAGCCCTCGAGCAGCTCGGCGCAGAGGCTGTCCTGCTGGTGCTCCGGCAGATCCCAGGCGTCGCGGCTGCCGGCCGGCAGGCTGCGGGCCCGCTCGAGCAGCGGCGGCAGGATCTCAGCGAGGGGCAGCAGCCAGCTGTTCAGCTGCTCTTTGCTGATGTCTGGCTCAAAGGGCTGGGCAAGGATTTCCCAGGTGCTGCGTGCGCTGCCGTCGGCGTGGTGTTCCACCGGTGCCAGCTGAGCCGCCTGCTCCCGGCGCAGCGCGATCAGGTGTTCCAGCGCGGGGGCGAACAGCGAGAAATCGCTGCGCTGCTTCGCGTCCTGCCAGCGGCTGTACCCATCGGCCTGCGCCTGGGCCAGGGCGCCCACCAGGGCTGGATCCAGGCGCACCTGCCGGTTGAGCTCCCGCTGCAGCAGCGCAAGGTTGTGGCGCTGCTCCGCTGGTGCCTCGGGCGGGAGCTCGGCTTCCGCCTCCGCCAGGAGGTCCTGGTAGGCCGGGCTGGTCTGCCGCTCGTGCAGCTGCTGGGCCAGCAGGGCCAGCTGCTCCCCGCGCCAACCGGCTGCCGCCGCGGGCATCACGGTGTTCTGATCGAAATAGAGGGTGCTGTGGATGCCTCCCAGCAACTGGGTGGTGTGCAGGTGCTGGCGCAGCCGGCTCCAGGCGTTGTGGCTGTTGGCTGTCATCAGGTCCAGTGCAGGGTGATCGGCACGCTTCCCTCGAGGCTCAGCTTCACCGGGCACTGCTCCGCTGCCCGCTGCAGCACCCGCCGCTGCCGTTCCTCGAGGCCTTCCGGCAGGGTGATCCACACCGTGAGCTGCGCGATCCGGCGTGGTGGCTCGCTGCTCATCGTTTTCTCCACCCGGGCCTGGCAGCCCTGCAGCGGCCAGCCGTGCCGTTCGGCCACGATCCCCATGATCGTGAGGATGCAGGTGCTCAGCGCGGTTGCCACCAGATCGGTGGGCGAAAAGCGTGCGCCCTGCCCCTGGTTGTCGGTGGGGGCATCCGTTTCGAGCACGCTGCCGGAGGGGCCGTGACTGGCCTGGCAGCGCAGCTGCCCTTGATAGCTGCTGTCGATGACGGTCACGCTGTCCGGTGTGGCTGGCCGCAGCTTGGCAGTTCCGGCCGGCACCGCTTCAGTGGTGTCTTCGGATCGCTTCGCCTCCTGCACCATTGACCAACCTGTTCGCTGCTCTGATCACTGCTCCTGATCCAGATGCACCCGTGCATGGCCTCGCCCGGGCGATCCAGCTCTCGGTGGCACCGGTGTTTCTGCTCACGGCGATCGCCGGGCTGCTGGGGGTGATCAGCAACCGCCTGGCCCGGGTGCTCGATCGGGCCCGCAGCCTCAGCGATCCGGCCAGCGATGCTCAGGAGCTGCTGCTGCTCCGCCGCCGCATGGGCCTGCTGTCACGGGCGATCGAGAGCGTCACCGTCACCGGGGTGCTGGTGGCGCTGGTGGTGGCGGTGACGTTCATCAGCGCCATTGCCGTGCTTGATCTCGCGGCGATCGTGGTGCCGCTGTTCGTGCTGGCGATGCTGGCGTTGATCCTGGGACTGATGCTGCTGCTGATGGACACGCGCGTGGCCTCACGCATGATGCGTCGCGTGTTCTGAGCGGCGATCTGAGCGGCAGCTGCAGAGTTGGTCCAGATCCGGGCGCCGCGTGAGCGGCAGCCGCCAGCGGGCCCAGACGCCGTAGAGGCCATCCGCGATCGGGCCGATCACGGGCCAGGCGGTGGGTGCATAGAGCCAGCCCAGCCCGATCAGCTCATAGGCGCTGCGGAACACGGCCACGTCGCGCAGCACGCTGCCATCGGCCTGGATCGCATGGATGCGGCCCATGGCCTCGCGGTAGCTGATGCCGCCATGGCTGGCCGCGTCGTAGTCAGCCGCATCGATATCCACGAAGGCCAGGCGTGGCTGCTGCGGGTTGCGGCTTTGGTCGCGCCGGCGCAGGAAGGCCACCTCCCGCAGGCAGAGCGGGCAGCCGCCGTCGTAGAGGAGCGTGAGCTCCGGCCGGTCTGCACGGCGCATGTTTCGCGTCATTTCTCGCGGCAGTAGCCGCCGCCCACGTTCATCCAGCCGGAAGGGCAGGCCTGGCCGTTGGTGGGTTGCAGCGTGTAGTTCATCAACCCCAGCGTGGAGCATTTGCCGTTGAAGGTGTCCACATAGCCCAGAGGGCAGATGTTGCCGATCTTGGGCACCACCCGCTGGGCGTGGGCTGGAGCGGCCAGGGCCAGGCAAGTGCTTGCTGCGGCGATGGGAAGGGCGATTCTGTTCACCAGACGCTGAAGCATGGCGTTGGGGCGGTTGCAGTGCAGTGGGTTTCAGCCTAACCAGGCTTTCAGCAAGCAGCCCGAAAGGCCCCGCCGTGGGCGGAGCCTGATTCGTTGCGAAGCACCAGCAGCGATCAGAGGCCCATGCCGCCGAGGTTGGGATCGGGTTGCAGGCCGGAGGGAGGATTGATCACATCCATGTTGAAGATGTTCACCAACTCCTGCTGGTTGAAGCCTGAGCCGGGGGAGAGAAGGATGTCTGGCAGATCGCCGATCGGGTTGTTTTGCTCGGCGATGGCGTCAAGGGTTCCGGGGCTCAGCTCCGCCTGGCGCAGCAGCGTGAAGCGGTCGGGATCGATCAGTAGATCACGGCTGTTGAACACACCATCGCCGTTGGTATCCAGCAGATTCAGCCAGTCGTTGCCCAGTTGGGTGTCCGTACCGCCACCCCCGGTGACGGGGTCGGGGCGCTCCTGGTCGAGCGACAGGTCGTGGTCAATCACCTGGTTGCG